>CALCRH010000257.1 GCA_937894515.1 uncultured Clostridia bacterium | reverse complement strand
GCTCCAATTCTGCATTTCATCGTATCGGCACAAAGGTTATCGTTCCCATCTCAAATAACGGCAAGTGGAAGATCGGAACCATTGCCGGCAAACAGCAGTTCAAGGCAAAAGATGTCCCTTATCCTCTTGTTAATACGAAAGGTATTATTCAGGAAGCAGGATTGCTCAGTGAAGGCAAGATTAAAACGCACAACAATCTAATTGAAACATCAAAGTACCCGCCGTATGACATTTCAGTCGCAACTATCAAAACAAGGCACGGCCCGGAGCGGTATATCACTTGTCAGAGAGAGCGTGATCTTACCAAAGAAATGTTGCTGCGGCGAAACAAAAAGTTAGTAGTTATAGAAAACTATCCGGTTGCAGATTACGGTGATATTCCATACGAAGCTCAGGAACGGCTGAAGGATGACGAAAACCGCAAAATTGATGACTGGCTTGAAGAAATGATGTTAATGGATGAGGAGTGATTCTCGTGTCTCGAACAAGAAAAGAAGAACCGGATTATGTAGTTGCACATCGTTATAGTAATAACCATAAAGAAGCACTGCAACACGACAAGAAGTGCGGTTGCTTTGACTGCTTGACCATTTTTGATCCGAAAGAAATAACCGAGTGGCTTGAGGATGACAATCCGTGTGATAGATATGGCACGGCAAAATGCCCTTATTGCGGAACGGATTCAATTATCGGAGAAAGTTCCGGGTTTCCTATTACCAAAGAATTTCTCCAAAAAATGAAAGACTACTGGATGAGAGGTTTGAGCGATGAACACGAATAATCTTCATGAACTTATAAACAGATACGAAAGCAATTATGCTTTGTTTAACGATTCGGAGCATAACGAGGTTTTCAAATGGAGAGCCGTACAGCAATTTCGTTCTGTTTGGTTCTCAGATAATAAACCGGAAGATTTTTCCTCTCTGTTCAAAGAGGCAAAAAAAGAATGCTCCAATATGATAGACAATGCACAGGTGTCGCCAACGAATGGCATTGTTAAGTTGGCGGAGGAATATCCCGATGAAGTCGAAAGACTTTTCCGTGAGGTGTTGTTTGCACCGGATGACGGCGACATTGATTTGAAGCAAAAGCATTTGGACACATTCCTCGATGAAATAGAAAAACTCCGTCAGAAAGCATTTCCTCGCTTTTATAAGTACAAGCAAGACCGTCATGCCGCATCTTGCTACATGACATTCATTGATCCGGAACACAACTACATCTACCGATATAGTGAAGCTGAAGAATTTGCAAAGAACATTGAGTTCGGCATGGACATCGGTGCCGGTGAAGACTTCAAATTAAAGAACTATTATGCCCTTTGCGACATGATCGTTGAAGCACTGAAAGAACACCCGACTTTGATCGACAAGTATCACGAGTTGATAAACAGTGGGGACTTTTATCCGGATGAGAGCTTACATCTGCTCGCCTTCGACTTTTTGTACTGCTGTCGTGGATATAATCTTTTCGATGGACTAACGCACATCTCAAAGCAAGAAAGCATTAAGTCCTACAAGTTAGAACAACTTCGGGAGCAGGAAGCGGCGAAGCGTCAAAAGAAAATCGAAGAACTTGAAAAAGAGATTAGAGATTTGGAACTGAGTATAGAGCCGTATAAAGAGATTTCTTTGCTCAATGTTGAGGTAAATCATAAGAACTACGGTGACGGCATTATCGTGAAACAAAATGTCAACCAGATCACCATTCGCTTTGCAGAGGTCGAAAAGGTATTTATGATCCATAAAAAATTTGCCATGCGCCCGACCTTTGAAAATGATGCCGAAGTTGTTGAGGCATTCACGGTTTATGCCGATACTATGGATAAAATTGAAAGTTTGAATCGACAACTCGAAATGCTCTATGCCGAGAAAGAAAAGAGTATGCGAGCAATGCAAGAACTTAATACAGAAATACTTGGTGAAGTCCTCGATATTTCAAATAAGGGCGATGGCTTAAACAATGAGTAAAACGGATACTATTAAATCCATTCGTATTGATTCGGAAAATATTTGCTATGGTCCTATGCCAAAACCGGATGATGAAGTGTTTCAGCATCTTACCATAAACTCAAAAGGCAGGGTTTGGCTTACTCGCTATACCTTCGGAAACGGTTTTTCTGATTATTCGCTGAAAAGCAAGGAGTATTACCGCTTATCCGATGGAGCTACAAAGTTGTTGTTTGATGCGTTGGAAGATTACTTTTTTGATGATAACTCTGAAATTTACGAGGTTACTGATGTCGGCGGTTGGAGTACATTGATTATTCTTGAAAACGAAAAACCGATTGCTTGGCATGGCTCACTTATTAGTGATGAAGGAAAATTACATAACATATCCGAAATGATTCGTTCAGAATTAAAAAGCAACTCAATTTATGCCTTTGACGGTGGAATGATTT
>CALCRH010000256.1 GCA_937894515.1 uncultured Clostridia bacterium | reverse complement strand
TACCGCAGTAACTATTCCGACGTCATCGGATATATTTACAGCCCTTACACCCCCATTAACTACCCCATCATGCGGGGTACCTCCACTGACGACTTCTATCTGCATCACGACATCAACGGCAACGAGGACGCCAACGGCTGTATTTTCCTGGAACATATGAACAACCAGAGTTTTCAGGACGATAACTCCATCCTTTACGGTCACCATATGTCCAACGGCTCCATGTTCGCCTCCATCAGCTACTATAAAAACAGCAGTTATTATTACTCTCACCCTTATATGTATATCCTGACCCCCGGCCAGAACTACCGTCTGGACCTGTGGGCCGGTATCGTCTGCCCCCATGATGACCCGGTGTTTGCCACCGGTCACGATGCGGCCAACCGGCAGAGTTTTTATAACCGCTCCACTTTCAAGACTTCTCTGGGTGCCCCGGAGGGCCGCATGGTCACTTTGTGTACCTGTTCCTACGAGGCCAACAACTACCGCTATTGCGTACTGGGCAACCTGGTGCCCATTTCCTGAGGACAAAGAATAACTGCCGCTGTGGAATTTCCACAGCGGCTTTTTCGTTTCGTTCCTTGACTTTTCCTCCGTAAGATGTTAGCCTATACTTATATTATTATAACATTTGGGGAGGTATCTTTTATGGCATACAACGGATTTGCGATCGACGAATATCTTGATGCCGAGGCCGTGACGGAGCAGCTCGATGAGCTTATCAAAAAGCCCATTTATTCCATCAAGCCCAAGGCCCTGAAAAACTACTGCGACAATTATTTTGACGTGAAGTGCGCGAAGTCGAAGGAAATGATCGCTGAGGCAAAGCAGGTCATTCCCGGCGGCGTACAGCATAACCTTGCTTTCAACTACCCGTTCCCGATAGTAATCACAAAGGCAGAGGGCAACAAGCTCTATGACCTCGACGGCAACTGGTACTACGACCTGCTTCAGGCGGGCGGCCCCACCATCATCGGCTCCAATGACCCCGTTGTCCGCAACGCAGTCATCGACCTGCTGAACACCTGCGGTCCCTCCACCGGTCTGTTCCACGAGTACGAGTACAAGCTGGCCAAGAAGATCAGCGATCTGGTGCCCTCCGTGGAGAAGTTCCGTATGCTGGGCAGCGGCACCGAGGCGGATATGTGCGCCATGCGTGTGGCGCGTCTGAAAACCGGCCACAAAAACGTGCTGAAAATGGGCGGCGCTTACCACGGCTGGTCTGATCAGTTGGCCTACGGTATGCGCGTCCCCGGCACCAAGAGCATCATGTCCA
Source organism: uncultured Clostridia bacterium (assembly GCA_937894515.1). Taxonomy (GTDB): domain Bacteria; phylum Bacillota; class Clostridia; order Oscillospirales; family Oscillospiraceae; genus Vescimonas. The sequence continues at coordinate 792 of CALCRH010000256.1, read as the reverse complement.
AAGGCGTGCCCTCCTTCGTCCACAAGCACACCGATGAGTTCTTCCCCAATGACTTGGAGGACTTGGAGCGCAAACTGAAACAGCATAAACTGGATGGCGGCACCGCCGCGGTCTATATTGAACCCGTAGGGCCGGAGAGTGGCACCCGTCCGGTATCCAAGGAATTCGTCAAAGGCTGCGAGGAACTGGCCCACAAGTACGGCGCTTTGCTGATTTGTGATGAGGTAGTCTGCGGCTTCCGCATCGGCCCCAGCGGCGCTCAGGGCTATTTCGGCATTGACCCGGACCTGACCATCTTCGGCAAGATCGTGGCCGGCGGCTATCCCGGCGCCGGCGGCGTGGGCGGCCACGCCGACTGCATGGCGCACTTAGGTGCCGGTCTGGACAGCGCCAAGGGCAAAAAGAAAGTGACCAAGGCCATGTGCGGCGGCACCATGGCGGCCACGCCCATCTCCTGCGTGGCAGGCTACACCACGTTGTGCGAGATCCAGAAGCGCAACGCCTGCGAGGTGGCCGGCCGCATGGGCGACCGTTTGACGCAGGGCCTGCAGCAGCTCATCAAAAAGTATGACCTGCCCTTCGTGGCGTTCAATCAGGGCAGCATCTGCCATCTGGACAGCGTGGGCACCATGCACTTCTGCGTGGACTGGTCCAAACCCTGGACCATCCCCCACGTGCTGAAAGAGACCGGTGCCCGGCAGAAAGAGATGGAGCACATGGGCGCAGCCTACATGGCCGAGGGTATCATTACTCTGGCCGGCTCCCGGCTATATACCTCCGCGGCTTACACCG
>CALCRH010000255.1 GCA_937894515.1 uncultured Clostridia bacterium | reverse complement strand
AAATTTTTCAAAAACAGGGTGCCAAACAGCCCTCAAAACGGCGATAGGTGAAGGGACGCATAACTGCGTGGCTTTCCATGATCCTTGAAAATTGAATAGACGGTGATACAGGCACAAAAACCGTGTGATAGCGAGTAAGAACCGCCGCCATGACGAGGACAAGCCCTCCGAGCGATCTACGGCATCTTACATCCCGCTTTGGCAAGCGGGACGCGATGACAGCACGGCGGATAATGAAACTTGCTCACGCCCTCCCACAGACTTGAGGGGGAACCCTGCGGCGCACGTTACGCACGACGCTGCGGAGTTATGACAGCCGCGCCAGCGGCGGCCTGTATCATCCCTATTCGCCGGGGGCGCGTGGCAAATGCGGCGAAGATGAAACATACCAAAACTTAAATCAAGCAAAGTGCCAGCCGCACCGTTTTTTTGACTATGTAGAAGTTCTCAATCCTTTCGGTGCGGTTGGCATTTTATCATAACAGGAGGCATTTGCTTATGAAAAACGAAACTGAAAGCAAGCAGACTTCCGAAGCAAAATCTATGAAAAAAGTCACTACCTACATGATAGACGGCAAGAAGTTTATCGTTACGCCCGTGTTCCGTGAGGACGGGCATGAAACCTTTGGAAGTATTCTTATGAGGCTGATGAAATCAGAGGTCAGCGTATAACATCGAAATCAAACTGACAAACGTGACAACGGCAGAAAACCGTGGTATCCTTACATCGTAAATATCGCTGTTTGACTGCCGGAAAGGAGGACTTATGAAAAAGTCAAGCAGTGTAAAATCACGCGAGAATACCGCGTTTTTGTATCCCCGCCTTTCGAGGGACGATAACCTTGAGGGCGAAAGCTACAGCATCCAAAATCAGAAAAAGCTCCTGACCAAGACGGCAAAGGATATGGGCTATACCAATCTTGTCACATTCGTCGATGACGGTGTATCCGGCGTTACGATGGATCGTCCGGGCTTCAACGCTATGATGGCGGAGCTGGAACAGGGACACGCATCTGCGGTATTCGTAAAGGATATGTCACGTTTGGGCAGAAACTATATTGAAGTCGGCAGACTGATGGAGGAATTTTTCCCGTCCCATGATATTCGCCTTGTGGCGATCTCAGACGGCATCGACACCGCCGAGGGCGACAATGAGCTTGCCCCGATCAAGAACCTGTTCAACGAATGGTACGCCCGCGACATCAGCAAGAAGCGCCGCATCAGCAACAAAATCAAAGGTAACGCCGGTGAACCTTTAAGCCCGCCGCCATACGGCTACACCAAAGACCCGGAGAACCCCAAGCATTGGATCATCGACGCAGAGGCGGCAGCCGTTGTCAAGCGCATCTATGCTATGTATTTGGAAGGGATGGGATCAGAACAGATCGCCGCACAATTAGAGCGCGATGAAATTCTGACGCCACAATCCTACTGGATTTCCAAGGGCGTACATAGAGCCGGAAGCACCAAGACACGCCCTGCAACCCATTGGAACAGTTCGACGGTTTGCAAGATGCTCACCTTGCAGGAATACTGCGGTGATGTCATTAACTTCAAAACCTATTCCAAGTCGTACAAGCTCAAGAAGCGTATAGAAAACGCCCCGGAAAACATCGCTGTTTTCAAGGACGTTCATGAGCCGATTGTTGAGCGTGCGGTGTGGGAAGCTGTACAGGAAAAGCGCGGCAAATCCCGAAAGAAAAAGATGCACAGCGGTGAAGTGAATATGTTTTCTGGATTGGTCGTTTGCGCCGAATGCGGAAAGAACCTTCACTATCATGTGAACACCGGCAATGCAAATATCAAATTCTTCAGCTGTTCCAATTACAAAGGCTGTCGTGGTCCATGCAGCTCTACGCATTACATTCGCACAGATTTTTTGGAACAGGTCGTGTTCGGTGAGATACGGCGTTTGACCCGTTTTGCCAGCAAATACGAAGACCTATTTGCCCAAGCGGTAATGGGACACTCTCAAAAGAACGCCGTGATCGAGCGTCAGAACCTTCAAAAAGAGCTGTACGCATTACAGGCGCGTGACCGCGAGCTGGACAATCTGTTTGAGAAGCTCTATGAGGATAACGTATCCGGCAAAATCTCTGATGACCGTTTCGCCCGAATGTCTAAGAAATACGAGGAAGAACAGGCGGATGTCACAGAGAAGATAAAGACCGCGAAAACAGCTTTGGATAAATCCAACAGCCAGTCCGTGACTGCCGATATGTTCATTGCCACCGTCCGCAAATACACCCGTGCAAAACAACTGACACCGAAGATGCTCAATGAGCTTATTCAGTACATTGAAGTGGATCAGGCACAAAAGATTGACGGTGTGTGGGAACAGAAACTTACCATCCATTATAACTGTGTAGGTGTCATCGACATTCCCGACGTTCTGCCGATTCCGAATACCGAGGTATCCATCAATACGCGGAAAGGTGTTGTCGTGAGTTACGCTCCCAGCACCGTTGCTGGATAAAAAAAGAAGCCCGCAAAGGGCTTCATCAAATAGTGAAGGACATCTCCACGAACTCGCTTTGAAATAAAAAGCGAGTGTTCTTATAGCGTTTCTCAAACACTATAAGAACACTCGATATGACCCGGTTTTCTTTACTTTATCATCTCATCCCACATCTCGCTTGTATCACTTGAAAGCAACTGTTC
>CALCRH010000254.1 GCA_937894515.1 uncultured Clostridia bacterium | reverse complement strand
TCCGCCATTTCGCAGTAAAGACGGTCGGCAAGATCGGAAAAGGAATAGTCCTTTACGGTGTAGCCGGTATCGTGCAGATACTTTTCGATATATGACCGAAGCTGTCCGTATTTGGAACTGTCGGCAAGGGCGGCGGCATAGTTCTGAGAGATATATCCCTGAGTTTTGTGGAGCAGAGAAACAAAGTCGATTTCATTGCTCATCAGATCACCGCCTTTGCGATTTCCTTTGCCACACCTCTGTACGCCGCATCGGGAATCCTCTCGGAAAGCGTACCCGTAATCGTCTGCTGTTTGAGTGTTCTCGAATAAGGGAGCGTAAAGTCGATGCCGTGAAAATGCTCGCTGACCTCTCCGATGGGGAGGAACAGGTCAACATCCACAAGGTTCATCACCTTGATACGGCGGTCGGCAAGATGCTCGAACTGTTCGGCACACGATGCGTAATACGACATACATTTGAGGTCGGGAGTCACCATCTGAATAACGGTATCCGCATGGCTTTTGGCAAGCTGAGAGATAAGGTCATCGTAACCGCTTGTGCAGTCGATAACCACATACTCGGCAATATCTTTCATAGACTGGAAGAAGCCGAGAATCTTATCTTCGGTAGGTGCGGGATAGGAATAACGGTTTTCGCCGGACTTAAATCCGAGAAAGCCGAAATTGGAAAGCGTTTTGATATTATTGATCTGCCGCATAACATCCTCACGGTAAACCTCCGTCTTATCCAGAGCCACGCCGACAGAATAAAGCTCACTGTCTTTGGCGTGGGGGAAGATATACGCAAGGCACGGCACATTGAGGTCGGGAGAGAGGAACAGAACCGGCTTTTTGTTATCCAGCCCGTAGATCTCCATAGCAATTTTGAGTGCGGCAGTCGTTTTGCCGCAGTTGGGAGAACCGCAAACGGAAATGATTTTAGCCATTGTTCTTCACCGCCTCGTTTACATCGTAATAACCGGCATTGCCGTTGATGATGTCATTTGCCTGCTGGATAATATCCTTTCCGCCGCTTGTTTCGGTAGCGGTAGAGGTATCGGTCGTCTGTCCGCCTTCTCCTTTCGTGGCAAAGTACGCATCCTGCTTTTCAAGGAACTTATTGGCGTTCTCGACCGTTCCTCTGTAAACAAGCACACAGTTAATAGTGCTTTCTTCATATTCGGCAAGCAGTCGTGCCTGTGTCGCATTGACCAGAAGCGTTACCGTACTCGGCGGCTCATAGCTGCCGTCATCATTCTTGACAACCTTATCCTGGTCAACACCTCCGGCAGTCGTAGTCGTAATGATTTTCACATACTTAAACTCGGCGGGCATAATGGATTTGCCGGTGCTTTTATCCATTATTACCAAGCTGATAATATCGCCGTTTTTGAGTTTACCGGAAAGACCGGCGGCGAAACTGTCAATCGTGAAGCTCATAGCGTATTTCTGCCCGTTGAGGGACATAAAGGTATCGTCTGCCGTATTGGAATTGCCTGTCACTTTTGCTTTTGTCAGACAGTCGCCGGCATACAGATTGGATGCCGCATACTTACCGACAACCTCTGCCGTTTGGGTAAATGCACCGGAAGGCACGGTGTCGGTTTTCATCTTTACGATTTCAACCTGACCTTCACTGATTTTGGAACCCTGCAAAACATCTGTGCTGAGTCGTACCACTTCGACGGTATCGGTCGTCAGTTTATTGACTGCGGGAGCGATAAGGAATGTGATCGCCACCGCAAGAACCATGCAAACGATACCGATAATGGTTCTGTTTTTCGGTTTGCTTTTAGGTTTGCTGTTCATTTGTCTTTTTCCTCCTTAAATGAAATATGCCATCATGTAACCGATGGCAAGATACGGGATAAGCGGAAACCCGCCTTTATTCTTTTTGATGAGATTGACGATAACGGCAACGAGAAGTCCTACAAGCAGTCCTGCTACACCTTTTTCAAAACCGAGAAGAAAGGTGCAGGCAGTTGCCAGCTTCAGGTCGGCTCCGTTTACTGTCGCTTTCATAAACATTGCGAGAAACATGATAGCAAATACGGCGAGAGCCGAGAGGAACATTCCCGGCAGAGCCGTCAGTTCTATTCCGATGAAAGCTGCAATCACGATCATTAAATGTGGGTAGTCATCGCACTCCCGTGATTTCAGATCACTATAAGAGCAGAATGCGAGGATAAGGCATAAAATAATACCCTTGATGGTGGTTGCAGCACATCCAAAAAAACAGAACAGAGCCATTGTTACGAGAGCCGTAATGCCGATAAAGAGCCACGCTGTTTTGGACTTGTTGCCGTCGTGTTTATTTGCCGCATATCTGCTGATACAAAACGCCGCAAATATGCTGACAAGAAAAATGACCGACATATTCAAGAGAACAGTCCAGTCCGCACTATGGAATGCCGGGAACTGTCTCGGAATAATCGGTGTGATAGGTCGAATCATTGAAATCATAACTGCCTCCTTTGAAAAGAAATGCGGAGGGATACCGCATTTCTGTGATACCCCTCCGCTTGGAACTTTGACTTACCGGATTACTTCGCTCCGGAGTAGCTGAACAGACTGGTGATCTTGGAGGTCACAGTCGGCATGATCGTGGTGTTGAAGAGAGCGTAGAGACCGGCGAGCAGGAGCGCACCGATGACAACGGCGATGAGAATCTTCACGCCGGAGTCCACATAGCCCTCCGCCTTCTTGGAAGCGATGGCGGTCTGTGCCTTGATTGCGATGGAGTTTACCTTATTCTTGATCTTCTGAAACATACTTTTTACCTCGTCTTTCTTTTTTGTTATACTGAAATTTTACGGTTTACGATCAGGTTCCGGAGTAGCTGAACAGACCGGTGATCTTGGAGGTCACGGTCGGCATGATCGTGGTGTTGAAAAGAGCGTAGAGACCGGCGAGCAGGAGCGCGCCGATGACAACGGCAATCAGGATCTTTACGCCGGAATCGACGTAACCTTCAGCCTTTTTGGAGGCGATGACGGACTGGACACGGATAGCTGCGTTCTGAATCTTGTTTTTGATTTTGGTAAACATTGTTTTTTCCTTTCTTTTTCCTTTGTATTTGGTTTGTGAATGAGAAGCGGAAGGTTATCTACCTTCGCGCTGTTTCTGAAGGAGCCTTTTATAGGTCTCCAGTGCCTTAACAACAAAATCCTCCTGTTCCTTGACCGTAAGGCCCTGAGGAATAAGAGGATCGAGTCGTTCGTAGCTGAATTTGAATTTGGGCTTCTGATTGGGTTTCTGCTCGTCCATGATGTCCTGGATACATTCATAGGTGGCATAGCCCTGTTCATCGGCCTTTCGGATGCGGATTGCCTGATCGTGAGACGGGAAGGCTTCGGTTTCGAGGATGCGGTCAACGACGTTGCGCTGGGTTTCTTCGCTGCAATAGGAAAGCTCCACAGCCGGACGCATTTTCATCTGACCGAGATCGACATATTCCTGAAGCTCTTCGGTGAGATAAACAAAGGCGGTCAGACTATTGTAATGGTTACGCATGACAATTATCTTGCTGGATTTGCAGACAAGTTAATTAGAATCAGAGATGGAAAAATTATAGAGAAGACAATTGTTGTTCCCAATTAAATGAATTAAAATAGAGCACCTTTCCCCATGTTTTAAAAAGTGGGTGCCAAGTCCTGTCCCTTCGGATGCCCCTTCAATAAGTCCCGGAATATCCGCCATCAGGATCTCTCGCCCATCAATATTTGCTACACCCAAGTTCGGGTGCAAAGTTGTAAAGGGATAGTCCGCAATTTTGGGATGAGCGCGGGAAACAACGCTCAAAAGAGTGCTCTTACCGGCGTTGGGAAGACCGACGAGACCTACATCCG
>CALCRH010000253.1 GCA_937894515.1 uncultured Clostridia bacterium | reverse complement strand
ACCGTACAGGCGTACACCCATACGGCTTTTCACTGTGCATTATCTTAATGCCAGGCAAACGCCACTTTACAAAAGAATGATTTGGGATTATAATTATCATGATAAAACTGAATTTTCAAAGGGGAAATATGATACTCTATCACGGAACTCAAATACAGAATATCAAACAATTGAAACCTTTTTCGACAAAAGGAAATGCAATATCTAAACCTGTGATATGTTTTACGCCAAATTATTGTACTGCTTTGCTATACATATGGAACCGCTCTTATAAATGGGTTTCATTCAGCGAGAATGAAGATAACAAAGTAGTATTTATCGAGCATTTTGATAATATGCTTTTTGATTTTTACAACAACATAAAAGGAAGTATATATGAATGTGGCGAAGACAATAACGCAATTGCTCCCACTCACATGAAAGGTGTATTTACTTCTGATATTCCTGTTAAAGTTGAAAAAGAGACTCAAATCGATAACGTATATGACGAGATTGTTAAACAGGAGTCACTAGGTAATATTATTGTTAAGCGTTATAATCAGCTCTCTGATGACAAGAAAAATAAAATATTCAAACAAATTGTCCGAGCAATTCATATGCAAAAATTATTGATTCCGTCTGATAATTTGTCTCAAAAAGATCAATCGAATTTTATCAAAACTCATTTTCCAAAAGCGTGGGACTTTGCATCAAAAATGACTGCGGAAGAAGTAAATTATATGATAAACGAATGGAGAGCATCATTGAAATGATAACTCCACGTTTTCTGAGCTTTATCATTTTTCCATATCAATCCGTTTTTTGTATTCAAAGCAAAATCACCGTGCAGGCGTACACCCATACGGTGATGTTTTTATTTTCCCGCGCATTTTCCGCAACGTTTGCAGCCGTTCACACGCAAAACATCCGGCTCGGGAGTGATATGATCACCGTGGAGTCGGATGCTGTTTTGTTCAGTTGTCTGCGTCTTGCAGTTTTGTGATTATGGTTATATATCGCTCCGTTTCACGAATGGGTGCATAGATATCACGTTCCGAAGATGCCAACGCATCAAGCATGGAGCGGCAAAATGAGTGATTATCTTCCTCAATCGCAATATCATACGCAGTATCATAGACATTATAAGTGGTTTGATACCCCTGTTTATCGTAAATGACAGCGTTTTCACAAGCTTTTTCAAGACTATTGAGACAACTGTCATAATCCTTTTTATATGCGTATGCGAGCGCTATCACTTCGTAACATTCGGACAGCGTTTCGTATATCCAGCCAACATCGGAAAACCTCTCAAAGACTTTGACAGCTCGAAGATTCTCTTTAATAACAGCGTCGTAATCTTCTTTTTCCATGTAATATGACGTGATCCACGGGAGAATCAGAGAACCCTCATACACACAGCCGTACAAAACATCTCTTGCCTCGTTCAATGCCTTTTCGTCGTGAGATTGATTCATTCGTATCACGGCTGACGTAACCCTCGGGTACAGTCCTTTCGTGTCGAGCAGCATATTATTGTATTCCGTCGCTTTTATATAGTCTTTGCGAATCAAGCTGATCGTTGTCAGATAATTCAAAGACCAGTCGCGGCGGGCTTTGTTATCATCATGCTCGGATATATAGAGAAAATCATTTTCAGCTTCGGAAAGCAGTGTGTCCCGCTCGGCTTTTTTCTTATATCTTGCATTGACAAAACGATGACGTGCAAGCTCGAATCTGAGCCTCATATTGTTTGGATAGCGCGCCAGTGTGTGTTCGATCAGAGCTTCTGCCTCATCATTTTTCAGCTCACGACGTAATTCGTTTGCCTGTGCGACGATTTCCTCGACCGTTTTTTTGCTTGTCATATCATAGCCGAGAAGATAATCGACGGAAACATCGAATATTTCCGCAATCTTCGGGAGCAGCATAATATCGGGATAAGCGTTGCCCGTTTCCCATTTCGAGACTGCGGCAGTCGATACACCGAGCATTTCGGCGAGCCGTTCCTGTGTATATCCTTTTTCGCCTCTGAGAGAAAAAATCGTTTTATTTAGTTCCATTTCATGCCTCCAAATTATTTTTTGTAAGCTTACACTTACATTATAGAGGACAGACACGCAAAGGTCAATGGAACGGTTTTCTATTTGGTTGACGGTTTTTTCGACTGTTGGTTGAATCAGACGCAAAAACATCCAGCTAAGAAGTCGGATGCTGTTTTGTTCAGTTGTGATTATCCCGACAAGGTAAGAGTAATGCGACTAATTATAATCTGCATGCAAGTTCTGTTGCAATTACAATTATCCTCTCTCTTAAATCGGTTGGCATATTCCCAAGCACACGTTTATTCCAACTACTTTCATCTAAACAATCCGCAGCATATAAGAATTGATACACCTCTTTTTGACGGAATTGTCCAACAGCCATAATAGAGGCACATTCCATCTCAACAGCACCGCACCCTTCACTTTTTCGTTTGTTCAGGTTATTGTCGGTTTCTCTGTAAAACGCATCAGTTGTCCACGTTTTCGTAGTATTATACGGTATCTGAATTTCTTCAAAGACATCAATTAACTTTTGAGCAGATTTTATCTTTATATAGTCGGAAGGTTCTGCATAATGATAGCTTACGCCCTCATCTCTGTACGCTTCTGTTGGTACGAGCAGGTGCCCTTCTGCAATTGCCTTATCCAATGCTCCACAGGAACCAAAATACAGGAATTTCTCTGCTCCCAGCGCAATCAATTCTTCTAATTGAGCCGCTGCACCTGCACCACCTATGATTGAATTGAAAAAGCCATATTGTTTACCGTTATATTCAAATTGAAAAATAGGATACTTCTGTCCGGCATACAAACTTCCAATTTCTTTTGCATTGTATTTCTTAACGAAAATATCGCAGACTTTCGCAGAAAAAGCCACAATAATCGTTTTGGGAAAGTTTTCAACCATAAATACATTGTTCTCTGCCTTAATAATCTCTTTCCCTGAACAATCAAATGTATTTATTATGCTCATATTGTTTCCTCCGCATATTTTTATTTCTCCACACGAATTATACCACATCTCCCCACCCTCGTCAATCCCAGACGCAAAACATCCGTCTCTGCCCGTGCGGCAAAGTCGGATGCTGTTTTTTCTGTTGTAATTGTCATATCTGAACAGTTTTCCTCACAAACGAAACCGAAGGAGTCCGTCATGCAGTCCTTCATTCCTGAAGCCGTATTTTTCCGCTATATGTATTGTTACGTCATTGTCCGGAACGCACTCTATAACTAACTGTTTTCCGGAGGTTTTTGACTTGGCTATCATTTGTTCCGTCAAAAAAGAGGCAATTCCTTTTCCCCAGTATTTCGGAGCCAAAACCCAGCCGATTTCAAGACTGTTTTCATCAAAATCGTGATAAATAACGTAACCGACAAATTCACTTTCCTTTTCTACCGCATAAATCAACGGATCGGAACTGAGTCCGGCAGACAAAAGGAATTGCTCGGTTTTCTTTTCCGAATACGGTTCTTCGAGAAATTGCATGACCAATGGGTCTGACAACAGATCAAAAAGCGCTTTTTTGTCATCCCCATTCATTCTTCTGATTACAATACTCATACAGTGTTCTCCAAATATTGATTTCTCCCACCGGAATTATATCATGTTTCCCTCTCCCTCGTCAATGCGTAGACGTAAAACATCCGGCTCGAGAGTGATATAATCACCGCAGAGTCGGATGTGGGGGGTGGGGTGGTGTGATTGTCCCGACAAACCGGGATTTGTCTTAATATGTATTTGTGTTTTTTCATAAATCCGCGTCGAAATCAACCCAGCTTATCAATTTCTTTTCTGAGAGCTAGTTTCATTTCTTCGAGTTTTTCTGACGGCGGTATATTCAAAGGATCGTTCATTACCTCAATCGGTGTCCACCACACTGGGCCGGGTAAACCATCCGGTCTGTATTGCAGAATATCATCTTTTCGTCGAGGAAAGATATGCCAATGAACGTGTGCATCTCCGTTGCCAAGCAGTTCACAATTCATTTTGTCGGCACCGAATGCTTTTGACACTGCCTCCTGAACGATAGACATTTCTTCAAGAAATTTGATTTTGAAATCACGATCAAGATAATGCAATTCCGTTTTATGCTCTTTACAGAGAAACAGCGTATAACCATAAAAATGCTGGTGATCACCGATTACGACATACCCGGTTTCAAGTTCACGCACAAAATATGGATTTCTGCCTTCCTTTATCCAGTTGATTCTATCGCATATTACACACACAATATACCTCCGCAAATTCTGATTTGTCTTTATCAAATTATACCACATCTTCCACGTGCACGTCAATGCGCTGACGCAAAACATCCGGCTCGGGAGTTGATGAGGATGCTGCTTTGTCCCTAAATAATGAAAAATGTGAAATGTTGCATTTTTCATTTCTGAATAGACTTCTCCGCGATTTTATGGTATAATCATCTCATAGATCACATTCACGGAGTGCATTATGAATAAATCCGCATACTACGACCCGATCTTCAAGCGCAAATCGTTCCATTTGTTCCGCGGCGTCGGTGACGAAAAGCTCTCGCCTGACGAGCTGAATGAATTAGTATTATAATGAATCTGACAAAACTGAATTTATGGATTCATTTTACTCAACATCAAAAGGAATAATTAAATCTACTGAGGCTTGTAACAAGGAGGAAACCAATATGGCAACATTTTACTCAACCAACCCAAAATACAGCGTAAAAAATATACCCACAGAATTTGATTCATTGGCAAAAAGAGCTTTAGAATCAATCAAACAAATTACAGGATTGAAAATGAGTCAAGTTATTATCCTTCAAACCGCTGACAACAAAATGCTTGAGGGGTTCATCAAAGTGCCTTCAGATGCTGATGAACAAAAACTCTTGAATGAAATCGGTGCAAACGATACTGTCGTTCGCCTTGTTTGCTGTTGGCACGATGGCTCATTTGATTTGCCTTCAAATATATTCAGAAAGAGATTGTGTGAAATAAATCCTCAAAACGAAGCAGCGCAGATATTGTTATTAGGAGATAAACAATATATTCTTAAACCAATCCGTGATACTTTTTCTAAACGCAAATAACCACCTCCGCCAGCATACTACAGACAAGAAATATGGTTTCACTTTATCGGGTAAACAAATCCGGGTTTGTCTTTTCCCATATCAATATACATTTTTTATGTTCAAAACAAATCACCGTACAGGCGTACACCCATACGGTGATGTTTTCATTTTTCCGCGCATTTTCCGCAGCGTTTGTAGCCGTTCATACGCAAAACATCCAACTTTGACTGTGATATAATCACCGTGGAGTCGGATGTGGGGTGTCACGCTGGAATGAAAGTTGTCAAAAAATCATTTCCATATCATATTCATCTTCAAACAAATAACCATTGGGGGGAAAAACCGATTTTTTCATACAGATTTCTTGCTGTTTCATTTCCAACATACAAAGTGACTGACACCTTGTTATATTTTTTATCTTTTTTAAGCATATCAATTATCAATCGCATTGTCGCTAAGCCATATCCTTTTCCTTGATAGCGTTGATCGATAAACAAATATAAAATATTATAACACAGCAAATCTTCTTCGTCACAATACTCTACCATCCCGACTGGAAGTTCATCATTGTATATGACAAAAATATTAGTGCGATTTTTATTATCTAATGCAAAAGCATCTCCCAATATTCTTTTTGGGTTTACACCAAATTTGTACTGATCTGCCCGTATATCAAGATCAAGTATACGATCATCCTGCGTTACTTGCCTTAGTTTTATCATTTTTTCATCTCCGCAAATTCGGATTTATCTTTATCCAATTATACCACACCTTACCCGTATACGTCAATTCGCTGACGCAAAACATCCGGCTCGGGATGTAGGATGTGGGGGTGTCAAACTTGGATTTGTTTGTTAATTGCCATCATCAGAAAATGAGTTAATAACTTCAATCAAACCAATAATATGCCGATTGAAATTGTCAAGTTCTTCGGCAGGTATCCATAGTTCCTGATGATAATACCTTCCGACAGTATGAATCTCAAAAGACGAGAAATAATTGTCGTCTATTTCGAACTTGGTAACGTACCCTTTACAATCAAATTCTTTTGTATTCCATTTTTGAGCTATTTCTTCTGCATACTTTTCATTCAGCACAGGATAAAAAATAGGTTGTTCCGGTAATCTCGGCGGGTATTCTTTGTAACCGCTTTGTTCGATTAGCTTTAATTCTGCCGTTCCTACCGGTCGGTATAAAACCATTCCATTCGTCCTCCGCAAATTCTGATTTGTCTTTATCAAATTATACCACATCTTCCCCGTCCCAGTCAATCCGCTGAAGCAAAACATCCGTCTCGGGAGTGATATGATCACCGTAGAGTCGGATGTTTTTTTGTCCTGTCGAAACGGGAATTGTCTGTTTCGTTTGCGTTCAATTCATCTGCGCTTGTACAGCACGATTTCCGGTTCTGCACCATTACAGCCGTATTCACAGACGAGAATAAACGTCTCGTCCGCCACAACGCCGTAGCAACGCTCGGAATTTGCTCTTTCGATCTGATTCCCCAGATATACGTCTTTATCATTCAGAAATCTGACTGTATTTCCGTTGGAAAGCGGATACTCAAGGTTCACGTATGCACCGGTAAGCAAATTAAGATCGTCCACACGCAGTTCGTCGATTTCCAAGGCGTTGATCTCTTCGATCAATCGCTGTTTCAGCTCCGAAAAAGCCTCATTTCTCTCAGCAACGCAGCTCCCTCCAAATGGATGTCCGCCACATTTTTCGCATCCGCCGCACTCCGAAGACCGACCGCATTTTTTACAACATTCTTTATCACCGCAATATGTCATGATATTATCTTCCTCCTTTAACGATAGAATATTAAATACAAGAGCTTATTCTTCGATCACTTCTCCGTAGATATGTACCCTGCATTCATCCGGACACACTGCATCAAAACACTTTGCACGTCCGGTTCCGTAATCAAGCGTTGCTCCGTTTTTCAGGGCATATACGGACGGGTAGATCGTATTCCACAATTCATGGCATATCGGCGGACAAAGGTCGTCCACAACAAAGGTGTCTCCCGTTTTCACATATCCGCACCTGCATTTGCTTTCGGTTACTGTCAGTCTGACTTTACTCATCACTTCTGCCTCTTTGTCTTTTTTATCAAAACCCGCGACTTGCTTCGATCTGATTCATCAGCTTCCGATAAAACCCGATCTGATAGTCGATCTTCTCTTTCCAAAGCGTCTCGCCGGTTTTCGTTCCGCAGGGCATTTCACGGATCTCGGGGAGACGGAACAGTACCTTCTCGCAAAGCTCTCGCTGACTGTCAAGCGGAAGATTCATATAGTCCTTAAAATGCAGTCCTTCATACAGGCGGTAAGCGTCAAAACGGTCGATATTGTCAGCATCCTCGACAGTCAGCGCAAGGGGCGTTCTCTCGCCCTCGAAATCCGCCTGGTCGTCTACATGGATCGCAATTCCGTAGCACATTTCGTTCGTGTCCTCCTCCGAAAAGCCGAGTGATAGCAGGAACGGACGGGCAATCTTCGCGCCGTATCTGCCGTGATTACGATAATCCTCTTTGCTCTCAAAATCCACAGAATAGCCGATGTCGTGAAGCAGGCAGGCTATGATCGTTTTTTCTGTATCAAAGCCCTCCGCCTCCGCGATCTCTGCTCCGATATGCGCTACCCTGTACGAATGCTCGATCCGATATTCCGCCATTCGCGCTGTTTTATCTTTATACAAAGCGAGCTTCATAAGCTCCGTTTTCATAAATGCTTCCGTTTTCTTTATCCTGTCTGTATTCATTTTTAATACCCGTTTTTCTTTTCTCATTTTCGAGCTTCAAATTCGACTTTATCCGCACAAATTATACCATATTTCCCCACCCTCGTCAATCCCAGACGCAAAACATCCGGCTCTGCCCGTGCGGTAAAGTCGGATGTTTTTTGTTCAGTTGTGATTATCTCTGCAAATCGGGAGTTGTCTCTTCACCTCTTATTTTATCGGCAGCTGCACTTCGGTAAGCCAATCGCCGACAGACTCCTTGTTCCAAATGCCGTCAATATAGCTTTCTCTCGCAAGACCCGCAATTTCATAACCGTTCTTTTCGGCATATTCCACGATAAATGCGTATGCCTCTCCGATCGTATCATAAGCGCCTTTGTGATAAATGCTTAAAACCTTTGCGGCAGGAAGTGTACTGAACTTGATATGTTCATTTTCTTTGCCGAATGTTGTGACCGCCTCGTTATGGCGAACCTTGATGTTTGTTTCCCTGTATTCACCGTCAAGATACTCGCAAAACTCATACGGCGGCTCCGCACATTTTATGCCGGGATTTAACCGCAGACATTCCTCTCCGACAGACGGGATCCACTGCATGGCGTCTTCATATCCGGCAAGCTCTGTTTCCGAAGAATAAACGATCATCTCCGGTATTTCTATTAA
>CALCRH010000252.1 GCA_937894515.1 uncultured Clostridia bacterium | reverse complement strand
ATAGCACAAAAATAATGGTAGACACTTTTGTGTCTACCATTATTTTATCACTTCACATCGGGTGCGATTTCTTTATGTGATGATTTTAGAAGCACTCGCGGTAGATGGCCTCTTCGCTCTCCAGATCGAAGGGATAGTAGGCGTTGGTCATCAGACGCTGCTGGTTGGCCTCCACGCTCAGGGGGAAGGCCTTGAAGTCCGCCTCGGTGAACCCGCAGTCACGCAGGGGACGCAGGGGCAGGATACGGGCAAGCAGGTCGCACAGGTAGGGAATGGCGTTTGCCACCTCGCAGCCGGTGATGCCGGCGATGAGCTGCTTGAACTTCATGATCTCGCCGTTGGGGTTCATCTTGTCATAGTAGCGCAGAATGGCGCCGAAGAGCATATAGTTGCTCTCGCCGTGGGGGACGTGATAGGTGCCGCCCAAGGGGAAGCTCATGCCGTGGACAGGACCGCAGCCGGCCTTCAAAAAGGCGATGCCGGCGTACAGGGAGGCGGTGACGAACTCGTCCAGATACTCAAAGCGGGCGTCCTGACCCTTCTCGTCGATCAGCTTGAAGCCCTTGAGGATCATGTCCATGGCCTTCTCGGAAAACATCTCGGAGGTCAGGGTCTTGCGGTGGGGGCTCAGGAAGGACTCGGTGGCGTGGACCAGTGCGTCGATAGCGGAGCAGGCAAAGGGCTTATAGGGCAGGGTCTTGATCAGGTCGGGGATCAGGCAGACCTTGTTGGGGATAATGTCATCGGACACCAGGCCCAGCTTGGTCTCGCCGCCGGTCAGCTTGCCGTCAATCTCCGTCTTGACGATAGCCACGGAGATGTTGGTGCACTCACTGCCGGTGCCGCAGGTGGTGGGAATGGCGATAACGTCCTTCTCATGCACCACGGGGAAACGCTTGTAGTACAGTTCATGTACGGTGGTGGGGCGCTGGCAGCCCAAGAGCTTGCACAGGTCCATGATAGCGCCGCCGCCCACGGCGATAACGCGGTCGTAGCTGTCATAGGGGATGGCGTCGTACATGGTCTGGATCATGGCCTCGGAGGGCTCACCGGCGCCGAACTTCTCCTGGAACACGAAGTTGCACTTCAGACCCAGATCCTTCATGAACGGGGTGTAGATGAACTCGTTGGTCAGCACCACATCGCGTTCATTCAGCTTGAACTCCTCGGCCATTGCGCCGAAGTTCTGGAACTTATATACGGTAGGGGCGAAAATGATTTCGCGTTTGTCCGCCATCAAAGAGGCGGAGAATGCATCCATAGCCATTGTTTTTCTCCTTTATTCTTACATATACATGGCGGGCTTTTCCATGGTAGCGACCTTCATGAACTGGGAGGTGCCGCGGGAGGCGTTCAGCGCATCGCCGGCAACGCAGGCCACGTAGCCGTCCCAGGCAGAGGGACCGGTCAGCTTACCGTTATTGACGGACTCCACCCACTTGCAGAACTCAATGTCATAGGCCTCGATGAAGCGCTCTTTCCAGTCGGTCATGATGGGCATGCACTCAGCGGGAGCAACGCTGTCCCAGCCGGCGGGACGGTTGCGGCAGACCACGGCGTAGGGATCGGGCAGCTTGACGGTACCGTTCTCGCAGACCACCTCGCACTGAATGTCGTAGCCGTAGCCGTCTGCCACCTGCACCTCCACGTCAATGAAGCAGCCCTTCTTGGTACGCATCAGCATGACCTGAGGGTTGTCGTAGCCCTTGTTGGAGTTGGCGCTCTGGCGAACGCGGACGCACTGGACATCCTCGTACTCGTCGTCCAACAGCCAGCGGCAGATGTCCAGCTCGTGGATGGCCACGTTGGTCACGCCGTTCTCGGTCTTGAAGCCGGGGCCCTGAGCCACATTGCGGTGACAGGCCTTGATGACCAGCGGTGCGCCGATGGCGCCGGAGTCGATGATGCGCTTCATCTCGGCATAGCCGCGGTCATAGTGGCGCATGAAGCCCACCTGCACCAGACGCTTGCCGATGGCCACTTCCCGGTTGATGATCTCTTCGCAGTCCTTGGCGTTCTGGCTCAGGGGCTTTTCGCAGAAGCACCACTTCTCCTCGGCCAGCACCTTCATCACGTAGTCATGATGGGTGGGGTCGATAGAGGTGATGACGACGGCCTCCACCTCAGCGTCCTTGATCAGGGCGTCACAGTCGTTGCCGAAGGAACGGATGCCGAACTTGGCGGCAGTCTCGTCAGCGGCGGCGGCCACATAGTCCGCCACGGCCACCACGGTGGCACCGGGGACGGTCTCGATGATACGGCGGCAATGATCCTTGCCGATAGCGCCGCAGCCGATCAGGCCGATCTTTAACACTTTATCCATGATATATTATCCTCTTTTCTCTAAAAAAGTATCAATATTTACGGGCGTCCTTGACGTGAGCCAGATGATCCTCATAGGCCTTCAGGTTGGCGGGGTTCTCGGAGACCTCCGTGTCACCCACGCGCCACCAGGAGCCGTAACCGTCTGTCATGGTCTTGGGCAGCACCTTGATATCGAACAGCACGGGGGTGTGCTTGATCTTGCGGGAGTCCTCGAATGCCTTGACCAGTTCGTCCATGGTGCGGACGGTGTAGCTCTTGCAGCCGTAGGCCTTTGCCACGGCGGCATAGTCAATGTTCATAAAGTCGCCGAACAGGCCGTCCTTGCTGCGGTAGCGCAGCTCGGTGCAGAAGGTGCTGTTGCCGTGACCCACCTGCAGGTTGTTGATGCAGCCGAAGCTGGCGTTATCGAACAGGCAGATGTTGATCTTCTTGTGCTCCTGGCAGGCGGTGATCAGCTCGCTGTGCAGCATATTGAAGCTGCCGTCACCCACGAAGGAGTAGACCTCCCGCTTGTCGCCGATGGCGATCTTCACGCCCAGCGCGCCGGCGATCTCATAGCCCATGGTGGAGTAGCCATACTCCATATTATAGGTATCCACGCCGCGGGGACGCCACATACGCTGCATATCGCCGGGCAGGGAGCCGGAAGCGCCGATGGCCACGTCGTCGTCGCCCATCATGGCGTTGATGGCGCCCAGAGCCGCAGTCTGGGTGAGCTGGGCGTTCACGTCCCTGGCGAAGCGGTGGGCGGATTCCAGATTGGCGTCCACCACCAGCGGCTTCCAGCGCTTGGTATTGGCGTAGGTGAAACCGTCCAGACGGTCCAACTCCTCGTCCCAGGCCTTCTTGGCCTTGGCGATCTCGTCGGTGTAGGAGGACTTGTAGCCCTCCAGCAGTTTGGCAAGACGGGGCAGGGTGTCCTTGGCGTCAGCCACCACAGGGATAGCGTCCATCTTGATGGCCTGGAACTCGGACACGTTGATGTTGACGAACTTGCACTTCTCGTTGAACAGCCACTTGGAGGCGGTGGTGAAGTCGGTGTAGCGGGTGCCCACGCCGATGACCAGATCCGCCTTCTTGGCGATGGTGTTGGCCATAGAGCAGCCGGTGACGCCGATGCCACCCAGATTCAGGGGATGATCCCACACCACGGCGGCCTTGCCGGACTGGGTCTCACCGAAGGGGATATGGAACTGCTCGGCAAAGGCGCGGAACTCGTTGTGAGCTTCGCTGTAACGCACACCGCCGCCGCAGATCAGCAGGGGGCGTTTTGCCTTACGGATCGCCTCAGCGGCTTCCTGAAGAGCGATCTCGGTGGCGGGACGGCGCTCCAGACGCCACACGCGCTTTTTGAAGAAGCCGGCGGGATAGTCATAGGCCTCGCCCTCCACGTCCTGAGGCATGGCGATGCAGACAGCGCCGGTGTTGGCGGGGTCGGTCAGCACGCGGAACGCGCTGAGCATGGCGCTCATCAGCTGGTCGGGACGCACGATACGGTCCCAGTAGCGGCAGACGGCCTTAAAGGCGTCGTTGGTGGAGATGGACAGGTTGTGGGTCTGCTCCACCTGCTGCAGCACGGGGTCAGGCTGACGGCAGGCATAGGTGTCGCCGGGCAACACCAAAAGAGGCAGATTGTTGGCGGTGGCGGTACCGCAGGCGGTGACCATATTGGCGGCACCGGGGCCGATGGAGGACGTGGCCACCATGACCTGTTTACGCTTCACCTGAGCGGCAAAAGCAACGGCAGCCTGCGCCATGCCCTGCTCGTTCTTGCCCTGATAGACCTCCAGATGCTTGGCCTCCTGCAAAAGCGCCTGACCCAGACCTACCACGTTGCCGTGGCCGGGAATGATGAACAGACCCTTGACGAAGCGGTTCTGCACACCGTCCACCTCGATGAACTGGTTCTCCAGGAAGCGCACCAGCGCCTGTGCCATAGTCAAACGGACAGTTTTCATCGTTTTCTCCTCCTATATCAGTGATTGGGATAAATGTGGTCGTTGGCGTCAGCCTTCCACAGCCACTCATGTTCCTTATCGTCGATGCGGGTCTTTTCCCAGGGATTGCCGGGAAGATGGCGGATGCCCCAGGCGTAGCACATGGCATAGCCGGGCGCCACCACCTGGGAATGGAAACCATGGTTGATCACGGCGCAGCCGTTGTGCTCGGTCTTATACACATCGCCGTTGGCAAAGCCTGCGCCGAAGCCGTTGGGATAGTCGAAGCGGTAGAAGTAGACCTCCGGCTGGGGGTGGTGATGGGGGGGATAGGAGGACCACTTGCCGGGGTGATTCAGCACCTCGCCCAGTACCATGTTGGAAAACGGTGCGTTCTCATAGTCGAAGAAGGTCTTGATCTCCCGCTTCATGCAGCCCAGCAGCTCACCGTTGGCACCGGCGTGCTGGGTCTGAACGGTCTCCGGGGTGTACATCACGGACTCATACTTGTTCTCGTTCTCGGTGTCCTGCAAATAGAGTTCGCTGTGGCCGTGGGCGGTCAGGGTGATCTTCGTACCCTTGCTGGCCAGCAGGCAGTATGCCTCATGGTGGAAGCAGTCGGGGCGGTCGGCCTCTACCTTTTTGCCGTCCCACTCATAGGTGACCTTGCCCTCGAACAGCAGGATCGCCACTTCGTTGGTCTCGCTCTCATAGGTGTAGGTATCGCCGTCCTCCATCACCAGCAGACCCACGTTCATCATGGTGCCCATCCGGTTGGTGGTATCGTCGATATACACGTTATAGCCGCGGTGCAGCTCGTTGTTCTTGTTGAAATAAGTCATGGTGTTCGCCTTTCCTTACAGGCCCGCGTGCTCGCGGATGTACTTGCGGCCCTTCATGGCATATTCCAGAGGCTCTGCCTTGGCGGGATCCTGCTCGGCCTCCACCAGCAGCCAGCCCTCGTAGTCGGCCTTGGCCAGCACCTCGAACACGGGGTCGAAGTTCACGTTGCCGTCACCGGGAACGGTGAAAGCGCCGTTGCGGACAGCCTGCAAAAAGCTCCAGTTGTTGGCCTTGACCTGCTCCACCACGGCAAGGCGCATATCCTTCAGATGGACGTGGCCCACGCGATCCACGTACTTCTTCAGCATGGCCAGCGGATCTTCACCGGCAAAGGTGAAATGGCCGGTATCGTAGCACAGGAACACATAGCGGGGATCGGTATTTTGCATCATGCGGTCGGTCTCCTCGCTGGTCTGCACCACGGTACCCATGTGGTGGTGGAAGCACAGCTTGAAGCCCCGGTCGGCGGCGATCTTGCCAAGCTTGTTCAGGCCGTCACAGAACAACGCCCACTCCTTGTCGTTCATCACGTACTTGTGGCCGCCGGTCAAAATGGGGGTGTCCATCTTGCCCTGAATGGAATAGCTCTGCTCGCTGACGTTGATGCGGTTGGCACCCACAGCAGCCAGGAAATCCAGATTGGCGGTAAAGTCCTTGACCTCCTCTTCAAAAGGACGGGTCAGCAGGAATGAAGAGTACCAGCGGCTGGCGATACGCATACCGCGCAGATCCAGCGCAGCTTTCAGTTCGGCGGGGTCCTTGGGATATTTGTTGCCGATCTCGCAGCCGGTAAAGCCCGCCAGCGCCATCTCGCTGACGGTCTGCTTAAAGGTGTTCTCCGCACCCAGTTCGGGCATATCGTCATTGCACCAACCGATGGGCGCGATACCCAGATTGACTTTCTTTGCATCAAACATGATGACAGTTCCTCCTATATTTGAAGTAGTAAACTAACGAATTCGCATATTCATAAGTGCCGTTTATGGAACGGCAAAAGCGGAAAATAGGGAAAGCCTCCGCTTTCCCTATTTTCAGTTACAAGCTCATTACTGGGCAGCCATCTTGCGGGCCTTGGCCTCCATCTTGTTACGCATCACGTCGATGGTGACCGCCACGATGATGACGCCGCCGATGACGATATACTGGATATCGTTCTGTGCACCCATCAGGTTCAGACCGTTACGGATAACCGCCATCAGCAGAGCGCCCACCAGGGTGCCCCAGATGGTACCCTTACCGCCGGTAAAGGAGGCGCCGCCCACAATGCAGGCTGCGATAGCATCGTTATCGTAGGTCGCACCGGAGTTGGCGTTGGCGGTGGCCAGACGACCCACGCAGACCACACCGGCCATACCGGCCATGAAGCCGGACAAGGTGTAGACAAAGGTCAGCACGTTCTTGGAGGGGATACCGCTCAGGCGGGCAGCCTCGGGGTTGCCGCCGCAGCAGTAGATCTGACGGCCCAGCGCCGTTTTCCGCAGGAAAATGTCGAACAGCACGAACACGATCAGCACCAGAATGAAGCTGGCAGGGATGCCCGGGAAGGCAACCTTGCCGGTGGCGTCATGGGTCTGGAAGAAGGAGTGGCTGCCGATCCACATGGTGCTGTCCACGCCGGCGCCGGTAAAGGCGATGGACTTGGAGCCGGTGATAACCAACGCAACGCCCAGCAGCACGTTCTTCATACCCATCGTAGAGACGAAGGGGTGCGGCAGATCCAGTCGGGTCAGCAGCGTGCCGTTCAGGAAACCGCAGAAGGTGCTGATTGCCAGACCGCAGATGATCAGGATCACGGGATTGGTGATGCCGGCCTTCTGCACCAGCACGCCGATCAGGCAGGTACACAGCACGCAGTTAGAACCCACAGACAGGTCGATACCGGCGGTGATCAGGGCGCACAGCATACCGGCAGAGATCAGGCAGTTGATGGATGCCTGCTTCAGCACGTTCATGATGTTGCCCATCTTGGGGAACTTATCCGGCAGGGCAATGCAGAAAATAATTACCAGAATGACCAGTGCAAGAGCTGTACCCAGCTTCTGCATAATGGTTTTAAATTTAGAATTCTTTTTCATATCAGTCTAACTCTCCTCCCCAGGCCGCTTTCATAATGTCTTCGGAATTGAAGTGTTTGGAATCGCGATCAATGTTGGCCATGACCCGGCCGCCGCGCATGACCACCACGTGGTCAGACATGGCCAGCACCTCGGGAAGCTCCGAGGAGACCATGATCACGCATTTGCCTTCCTTGACCATCTGGTTCATGACGTTATAAACCTCGATCTTGGCACCCACGTCTATGCCGCGGGTAGGCTCATCAAAGATCAGGATATCGGCATCGGTGTTGACCCACTTGCCGATAACCACCTTCTGCTGGTTACCGCCGGAAAGCTGGGCGGTCACTTCGTCCAGAGACGGGGTCTTGATCTTCAGCGCGGCGATATTGTCCTGACCGGTCTTTTCGATCTTCTTCTCATCGAACAGCAGGCCCTTGGTAAAGCCCTTCATGTTGGCCAAAATCAGGTTGGTGCGTACGCCCAGAGACAGCACCAGACCCTGGCCCTTGCGATCCTCGGTGAGGAACCCAATGCCCTGTTTAATGGCGTCGGCAGGTTTTTTGATGGTCACCTTTTTGCCCTTGACATAGATCTCGCCGCTGTCCAGCGGATCGGCACCGAACACGGCGCGCATGGTCTCAGTACGACCGGCACCTACCAGGCCTGCAAAGCAGGTAATCTGGCCGGCATGAGCCTTGAAGCTCACATCGTGCAAAACGCCGGCCTCGTTGAGGTTTTTGGCCTCCAGCCACACATCACCCTTTTCGCCGAATTCCTTGGGGAACAGGTTGTCCAGGGTACGGCCCACCATGGCGTTGATCAGCTTTTCCTCGTTCATGTTGGCGATGTCCTCGGTAACGATGTGCTCACCGTCACGCATAACGGTCACCCGGTCACACAGCTCGAAAAGCTCTTCCAGTTTATGAGAAACAAACAGAATGGCGATGCCCTTCTTCTTCAGCGTCCGGACGGTCTCCATCAACTGCTCGATTTCTTCCTTACCCAAAGAGGACGTGGGCTCATCCATAATAATGAGTTTCGCGTCCAGGGAAACCGCCTTGGCGATTTCCA
Organism: uncultured Clostridia bacterium; assembly: GCA_937894515.1. GTDB lineage: Bacteria > Bacillota > Clostridia > Oscillospirales > Oscillospiraceae > Vescimonas. Next base: position 14,756 of record CALCRH010000252.1, on the reverse strand, counting down.
CCATCTGCTGCAGGCCGATACCCAGCTTGCCGCATTCCATTTTCACATCGATCTCCGGATGCCCCAGAGTCGTCAGTGCATCTTTGGCGATCTGCTCCATCTTGGGGTAGTCCAGCAGGGGTCCCTTCTTGATGGCGCGGCCCATAAATACGTTATCGACAACGGGAAGCTGACGCACGATGTTCAGTTCCTGATACACGCAGGCAATACCTGCCTCACGGGACTGGACGGGGTTGCGGAACACCTTCTTCACGCCATCTACATAGATCTCACCCTCTTCGGGGATATGTACACCGGTCAGCACCTTGATCAGGGTGGATTTACCGGCGCCGTTTTCACCGATCAGGCCGTGAATTTCGCCGGGCTTGATGCCGATGGACATATTACGCATGGCCACCACACCCGGGAAACGCTTGGTAATGTTTTTCAGTTCAACGACATATTCGCTCATTGAATTACCTCGATTCTCCCATTCTTTTCAGTGGTTCCAAGAGCCACTTCCCGCAGGAGTACTCTTTCATGAAAAAAGCAAAAGGGGGCGACAGAAATCTGTCGCCCCCTTTCATTGACTTATTTACGCAGCGACAATACAGTTCGTGTTTGCGTCAATATCAGCCGATGTTGTCAATGGTCATAACCTTGACATCAGCAGCGATGACGGGCTCAACGGACTCGCCGTTGATGGCAGCGTAAGCAGCCTTAACGACCTGATAACCCATAGCAGTGGGCTGCTGAGCGACAGTAGCCTTCACCAGGGACTCGCCGGAAGCAATGGCCTCCAGAGCGGAAGCGTTGCCATCGAAGCCAACGATCATGATGTCGGTGTAACCAGCCTCTTCGCAGACCTTAGCAGCACCCAGAGCGGTATCATCGTTGTGGCAGAATACCACGTTGATGGCATCACCGTGCTTGTTCAGCAGGTCTTCCATGGTCTTAACAGCACCGTCGATGGTGTTCTGGCCGGACAGAGCGTCCAGGACCTCAATGCCCTTCTCCTCGCAGGCCTTGGTGTAACCAGCCTGACGCAGGTTGGAGGTGTTGTCGCCTTCCTGACCGTAGATGATGACAGCCTTGGCGCCTTCGCCCAGCTGCTCAGCGGCCCAGATACCACCCTGGTAAGCGGCCTCATCGTTCATGGTGCCAACGAAGGAAGTCTGACCCTCGATACCGCAGTTGGTATCAACGGACAGGACGGGGATACCGGCATCGATGGCAGCCTGCAGGGCGCCATTGGCAGCAGCGGCATCATTGGGAGCGCAGACGATAGCGTCACAGCCGGAACCGATAGCGGTCTCGATCATGTTGACCTGCTCGGCAACGTCAGACTCGGCGTTAGGACCGGTAACGGTGACCTTGATGCCCAGCTCGTCAGCAGCCTGCATGCAGCCGTCTTCCACATAGCCCCAGTACTCAGAGGTGGTGCACTTCAGAACGACAGCGATCTCAACCTCATCAGCAGCTTCCTCAGCGGGAGCAGCTTCCTTGCCGCAAGCGACCAGGCTCAGAGCCAGGACCAGAGCAAGAACCAGTGCAAGAAACTTTTTCATGTTCATTTTTCTCCTTTTCATTTTTGGTGCATACACGCACCTATTGGGCTCATGTTACCACAACTTTTGTAAATAGGCAAGTGAAAAATACTATTTTTTGCCATTTTCATTTACATTTCATTTCACGAAAAAAGGGGATGCTTACAACATTTTTACTTATCTCATACATATTGTTCCTGCAATCGTATTAAATGTCGAAAAAGGGGCACAAAAGTACCCCTTTTACTCTTTCCCTTTAAAGCGCTTTCCCGCCAAATCAAAGCCCATGATTGTATTGCGAAATCCGTCAATCAGTTCCTCATAACCGGCAATGGCGTACTGGTTTTCCGGAAATTTTTGGTTCCATGCCTCACGCAGGGCTGTGGCCAGATCGTGACATCGGGGTTCCTGGGATGAGAGCAGCATGGGGGTCAGATACACCACCATCACCATTTTGTCATCCACCTTGGCAGCGCTGCGGTTCCAGAACTTTTCCTTTTTCCACCCTGCCTCGACAGCGTCCACAATCTCTCCCGCCAGTTTCTCCACAGACTTATAGGCCTGTACCGCTCCCACGTAGGCCGGCTCATACTGCACACGGTACTGGCTGAACGCATCCCGATAAGCAAAACGGGTAAAGCTGTCGATCCACGGCTTGCCGTGCCGGATTGCTTTCAACAATTCTTCCATTCTGTTTCCTCCTCGCCCTCTGCGGGATCGGCCGATTCATCCGATAATTCGTCTGCCGCCCCGTCAGCTTCCTCCGGCAATTCATCGGTCTGCTGTTCCTCATTTGCACCGTAGCGGTAGATCTTCCACTCCCGCAGACACAGCCAGCCGCCCACCAGAAAAAACACCACAGCGGCAAGGATTCCGAAGAATTCCAGGGTGGATTCCCCTTTGATGACGCCGTAGATCAGTTCGCCGCCTAAGTACATCAGATAGCCGCCGGCAAGCACCCACAGATAGTTGACCTGCCGCGGTCCTTTTTCCTCTTTCTTTTTCCAGTTCCACATATGCGTTCTCCGTTTGTTTCTTTGTTGCTCCACAATTCAGCGAGTTTTCTTATATGTCTGTCCACACCGCAATTTCTTTGCCGATTTTTCCAGAATCATGGCGATGGGCAAGCTGGCCACAATGACAACTGCATCGGCAATAAACGAGGTAAAATTCTTGCCAAATCTAACCCAAAACGGCTGTCCCACTACAAAACTGTCGATCAAAGACTTCACCAGTTCAATGCCGATAAATGTCGCAATGGCTGAAGCGATGGCCGCCAGCACGAACTGGATCGTTTTCAGTCGAACCTCCTTAATCCATTTCAGAGCAAGGCCGATCAGCAGACCGATCAGGAGATTTCCGACGGACCAGCCCGGCATCCCGTTGAAGCCAAGGCCTCCCACGGCGCAGTACAGGATCACGCCGAAAAAGCCGATGATTGCCCCTTCGTACCACTGGAAACACCAGATGTAGACAGTCATGACAACATAGCCCAGACACAAATAATAGTTTTCAAATACAGGCACCCGAAGGCACATGGAGATGGCAACAAACAGGGCGATCCCTATGGCCAAAAAGGTAATGTCTCTTGTTTTCATTGCTTTTCTTCTCTCTCTATCAATACCACGCTCTCGACATTTGCCGTGCGGGGAAACAGGTCCACCGCCGCGGCGCGGGTGCAGATGTAACCCAATTCGGCAAACCGTTTCACATCACGGCCCAATGTGGCCGGATCACAGGAGACATACACCACTCGCTCCGGCGCCATGGTGCATATCGCCTTCACCACCTCCGGGGCAAGGCCTTTTCGCGGCGGATCAACACAAATCACGTCGGGCCGCAAGCCCTCCCCGGCGAATTTCTCCGCCACGGCTTTGGCATCGCCGCAGAAGAACTCCACGTTGGTAAGGCCGTTCTCTGCGGCGCTCTTTTTCGCGTTCTCTATCGCCTCCGGTACGATCTCCGCCCCGATGGCGGTCTTGCAGTGCTGCGCCATCACCTGCGTGATCGTTCCCGCGCCGCAGTACAAATCAAGGAGTGTTTCCTTTCCCGCCAGTCCGGCAAACTCCGCTGCCTTGCGGTACAGCACCTCCGCCTGCTCCCGATTCACCTGATAAAACGATGGCACCGACAGACGGAACGTCAGACCGCACAGGGTATCGCAGAGAGTGTCCTCGCCCCAGAGGGTGCGGTAACGCTCGGCGGTGATGGCGTTGCCCCTGCGGGTGTTCATGCCAAGCACGATGCCCACGCAGGCAGGAACGCTTTGCCGCAGAAGTTCCACCAGCTTATCCTCCCGGGGCAGTCTGTCTCCGTTGACGAACAGGCAGATCAGGCACTCCCCTTTGGCGTTGGTACGAACAAACAGGTGGCGCAGAAGGCCCTTATGGGCGGTTTCGTCATAGCACGGCACGCCGCAGGTCTCGATGTACTGCCGCAAGGCGTCTGCCGCCGCATCTGCCGTCTCTTTTTGCAGCAGACAGTGTTCCACCGTCTGCACCTCGTGGGTACGTGCCCGGTAAAAACCCACCGTTCCGTCAGCGGCGATGGGGTACAGGCTCTTGTTGCGGTAACGCTCCTGCACCGATGCGTCCAAAATCTCCTCCACGGTCACATCGCTGCCGCCCAGACGCTCAAGGGCATCCTGCACCCGCTGACGCTTGGCTTCCAGCTCCTCGGCGTAGTCCATGTGCCGGAAATCGCAGCCGCCGCACCTGCCGTAGTAGGGGCAGTCCGGCTCGGTGCGGTGAAGAGAGGGCGTTTCGATCCCTACCACCTTGCCGAATGCCGCGTTTTTCAGCACCTTCAATATCAAAATGTCGCAGTTCTCGCTCCGGACGGCACGGTGGACGAACACCACCTGCCCGTCCACCCGGGCGATGCCCAGTCCCTCGGAGGAATACCCCTCGATGCAGGCATGGACGACTTGGTTTTTGGTCAACATGGTTTAGAAATCAAACCTCTCGATGAGTTTCTTGATGGCCTCGGCAAAGGCGGCCAGGCTCTTGTTGTCCCGACCCTTGCTGCGGCGGATCAGCGCCATCAGGCTGTCGCCCACCTGCAGCAGACGTTGGTAAGCCTGAGAGGTCTTGCCGCTGCCGGGCTCAAACGTGACCTTCTTCCGCTCGGGCAGGTAGCCGCGGGCGGTCTGCTGGCAGGTAATGAGGTCGTATTCCTCGGTGTACTGGGGCGCATGGGCGGCAAAGCCCAACTTCTGTACGGTTTCCGCGAAAACCGGCGCCACGTCACGGTCGCCGTGTACCACGAACACGTGCTTGACACCGCTGTCCTTGAACTGCCCGATCCACTCCAGCAGATGGTCATGGTCGGCGTGGGAGGAAAGACCCTGAAAATTCACGATCTTGGCGCGTACCGCCACGTCCTCGCCGAACATCTTCACCTTTTCCGCACCGTCCAGCAGCGTTCTGCCCAGCGTACCGGGGGACTGGAAGCCCACAAACACCACGGCGCTGTTGGGTTTCCACAGATTGTACTTCAAATGGTGGCGGATCCGACCCGCATCGCACATACCGCTGGCGGAAATAATGACCTTGGGGGTGGTGTCCATGTTCAGCATCTTGGACTCATCGGTGCTCTCCGTCAGGTGCAGCCCCGGGAAGGAGAACATGGCGGTGCCGTCCTTCACCAGCTCCCGGGCCTCGTCGTCCAGATAACCCCGCAGATCACCGCAGAAAATGGTGGTGGCCGCCTTGGCAAGGGGGCTGTCCACATAGACCGGGAAGTCCTTGACGGACTTCACCAGATTGTTGTCCTTGATCTCCCGGATAAAGTACAGCAGCTCCTGGGTGCGGCCCACGGCAAAGCTGGGGATCACCACGTTGCCGCCCTTGCCCAGGGTTTCGTCAATGATCTCCGCCAACTCGTCGGTATAACTCCACACCTCGGTGTGGTTCCGGTCGCCGTAGGTGGACTCCATCACCACATAGTCCGCCTCGCTGAAATACTGGGGATCCCGGATAATGGGCTGATCCACGTTGCCGATGTCGCCGGAGAACACGATGGTGCGTGTTTCGCCGCCCTCGGTCAGTTCCAGCCGGATACTGGCGCTGCCCAGCAGGTGCCCTGCATCAATGAATGTGGCCTTGACGCCCTCACAGATCTCGATGGTCTGGCCATATTCGCAGGTATCCAGAAACTGGGGCAGGCGCATGGCGTCCTCCACGGTATACAGCGGCTCCACCGCCGGACGGCCCGCCCGCTCATTCTTGCGGTTCTGATAGGCCGCGTCGCTCTCCTGAATGTGGGCGGAGTCCGCCAGCATGATGCTGAGCAGATCTGCCGTCAGCCGGGTGGTGATGATTCGCCCGTTAAAGCCCTGCTTGATGAGCATGGGGACACGGCCGGAGTGGTCGATATGGGCATGGGTGATCAGCACATAGTCGATGCTGCCCGGCGCAAAGGGCAGGGAGGCGTTATCGATCTCGTCCTGTCCCTGCTGCAAGCCGCAGTCGATCAGCAGTTTCTTTCCATTCACTTCCAGACAGTGGCAGCTTCCCGTCACACATTGGTCTGCACCGAAAAATGACAGTTTCATCGTCAATCAACCCTTTCTCTTCATGGTATATTGGTTTTAAATAATTTTACCACACTATCTTTCCCCGTGCAAGAGAAGAAGCGCTCCCAAATTTTCAACTTCACGTATTGTTTACAAGTTTCCCTTTGCATCTACACGGTTCTTATGCTATACTATATTTTGAAATGATATGCAAATTTATCCAAAGGAAAGGGTACATGCTGCTATGGGACTCATTAACAAACTGTTTGGAAACTATTCTGAGCGCGAACTGAAAAATATCGCCCCCATCGTCAAGAAAATCGAGGCCATGGAGGACGAATACCGGGCAATGACTGACGCCCAGCTCCAGCACAAGACCGTGGAATTCAAGGAGCGTCTGCAAGGCGGCGAAACGCTGGACGACATTCTGCCCGAGGCTTTTGCCACCGTCCGGGAGGCTGCTGACCGCGTGCTGGGTCTGCGCCCCTATCCCGTACAGCTTATTGGCGGTATCGTGCTGCATCAGGGTCGCATCGCCGAAATGAAGACCGGCGAGGGCAAGACCCTTGTGGCCACCCTGCCCGCCTACCTCAATGCGCTGACCGGCGAGGGCGTGCATATCGTCACCGTCAACGACTATCTGGCCAAGCGCGACAGCGAGTGGATGGGCAAGGTCCATCGGTTCCTGGGTCTGACCGTGGGGCTTATTATCCATGATTTGACCAATGAGGAGCGGCAAAAGGCCTACGCCGCCGACATCACCTACGGCACCAACAACGAAATGGGCTTTGACTACCTGCGTGACAATATGGCCATCTATGCCAATGAGCAGGTACAGCGGGGCCACGCCTTTGCCATTGTGGATGAGGTGGACTCCATTCTTATTGATGAGGCTCGCACACCTTTGATCATCTCCGGTATGGGCGAAAAATCCACCCAGCTTTACGATCTGGCCGACAGCTTTGTCCGCACTTTGAAAAAGCATGTGGTGGCCGAGGCCGATACCAAAGTGGAAGAGGATCCCAACATGGATGCCGACTATGTGGTAGACGAAAAGGCACATACCTCCACCCTCACCGCCCGCGGCATTGCCAAGGCAGAGACTTTTTTCAAGCTGGACAACCTGGGCGATCCCGAAAACGCCACCATCTCCCACCATATCAATCAGGCGCTGAAAGCCCACGGCAATATGAAGCGTGACGTGGACTATGTGGTCAAGGACGGCGAGGTCATCATCGTGGACGAGTTCACCGGCCGTCTGATGTTCGGCCGCCGGTACAGCGAAGGTCTGCATCAGGCTATTGAGGCCAAGGAGCACGTCTCCGTCCAGCGGGAGAGTAAGACCCTGGCCACCATTACCTTCCAGAACTACTTCCGTCTGTACCGCAAGCTGTCCGGTATGACCGGTACGGCATTGACCGAGGAAGAGGAGTTCGGTACGATCTATAAGCTGGACATTATCGAAATTCCCACCAACCGTCCCATTGCCCGTATCGACAATGACGACAGCGTCTATAAGACCCAGGCGGGAAAATACCGCGCCGTGATCCAGCAGGTCAAGGCCTGCCACGCCAAGGGTCAGCCGGTGCTGGTGGGTACGGTGTCCATTGAAAAGAACGAGCTGCTGGGCAAGCTCTTGCAGCGTGAGGGCATTCCCTGCAATCTGTTGAACGCCAAAAACCACGAAAAGGAAGCGGAGATCGTGGCACAGGCCGGTAAGTTCGGTGCTGTTACCGTGGCCACCAACATGGCCGGCCGCGGTACCGATATCATGCTGGGCGGCAACGCTGAGTACATGGCGAAAAACGACCTGCGGAAAGCCGGTCTTTCAGACGAGCTGATCGCTGAGGCCACCGGCTATGCCGAAACGGATAACGAAGAAATTCTGAACGCCCGCAAGCTGTTCGCCGAAAAATTGCAGCAGCACAAGGACGAGATTGCCGGCGAGGCAGAAAAGGTTCGTGCCGCCGGAGGACTCTTTATCATCGGCACCGAGCGCCACGACTCCCGCCGTATCGACAACCAGCTCCGCGGACGCAGCGGCCGTCAGGGTGACCCCGGTGAGACCCGCTTCTATATCTCTTTGGAAGACGATCTGATGCGTCTGTTCGGCGGCGATCGGATCACCGGTATGATGGATCGTCTGAACGTGGACGAGGATACTCCCATCGAAACCAAGCTCCTCTCCAAGACCATTGAAAACGCCCAGACCACGGTGGAGAGTCGGAACTTCCAGTCCCGTAAGGCCGTGCTGGAATACGATGACGTGATGAACAAGCAGCGTGAAATCATCTACGGTCAGCGTACCCAGGTATTGGAGGGCATGGACGTCAAGTCCATCGTGATGAACATGATGAACGGCGCCATTTCCGACCAGGTGCATGAATACTTCCTGGGCGCCGAGCATATTGACCTCGAGACCTGCCGTCAGCTTCTCAAGAGCGTAGAGGGCATCTACTTCCCGAAGTACGCGGTAAGATTTGAAGAGAATGAACTGCCCACTCTCACAGAGGAGGCCATCACCCAGCGCTTCATCGCTGCCGCTGCTGACTTCTACGAGAAAAAGGAAGAGGCTTTCACCTCACCCGTCATGCGCGAAGTAGAGCGCGTGGTCCTTCTGCGTGTGGTAGATGAGTATTGGATGGATCACATCTCTGCCATGGACGACCTGAAGCAGGGGATCCGTCTTCGTGCCTACGCCCAGGTGGATCCCGTTATTGCCTATAAGAAAGAGTCCCTGGATATGTTTGAGGAGATGATCGCCGCCATCCGTGCCGAAACCGTTCGCCGCCTGTACAGCGTCCGGCTCCAGCATAATGAGGAGATCAAGCGAGAGCGGGTAGCCAACGGTGCTACGGAAAACGTAGGCGGCGACGGTACGGTGAAGAAACAGCCGAAAAAGACCGCCATCAAGATCGGCCGCAACGATCCCTGCCCGTGTGGCAGCGGCTTGAAATGGAAAAAGTGTACCTGTAAGGAATATCACAGTTAAGGCGTTTTCATGCCGTAGGGCGGCGTGCCCTACGCATTCCGCGTTGAATGGAGCATAGTATGTTTCAAACCCATCAAGCTGACAACTTGATATACCTGACGTCCACTGTACTGGATAAGGGCGTCCGCCATGGGTTTTCCACCCGAAAAGGCGGCGTGTCCACCGGTGCGCTGGAAAGTCTGAATCTGCGGGGCTATATCCACGGCGACAAAAAGGAGAACGTGGAGGAGAACTACCGCCGATTCTGCACCGCTGTCGGTACAGACGTACAAAAAGTCGTTCTGTCCCAGCAGGAGCATCTGGATCACCTCCGTCTGGTCACCGCCGCGGACTGCGGCAAGGGTCTGTGGCGGGAACGGGATTACCGCGCCGTGGACGGTCTGCTGTGCAATACTCCCGGTATCCCCCTGGTGGTCTTTTCCGCCGACTGCAACGTGATATTGCTCCATGACCCCGTCCGTCACGCCATCGCCGCCGTTCACGCCGGCTGGCGGGGTACGGCGCTTGGCATCGCGGCGAAAGCGGTGCGGGAGATGGGTGCCCAATTCGGCTCTGTTCCCGCGGATATTCGGGCCGCCATCGGCCCTGCCATCGGCAAGTGCTGTTTTGAAACGGATGACGATGTTCCGAAAGCTCTGTCTGCTGCATTGGGTCCGGCTGCAGCACCCTATATGACCCAAATCGGTGCTAAGTGGCACATTGACCTGAAGGGAATCAACGCCCTTTGGTTACGGCGGGAAGGGCTTTGTCATATTGATTGCTGTGACCTTTGCACTATGTGCCGCACGGATCTGTTCTGGTCCCACCGAAAGCTGGGCAATGCCCGGGGTGTGCAGGCGGCCATGATCTGTTTGGAGGATTGACGCCATGAAAAAACTACTCTGTCTTCTCCTGACAACCATTGTCTTTCTTTTCTGTACGGCCTGCGCCGATTGGGATGAGCTGAGCGATAACCCCCTGCAGGAACTGGGCCAGTATTATCAGGCAGAGAATCAACCCCAGAGCGCTGCCGCTATCACCTCCTTTGCCCTGCCCTATTATGACAGTGAGACCTTGGACGGCGTCAGCTGCAGCGATGGCATCCAACAGGTCGTGGGGCAGCTGCTCTACGAAAGCCTGTACGAACTGGACCACTCGTTTGAACCTCAGCCGTTGCTGGCAAAGATGGCTCGGTACGATGCACAAACCTTTACCTACACCATCACCATTCGTGATGATGTTCGCTTTTCCGATGGTTCTGCGCTGACGGCGCAGGATGTGGCAGATACGCTGCTGCGTGCAGCCGGCTCCGCTCGATACGGCTCCCGCTTTGCCAAGATGGATACAATCACCGTCTCCGGGCGTAATGTGATCATCACGCTGTCGGAGCCTCATGGCAGCTTCCTCAGTCTGCTGGATATCCCCATTGTCAAATCCGGTACAGAGGGGGGGAACATTCCTCTGGGTACGGGACCCTATGCCGTTGCCAAAGACGATAGCGGCATCTATTTGGCACGCAACCCCCATTGGTGGCAAAACAAGCCCCTGCCGCTCAGCCGAATTGAACTGATCGGCTGTAAGAGCGCTGAGGCCGCCAACTATGCTTTTACCGCCCAAAATGTGCATCTGCTCTCCACGGATTTCGGCGGTACCGACTTGGTTCCCTCCGATGTCAGCGGCGTGTGTACCGATGCCGACAGCACCGTTATGCACTATCTGGGGTTCAATTTGTACAATGAATTCCTGGCCGATCCTGCTGTGCGTCAGGCCATCAGTTCCTCCATTGACCGGGATCGACTTGTCAGCACTTATCTGCTGGGCCACGGCACCCCGGCTCAGTTTCCTCTGTGCCCTGCCTGTAAAAACTATCCCGGTGATCTGGAAACCGTCTATGCCCAAGAGGTCGTTGACGATGCCATGAAAAAAGCCGGATTGAAAACCGGAAAAGAGAAAACACCTCTTGTTCTTTTGGTAAATGAGGAAAACCATTTTAAGGTTGCCGCGGCAGCAGAAATTGCCCGAACACTGAACCGATATGATATGTCTGTTACCGTGCAGGCCTTACCCTGGGACAGCTACCTGGACGCCTTAAGAAATGGCCAGTATGATCTCTACTATGGACAGACCCGTCTCCAGGCAGATTGGGATCTCACCGCTCTTATCGGCACCAATGGCCGCTTGAACTACGGCGGTTTTAGTAGTTCCGCTGCCGATGAGCTACTCCAAACCTGTCTGGCCGCCCAGGGAAAAAGCCGCGACACGGCTCTGCGCTCGCTGTGCGAAACCTTTCAGCAACAGCAGCCGATCGCCCCTGTCTGTTTTAAGCGTCTGTCCGTTTTGGTCGCCAGCAACGCCGTAGATGAGATTACTCCCACCGCCACCAATCCGTTTTATGAAATGGAAAACTGGACGGTACATCTGTCCCCGGCTTCTTGACGGAGAAGCTCACGATTCGATAAAAAAAAGAAAACCCTGATGGGCTTTCTTTTTTTATACAATTCAACTGTAAGTTCTCAATACCGCGGAAACCTTACCCAGAATGGTGGCATACCGGCCATCGATGGGCTGATAGGCTGGATTCTCCGGCATGAGCCACACCTCGCCGTTCTTGCGGTTGAGCCGCTTGACCGTTGCCTCGTCCTCCAGCATTGCCACAACGATCTCGCCGTTATGAGCCTCCTTCTGCTGGTGCACCACCACCAGATCGCCGGGTAAGATACCTGCGTTGATCATGGACTCACCCCGAACATGAAGAGCAAAATACTCGCCATCCCGCCCGTTGGTATCAAAGGGGATATACTCCTCAATGCACTCCTGGGCCAGAATCGGCGTGCCGGCAGCCACGTTGCCCACCACGGGAACCCTTCCTGCCGGTGCTGTCATCTCTTCTGCTGCGACTTCTACGGCACGGGGTACGGGCTGATCCACCAGACGAATGGCACGTCCCTTACCGGCGCCTTTCTGAATGATCCCCAGTTCTTCCATGTGAGTCAGATGAAAATATACAGTCGAAGGGGATTTCAAGCCTACCGCTTCGCCGATTTCACGGACGGAGGGCGGATAGCCCTGCTCTGCCACCGTTGCGGCAATGAAGTCATATATCGCCTTCTGCATCTTTGTCATCGTCTGTTTTTTGCTCATAAGGAAACTCCTTCCTGTCATCGGACAGATGTTTCTATTGGTAGTATAGCACATCTTTTTCGATTTTGCAACGTTTGTTCTATCTTTTTTTCAAATATTTTTCTTGCTTTTTTTGAAATCCTATGGTATGATGTCTTTCACTATGAAATATATGCCCATTTTTCGGCATGGAATAAACGGAGGAAATTTTAAATGGTTATCGCTATTACGATTTTGCAGCTTTTGTGTGCACTTATTCTGATCGCTGTTGTGCTGTTCCAGTCCGGCAAGTCCCAGGGCCTGAGCGGCGCCATCGGCGGTATTGCTGACAGCTATATGAGCAAGGCCAAGGCCAAGAGCATTGATGCCAAGCTGGCCAAGGCCACCAAGTGGGTCGGTGCTGTGTTTGTTGTTCTGACTCTGGCTCTGAACTGCATGATCGCTGCCGGTATGTAATTGCATTTTGAAAGGCGCTGTCCGCAAGGGTAGCGCCTTTTTTTATTGGTTTTTCACGCTGTGATAGGTCTTGCCGCATTCCGCCGTTACACCTTGCAGTGCAAACAATTCCTCCACAGTGACAAACTGAACCCCCTGCTCCTGCAGGTGATCCACTGCGGCAAGCGCTGCCTTCACCGAGGTCGGATAGCAGTCGTGCATCAGGATAATGCAGCCGTCAAAGCTGTCCCGGTAGATGATATCCAGAATGCTGTCCACGTTTTGGCTTTTCCAGTCCTCTGTATCCACCGACCAGTTGATCAGCGGGGTATCCATGCAGGCACACTCGCCGTCTGTCAGGCAGCCATAAGGTGGGCGCACCCAATAGCTCCCCTGCCCCAGAATATCCTGCAGAATCTCATCGCACTTTCTGATATCCTGCTTGGTCTCCCACTCCGTCAGTTTGTCCAGCCGCGCATGGTCGTAGGAGTGGTTGCCGATCTGATGCCCCTCTGCCGCGATCCGCCACACCAGCGCGTCATTGGTTTCTGCCAGATTGCCCACCAGGAAAAACGTGGCGTGAACGTCCCGCTCCTTCAAGCCGTCCAGCAGCTCCGGCGTGTATTTTTCGTTTGGTCCATCGTCAAAGGTCAGGGCCATATAGACCACCGGCTGGGTCTCTTCCGGACAGAGTGCCGTCTCCACAGGCTGCCTGCCGCAACCGGGCAGAAAAAGCAGCAGCGCCAAAAGTGCCGCAAATCGTTTCAATTCCATCACCCATGGAGTATATGCGAGTGAAAAGTGAAAAATGAAAAGCTCAATATTAATTGTAGGGGCGGGCGACTCTGTCCGCCCGCATTTCAATTTGTCGGCGAATTCCAATCCGCCGACAAATTCATTCTGCATTTATGAAAAAACCACGCAAGGGATTTCTCCTTTGCGTGGTTTTTTGTATCTGTTGGCTTTCTTACTTTACCAGCTCGATGATAGCGGTCTCTGCTGCATCACCGCGGCGAACGCCGGTACGGACGATGCGGGTATAGCCGCCATTGCGCTCAGCATATTCAGGAGCAATGGTCTTGAACAGCTTGTTGGCAACATCCTCGCGGGTAATGAAGCTCAGTGCCTGACGATAAGCAGCCAGATCCCCTTTCTTGCCGAGAGAAATCATCTTCTCTGCAACGGGCTGGATCTCCTTGGCGCGGGTGATGGTGGTTTCCATACGACCCAAATCCAGGAAATCGGTGACCTGCTGACGGAGCATCGCCATACGCTGGTCGGTAGTCTTACCGAGCTTACGAGTTCCGGGCATTTCAGTTTCCTCCTTATAAGGATAGCATTAGTATGCGTTAGTTGTTTTCCTCGCTGGCCAGGGACAGACCCATCATTGCCAGCTTGTTGATGACCTCTTCCAGGGACTTGCGGCCCAGGTTGCGAACCTTCATCATCTCGTCCTCCGTCTTGGAGATCAAGTCCTCGACTGTATTGATGTTGGCGCGCTTGAGGCAGTTGAAGCTGCGGACACTCAGATCCAGCTCCTCGATGGTCAGCTCCAGCACCTTATCACGCTGATCGGTAGACTTTTCGACTACGGTGGACTTATCGCCCAGGTTGTCGGAAAGGTCGGTAAACAGCGTGAAATGATCGCACAGGATCTTGGCGCCCAAAGACACCGCATCCCGGGCACTGATGGTGCCGTCCGTCCAGGTCTCCAGTGTCAGCTTATCATAGTCGCTGCTGGTACCCACGCGGGTGCTTTCCACCGTGTAGTTGACCTTATAGACAGGGGTGTAGATGGAGTCAATGGGAATGACGCCGATGACGCCGGGACGCATTGCCTTGTTCTTGTCGGCAGATACGTAGCCGCGGCCATGGCTCAGGGTCAGTTCCATGCTCAAGGTACCACCCACGTCCAGCGTGGCAATGTGCAGATCCGGATTCAGGATCTCCACCTCGCCGTCCGCCTTGATGTCTCCAGCTGTCACTTCACAGGGGCCAACAGCCTCGATAAAGACTGTCTTGGTGCCTTCACAGTGCAGCTTGGTCAGCAGATTCTTCACGTTCAGAACGATCTCGGTCACGTCTTCCTTTACACCGGGGATGGTGGAAAACTCATGCTGGACACCGGCAATTTTGATGCTGGTGGCAGCCGTGCCGGGAAGACTGGACAACATGATGCGGCGCAGCG
>CALCRH010000251.1 GCA_937894515.1 uncultured Clostridia bacterium | reverse complement strand
TTTACTGTGTGGATTGCGGCGAAGACAAACGCTGCGCCATTTCCTTTGACGCGGCATGGGGTGATGTCAGAGTGCGGTAATCACCTGCACGCACCCCACTGCGGCGGAAGAGAAGAAAACGGTGTCTGTGACCATCGGCAGAGTCTCTGTGAACTTTGCTTTCGATAGTAAAAAGACGACAGCTTCGGCTGCCGTCTTTTGAAACGGCAGTTTACGTCACCTGGCACTTGACGGCTTTCCTGCCTGTCAATTCCTCGGTGCGTTGATCCGGCTGGCCAAAAGAAGCGTATAGTGTCCAGCTGCCGCTGCCGGGGATACGATCACCCAGGTCATTGACCACGGTGAACGCCTTGTCATGGAGGGAGATCTCCACGGTCTTTTCCTCCCCTTGGGCAAGGGATACCCGGGCAAAGCCGCACAGCACGGGGTTTGTGGGGGCAAATGGGGAGTCCTCGTCCTTGCAGTAGACCTGCACCACGTCCTCCGTGTCCCGGCCGCCGTTCCGGACGGTGACTTTGGCGGTGGCCTTATCTGCGGTGAGGCGCACCACCGACGTATCGCCGTAGGTCAGGCCGTAGCCAAAGGGGTAAAGGGGCGTGCCTGTATAGTAGCGATAGGTGCGCTCCGTCATGGCGTAGTCCGTAAAGGCCGGCATGGTGTTCAGGGCTTCGTTGTGATAGAACGTGACGGGCAGTTTGCCGGAGGGAGATATCTGGCCGAACAAAATTTCTGCCACAGCCTTACCGCCCCGGGCACCGGGATACCAGGCTTGCAGCACGGCATCGGCGTTCTCCTGAGCCGCCGTCAAATCAATGGCGCTGCCGGCCATCAAAATCACCACGGTCTTTTTGCCCAAAGCCAGCACGGTGTCCAGCAGTTTTCGCTGCGGGGCAGGCAGCAGCAAGTCCAGCTTATCGCCGGAGCCCTCGGCGTTGCCCTCATCGGGTTCTTCGCCCTCCAAGGACTCGTCCAGACCCAATACCAGCACCACGGTGTCGCTGTGCTGAGCCACGGTAACGGCCTCCTGCAAGCGATCCTCTGCCTGGGCCAGATTTTCGTCCCGGTCCCGTTTCAGGGCGCAGCCCAAGGAGTACAGCACCCGACCCTTGCCCTCCATGGCCGCCCGGATGCCCTCCAGCACGGTCACGTATTCATCGGGCGTACCGTAATAGTTGCCGATCAGCGCCCGACGGGAGTTGGCGTTAGGACCGATGACGCCCACGGTGCCCACGGTGCCGGTATTTAAGGGCAGTACGCCGTCATTTTTCAACAGCACGCAAGCCCGACGGCTCACCTCGTCCGCCAAAGATTTATGGTCCTCACAGCTGACCACCTCGTAGCCGATGGCGTCAAACTCGCTGTGCTGCCCGGGCATAATGCCCAGCAGATACCGGGTGGTAAACAGACGAGTGACCGCTTCGGTGATCTGTTCCTCCGTCACCAGTCTCTGCCGATAGGCGGACATCAGGTGGATATAGGTGTTGCCGCAGTTTAAGTCGCAGCCGCGCTCCAGCGCCAGCGCAGCGGCTTCCTCTGGCGTATCTACCAGACCGTGGCCTTCAAAGAAATCCCGTATTGCCCAGCAGTCGGAGACCACGTGACCCTGAAAGTCCCACTTGCCACGCAGGGTATCCTGAAGCAAAAATTTGCTGCCGCAACACGCCTCGCCATTGGTGCGGTTATACGCACCCATGACGGCTTCCACGTTTGCCTCGGTCACAAGCGCTTCAAAAGCGGGCAGGTAGGTCTCTTCCATGTCCTTAGCCGTGGCCTTGGCGTCAAAATGGTGGCGGATGGCCTCCGGCCCGGAATGAACGGCAAAGTGCTTGGCACAGGCGGCGGTCTTCATGGTCTCACCGCTTCCCTGCAACCCCCGGACGTAGGCCTTGCCCATTTGCGCGGTCAGATAAGGGTCCTCGCCATAGGTCTCATGACCTCTGCCCCAACGGGGATCACGGAAAATGTTGATATTGGGAGACCAAAAGGTCAGACCTTTATAGATGTCCCGATCACCGTGGCGGCTGGCAGCATTGTATTTCGCACGACCCTCAGTGGCAACGGTATCCGCCACTTTTTGCAGCAGTCCATCGTCAAAGGTCGCCGCCATGCCGATCGCCTGAGGGAAACTGGTCGCCGTACCGGCACGTGCCACCCCGTGCAGTGCCTCATTCCACCAGTTATATGCGGGAATCCCCAGCCGATCTACGGCTGGGGAATCGTAACGCAGTTGACTGGCTCGTTCCTCTACGGTCATCTGTGCCACCAAGGCGGCAGCTTTTTCGCGTGCAATTTGTCGATTCACGAACCTCACCTCATTATTGTGTTGTATCAGCCCTTCACAGCACCGGCGATAAAGCTGTCCTGAATCTTCTTGCTGAGGAAGATGTACACGATCAGCGTTGGGAAGGTCGCCAGTACCAATGCGGCGCCAATGGGCCCCCATGCGGTGGTATACTGACCGCTGAGTGCCTGAATGCCAACGGGCAGGGTCTTGAACTCCGTCTTGCTGATGAAGATGTTGGCAAACATCAGCTCGTTCCAGCACTGCAGGAAGGTATAGATGCCGATGGTCGCTACGGCAGGTTTCATCAGTGGTACGATGACCCGGAAGAAAGTGCCCCACACACCGCAGCCGTCAATACACGCCGCCTCATCCAGCTCATAGGGAATATCGCTCATAAAACCGGTGCAGATCAGAATTCCCATGGACAGGGAGAACGCAGAATAGGGGATGATCAGTGCCCAGTAGGTGTTGAGCATATGCAGGCGGGACAGTGTGATGTAGATGGGAACAATGGCGGCATGGATAGGGATGGTAAGACCCAGCATGAAGAACTTGTTCATCATCCGGCGGCCCTTCCAAGTCAAACGGGTCAGGGCATAGGTCGCCATCAGCGCCACCACCAGGGTAATGGCAATGGTCGCCACCGCCACGATGATACTGTTGACGAAATAGATGTCCATGCGACCGGTGCTCATTGCATCTTTATAGTTGGACCAAAGCCAGTACTTGGGCAGACCCGCCACGTTATCGCCGAAGATCTCTTCATTGTTTTTCAGGGAGAAGGTGAACATCCAATAAACGGGGAACAGGTTGACCAACGCCCAAAAAATCAAAATGGCATAGGTGCCGGGGCCGGAGCGGGTCACTGCGCCCTGTGCGTTTGCTTTTTTCATTTTTGCCATGGTCAGTCATCCTCCTTAAACACAAGGTTGATCAGCAGAGCAAAGCCGAAGCAAAGAAGGATCAGCATCACCGCAATGGTACTGCCCATGCCGTACCTGTTACGAAGGAACAGCATATTTATCATCAGCGTACTGGGCACTTCGGTGGAGTGCAGCGGTCCGCCATTTGTCAAAACATAGATCAGGTCGAAGGATTTCAAGGAACCGGTCACGGCAAAGATCACGCTGATCCGCAGGATCGGTTTGATATAGGGGATCACCACGAAGCGGTTGACCTGACTCTCCGTGGCGCCGTCCAGCATGGCAGCTTCACGAAGCTCCGTGGGCACACCCTTGACGCCGGCATACATCAGCAGCATATGGTAGCCCACGTACTGCCACAAAATCGGCACAAAGCAGGCGACCAGCGCCGTTCTCACGTCGCCCAGCCACGCCAGCTTCAGACTCTCCAGCCCCAGAGCGCCGAGAAGCGCATTCAAAATGCCATACTCGGGATTATAGATCTTCCGCCATAACTGACCGATGACCACGGTGGAGATCAGCACGGGCATGAAGTAGACAGAGAGAAAGCCGCGCTCTCCCTTGATGCCCCTGCCCAGTTTCAGCGCCAGCCACAGGGAAATGGGGAGCTGAATGAACACAGACAAAGCCGCCATCAGCAGGGAGTTGCCCAGCGCTTTCATGAAGCCGATGGCATCGCTGGTAAACAGTTCTTTATAGTTGTCAAGTCCCAAAAACACTTTATCCCCCAGGCCGTTCCAGTCAAAGAGACTATAATAGCCGGAAAATCCAATGGGGGCAATCAGCACACCCACAAACAAAATCAAAGCGGGCAGCAGGAACAGAATAATATTCAGTCGGTTTTTGCTTTGGAGCTTTTTCATGCTCTCACCCTCCTTTGTTCTTCCGCACCAAACATTTTCAGGCGGCGCAGAGTAAAGGAAAGCGGCGTCCCCCGTCCTATGGGGGGCGGGGGACGCCGCTTTTTATGCACTAAAATTTAAGCAAAATCTCTCCAGAAAAATCAGCCGATATCCTTGGCCAGACCCTCGATGAAGCCAGCGCCATCGACCTGACCGCCGTAGACCTGGGCCACATAGTCCAGATAGATGTTGGCGGTATCAGCGCTCATAGCGGTATCGCCGAACAGGACCATCTGGTTGGAGTTGGCCACGATCTGGGAAACAGCCTGAGTCAGAGGATTGATGGAGCTCACATCATAGAAGGGAGTCCAAGCGGGCAGACCGCAGCCATCCAGATAGCCATAGTGGCAGATAGCCTTACCAAGCTCCATGCAGAACTTGGCAGCGACCTCGGCGTTAGCAGAGGAAGCGGCAACAGCTAGAGTATCGGAAGGACCGCCGATCAGCTGACCCAGCTGAGACTTGGCAGCATCGATGACGGGGAACTCAGCGACCTGAACGTTCAGCTCGGGATGAGAAGCGAAGTCAGCGCAGTTCCAGGTGCCGTTCATGTAGAAGGCATACTTGCCGGCGATGAAGTCAGCCTTGACCTCGTCGTTGGTCATAGCGCTGACAGTAGCGAAGTCTTTGAAGTAGCCCTTCTCGATCATGCCCTGGAAGATATCCACAGCAGCGGCCACGTCTTCATTGTTCCAAGAAGCAGTACCGGCAAACAGAGCGTCCAGAGTGGCAGCGCCGCAGTACTTCTCAATGACGGACTCCAGATATTCGGTCACGCACCAAGTCTCACCGCCGGAGCAGCCGAAGGGGGTGATGCCGGCAGCCAGCAGCTTATCGCAGCAGGCGATGAACTCATCATAAGTGCCGGGAACTTCTTCGTAGCCCACCTGAGCCAGCAGATCCATGTTAGCGAACAGACCCACGATGTTCATGGTCAGAGGTACGCCATAGATGCTGCCGTCGAAGGTGACGTTGTTCAGCATATTGGAAGTCAGCTCAGACTTATAATCCTGATAGACGGTGTCCAGGCAGTACACACGGCCGGCGTCCACGAAGTCCTTCAGGAAAGCGCAGGACCAGGTGAAGAAGATGTCGGGCATCTCGTCAGCCTGAGCGGCAGCCTTGATCTTGGTCTTATAGGCCTGGTTCTCGGTTGCTTCCCAAGTCAGCTTGACGTCGGGCATGGTGGTTGCCAGCTCTTCAATGGCAGCCTCGTAGGAGTGACGGTTGGAGTCACTCTCGGTGGCGATGCACCACATGGTCAGTTCGGTCACGCCATCAGTAGCCTCTTCAGCGGGAGCGGCTTCCTTGCCGCAGGCCACCAGAGAGAACATCATGACCAGAGCCAGCAGCATAGCAAGTTTCTTTTTCATGATACTTCCTCCTTAAATGATTTGCACTTATATTTTAGCGGTCAATACCGCGCAGTGCCTTATTTCGCTTTTACCATGTGCCACGGGTATTCTATCAACAAGTTGCTTCCATCGATACGGTAGTAGCAGGTGGTATCCTCAAAGGGATCGTTATACATCAGTTTGAATGTTCCCTCGGCTTCATCTACCGTATAGTGACCGGGGAAATAGCCATCCTCATCGAAGGTACCCTGCTTCGTAAACTCAAAGGACCAGTTGTTCTCCTCGCTGACCCATTTGCCCACCAAGCCGTCCGGCGTATCCGTTCCGTCATAGGTATATATCGTCTGCTCATAGAGGTAGATGTCGTCCCCGTCCCACTGATAGCGCAGCGCCGTTTCCTTGCCGCCGTCAGTCAATACGATGGTGGTATCCGTACAGTCGTAGGTATACTTTTTGTCGTGGAACACCGCCGTTCCGTTCTCTTTCAGCCACAGGACCGTGGTCTGATCATCGTGGATATACGCCCACTTGCCCTGTAGTGCCTGTGCCTGTGGAGAAAGCGCCGCTGTACCGCCACAGCCTGCCAAAAGCAACATCATACCTGTCAGGACTGCCAATAAAAACCTCTTCATGCCTTTGTGCCTCTTTCCGCAGCAACAACCTGTACCGTTTCTTGCCAAAACATCTTTCTGTTTTGCGGAACAAAACAGAAAGTGGGATATCCCACTTCAGCAATGAACGGATGCCATTATTCATTAAAAAATATTATACCTATATCCGCAAAAACTGTCAAGTTTTGGACGTTTGCGGAATATATAAACTTTCCCCCGTTTTTTTGTCATATCTCATAAAAAGCAAGCGCCCCAACATCGAGTTTCTTTACATTTCGCCGTCGGTTGCGTATAATAAGCAGGATAATAAACCGCTTGCAAAGGAGATGACTGCCGATGATCTATCTGGATCACGCCGCCTCTACCCCACCTTATGACAGCGTGTACCCCTACATGACCCGCGTGGCAACAGAAATGTTCGGCAATCCCTCCTCCCGCCACGGTGCCGGTACGGATGCGCTCCGGCTGCTGCGAAAAAGCCGTTGCATCGTCGCGGAGCTTTTGGGGACGGAGATGCAGAGTGTCGTCTTTACCTCCGGCGGTACGGAGTCCAACAATGCCGCCCTGCTGTCGATACGGAACAACCCCAAAAAACATATTGTCATCGCCGCCACAGAGCACCCCTCGGTACTGCGGGCGGCAGAAAGTCTGAAAGAACAGGGCTTTGCAGTCACCCGCGTCCTGCCGGATGCTCAGGGACGCATTCTGCCTCAGGACGTGGTCCAGGCACTCCGCCGGGATACGGCACTTCTCAGTGTTCACGCGGTAAACAACGAGACCGGCGTCATACAGGATATTGAAGCTTTGGCGCAGTTGGCTCACCGGGCGGGCGCCCTCTATCACTGCGATGCGGTCCAGAGCTTTGGGCACGTAGACCTGCCTCTGAACTGCGCCGACATGGTCTCACTGTCCGGGCATAAATTTGGTGGTCCCCGCGGTGTAGGAGTGCTGATGGTAAAGGACAGCGTCCCGTTTTCTTCCCTCTTGGCGGGTGGGCATCAGGAGCTTTCCCGTCGGGCAGGAACGGAAAATTTGCCCGGCATCGCCGGCTTTACGTTGGCGGCAGAGCAGGTCTGTGGAGAGCTGTCCAAGGAGTCGGCTCGGCAGACAGGACTCAGTGAAAGCCTTTTTGTCCGGCTGCGGCATTTTATCCCCGGTCTGGTGCTGCACAGCTGTGATGTTCCCCGGGCGCCCGGTCTTTTGAGTCTGGGTTTTCCCGATGCGTTGGCAGAGGAGATGCAAGTGCGGCTGAACGAGGCAGGCATCTGCGTCGGGGTAGGTGCCGCCTGCAGTGCCGCTGATTCCAAACCCTCCCATGTGCTGACCGCCATGGGGTTGTCCGCAAAGGACGCGGCAGAAACGCTGCGCGTCAGCTTGGGGCGGACGACCACGGAAGAGGAGATCGAGAAAGCGACAAAGACTATCGTGCAGGTGTACGAGCTGTGTAGAAAATAAAAAGGAGGTACGCAGTTCAATGCGTACCTCCCTTTTGTTGGTTCTATTTTTTACCACTCCAAATTCTTCTCAGTCTCCTTGGAGAACACGTGCGCCACGTTGCCGCCGAAGGTCAGGTTGACCTCACTGCCCATGGGGAAATGCGCGGCAGCACCGTTGGTGGGAACGATGATGATGACGTCCTTACCCTCTGCCGTAATGTGCAGATGCAAAGACGAACCCATCAGCTCGCTGACGTCCACGCGACCCTTGATGCCGTCCTCGCACAGCATCACATGGTCGGGGCGGACACCCAGAGTGACATCCTGCTCGGGAACGTTGTTCGCCGACAGGCGTGCCTGCTTTTCCTCACTCAACACGATGGTCTGACCGCCCAGCTCTACGGCATACTTGCCGTCTTTCTTTATCAGCTTGGCGTCGAACATATTCATCTGGGGCATACCGATGAAACCTGCCACGAACAGGTTGGCGGGATGATCGAACACCTCCTGGGGCGTACCGATCTGCTGAACGAAGCCGTCACGCATGATGACGATACGGTCACCCAGAGTCATAGCCTCAGTCTGATCGTGGGTCACGTAGACGAAGGTGGTATTGATGCGCTGACGCAGTTTGATGATTTCTGCGCGCATCTCATTACGCAGTTTGGCGTCCAAATTGGAGAGGGGCTCATCCATCAGCATGACCTGGGGGTCACGGACAATGGCGCGGCCGATGGCAACACGCTGACGCTGACCGCCGGACAGAGCCTTGGGCTTGCGATCCAGATACTGGGTGATGTCCAAAATGGCAGCTGCCTCACGGACTTTCTTATCGATCTCCTCCTTAGGGGTTTTTTTCAGCTTCAGGGAGAACGCCATGTTGTCATACACGGTCATATGGGGGTACAGGGCGTAGTTCTGGAACACCATGGCGATATCGCGATCCTTGGGCTCTACGTCGTTCATCAGCTTGTCGCCGATCCACAGTTCACCCTCGGTGATGTCCTCCAGACCGGCAATCATACGCAGCGTGGTAGACTTACCGCAGCCGGAAGGGCCAACCAGCACGATGAACTCCTGATCCTTGATGTCCAGGTTGAATTCCTGGACGGCGACCACACCTTTCTCGGTGATCTGCAGGTTGGTCTTCTTCTCGGGCTCACCCTTTTTTTCTTTTTTCTTCTTTTCCGTGTTGGGATAGATCTTCTTCAGATTGATCAAACGTACCTCGGACATAATTTCTCGACTGTAACTGCTATGCCTCCGCAAGGAGCAGTCTCGCGGTCACGAGTCAACGCGTACCGCTTTACGACAGGTCTCCACACTGCCGTACCGCCAGTCATCAGCGGATTTTCCTCCTTTTCTTTTGCCGCCGATCTGCCAGAAAAGTGGAGTGGCAGAGGGCGGTTCCATTCAGGTTGGATCTTTGCGCATACTTTCCCTTATGTATGCTCTTTATATAAAATATCATAGGAATGTCCTTTCGGCAAGAGATTTCCCTCTTTTTGGGATTTTGCACAGGATGGCTAGAAAATTTTTGTGAAATGTGCTTGCTGAAAGTCCCGGCACTTTTTTGCTATACTATGGGAGAAGAAAAGACTGCCCTATCGGCAATCTAAAAGGAGTGGATACCATGCAATACGGTCACTTTGACGATGCGGCGCGGGAATACGTTATCACCACGCCTCAGACGCCTCTGCCCTGGATCAACTATCTGGGCAGTGAAAATTTTTTCACCCTGCTCTCCAATACGGCCGGCGGTTACTCTTTTTACCGCGATGCCCGCCTGCGCCGCCTGACGCGATACCGTTACAATAACGCTCCTTTGGATCAGGACGGGATCCATTTCTACGTCAAGGACGGCGACACGGTCTGGAATCCCGGATGGCAGCCCACCCAAACGGCGCTGGATGGTTATACCTGCCGCCATGGTCTGGGCTACACCGTCATTGAGGGAAGAAAAGACGGCATCGCCGCCCGTCAGGAACTTTTTGTTCCCAACGGGGAAAATTGCCTTTTGTGCCGTGTCACGCTGGAAAACCATACCGCCGTCCCGAAAGAACTGGATCTCTTTTCTCTGGTGGAGTGGTGCCTGTGGGATGCCAACGATGATGCCACCAACTTCCAACGCAACTACTCTATCGGCGAAGTGGAGGTGGAGGACAGCGTCATCTACCATAAGACCGAATACCGTGAGCGGCGCGATCACTACGCTCTGTGGTGGTGCAACCGCGGCGTCGCCGGTTTCGACACCAGTCGGGAAGCCTTTTGCGGCACCTATGGCGGCCCTGCTATGCCCCAAGCGGTCAAAGCGGGGCAATGCACCGGTTCCGCCGCCCACGGCTGGCAGCCCATTGCCGCCCAACATCTGCATTTCTCCCTCCTTGCCGGTGAGAAAGACAGTGTGATATTTGGCTTGGGATACGTGGAAAATCTCGAAAATAAATGGGAAGCACCCAATGTCATCAACAAAATTCCCGCCAAGGCGATGATGGCACGCTATCCCGACGACGCCGCCTTTGATGCCGCTCTCGATGTCCTGCACCGTTCCTGGTCGGATCTGCTGAACGGTTGGCAGCTCCGCAGCAGTCACGAAAAGCTGGACCGCATGGTCAACGTGTGGAACCAGTATCAGTGCATGGTCACCTTCAACATGAGCCGCAGTGCCAGCTACTTTGAAAGCGGCATGGGCCGCGGCATGGGTTTCCGGGACAGCTGTCAGGATCTGCTGGGCTTCGTCCACATGATTCCCGAACGAGCGAGAGAGCGCATTTTGGATATTGCCGCCACCCAGTTCCCCGATGGCAGCGCCTACCACCAGTATCAGCCCCTGACCAAAAAAGGCAATCTGACCGTGGGCAGCGGCTTCAACGACGACCCCCTGTGGCTGATTGCCGCCGTGGATGCCTATCTGCGGGAAACCGGCGACTTTGCCATTTTGGACGAGATCGTTCCCTTTGATAACGACGAATCGCTGGCGCAGCCCCTTATGGAACACCTACGTCGCAGTTTCAACTATACCCTGACGCATCTGGGTCCTCACGGTCTGCCCCTCATCGGTCGGGCCGACTGGAACGACTGTCTGAACCTGAACTGCTTCTCCGCTCATCCCGGGGAGAGTTTCCAGACCACCGGCCCCAGCGAGGGCCCTGTGGCGGAAAGCGTGTTCATCGCCGGTATGTTCTGCAAGTATGGTCCCATCTGGGCTGACCTGTGCCGCCGCCGGGGGCTTACGGATGAAGCGAAGACCGCCGAGACTGCCATTGCCGCCATGGAACAAGCCGTGCTGAAGGACGGTTGGGACGGGGCATGGTTCCTCCGGGCCTACGATGCTTTCGGAAAAAAGGTGGGCAGCAAGGAATGTGACGAGGGCCAAATTTTCATTGAACCCCAGGGTATGTGCGTCATGGCCGGCATCGGCAAAGACAGCGGACAGGCACAGCAGGCCATGGACAGTGTCCGTGATCGTTTGGAAACCAAATACGGCGTGGTAGTTCACCAACCGGCCTATACCACCTATCGGCTGAATTTGGGCGAGATCAGCTCCTATCCTCCCGGCTACAAGGAAAACGCCGCCGTGTTCTGCCACAATAACCCCTGGATCACCGTGGCCGAGACCGTGCTGGGCAACGGTGAACGGGCCTGGGAACTCTACAAAAAGATTTGCCCGGCCTACTTGGAGGACATCAGCGACATTCACCGTACCGAGCCCTACGTCTATTCTCAGATGATTGCCGGGCGGGATGCCCCTACTTTTGGCGAGGCCAAGAACAGCTGGCTCACCGGTACCGCCGCCTGGACACTTTTGAGCATCACCCAAGCCATTTTGGGCATCACTCCCACCATGGACGGTCTTTCCGTGGTGCCCGTTCTGCCTGCCGAATTGAAAGAGTATGACGTAGTCCGCCGCTACCGGGGAGCTGCCTACCATATCCACGTGGAGAATAAGGGCGGCAAGGCAGTCCGCTTGACCGTAGATGGCAAAGCCATAAACGGCACAGTGCTGCACGTGGCTCCGGCAGGTGCGGAGGTCACTGTCACCGCCACGTTGGAATAACGAAGGAGTTTATGCTGCCGGTGTGATTGTAAACTGCTTATATGCGCCGAAATCGAAAACAGGCGGCTATAATTACAGGCAAAAGCCAGGGGCTCTCCGTTCCGAGGAGCCCCTGGCTCTTTCATATCTGTTTTACTTTCTATCTATGTCAACGACCGATACGCTCAAGTGTATCACAAAGCAGCGCATCCAGTTCCCGGGAGAACAGGTAGGTGATCTCGATGTGTTTTCCCTCGTAGATGCGGATCTCCTTTACGGTCTGTGCGAGGGTCATGCGATCCAATTCGGTCAGGTGGCCGAGAGTGAGCAGGTTGTCCACCCACGGCTGTTTCAAGGTGGGTACTTTGGACTCCATACAGGCATCGAGTTGCTGCTGAAGTGTCTGCTCCTGCCGGTCGTAGTCCGCCTTGTAGCGGAGAAACTCTGCCTTGCTCAGGAGCTGCTCGCGGTAGTCCTCGTAGGCGTTTTTCTTCAAACGTCGGATACGTTCCAGCGCTGAACGAAGGCAATTTTCCGCATGAATTCGAGGTGCCGCGGCCATGGCAGTATTGCGGCTTTCCTCTGCCAGATGCTTCAGGTCAGTCACAGCGTTGATAATGCGGTTGAGATCAGTCAGAAGAATGGCCTCTAGATCGGCCTGGGCGATGTAATGGGGGGAACAGACGGACTTACCATAGCGATGGTAGGAACCGCAGGAATAGGTGATGCGGCCTGCCCAGGTGGTCTTACTCATAGCCCGACCGCAATCGGCGCATTTCAGGAAACCGGCAAACAGCCCCACATTACCGTTAAAGTCCGACTCCCGGCTGTTTTTCGCCATCTGCGACTGCACGGAATCCCAGAGCTCTTTACTGATAATAGCCTCATGAGTCTCGTTGACCACCATCCAGTTTTCCGGTGCCACCCTTTTGGCTTTGCCGTGCATGGTGGGGCGGACAGAGCGAGCCTGCACCATATTGCCCAGATACATCTCGTTACGCAGCATACGGTGGATGGTGGCATAAGTCCAGTAGGTCGTGGTCTCCAAGCGATGGCCATTGGTGTACTTCATACCCATCAGCTTCTTATAGGCGCTGGGGCAGGGAATGTGCTCCTCGTTTAGGACTTTGGCGATGCGAACCTGCCCGACACCGGCGGCGGCCATAGTGAAGATCCGCTGTACCACCTTTGCCGCCACAGGATCTAACACCAGATGGGTATGATTTTCCGGATCCTTCAGGTAGCCGTAGCAGGAGAAGGCACCCACGAATTCACCGCGGCGCTGCTTGGCTTTGAAGCTGCTGCGTACTTTGTCCGAGATGTCCTTTGCGTACTGGGCATTAAATACATTTTTCAGCGGCAGCATCATATCGTACGGGCCGTTCAGGCTGTCCACGTGGTCATTGATGGCGATGAAGCGAACGCCCTTTTCGGGGAAAGTACGCTCCAAGTAGAAGCCCATATCGATATAATCTCGACCAAAACGAGACAGATCCTTGACCACCACGCAGTTGATGCGTCCGGCTTCGATATCTGCCATCAGCTCACGGAAACCGGGACGCTGAAAGTTGGTGCCGGTGTAACCGTCATCCACATAGTGCCTGACGATGCAGAGTTCTTTCTGCCCGACGCAGAAGTCCTCATTGAAGTTGTGCTGGTTGAGGATACTGTCACTTTCCAGCTTGTCCCCATCTTCCCGGGACAGACGTTCGTAGCACCCGACCAGATATTTCGGCGGCGGTGACATCAGATGGTCTCCCTGTGATTATGCACTTTCATCAGCGCGCTGACGATCTGCGCTGCTGTGCGGTCTCCCTCGTAGCGGCGCTCCACCCGGTAGCCTTTGGCGGCGATAGTGGCAGGGGGGATGACAGTATTCGCAGGTGTGGGATCGCTGTTCATTTCAAAACCCTCCATAACCGTCTTACTTTAAGTTATGAAGGTGTATCGAAGAACATTCCTCCGATATGGGAACGGGTGTACATTTGCGGTGTGAGCTTGCCGCACTCTTACGTCATCCTGGAGTGATGTCAGAGTGCGGTAATACCCATGTTTATGAGGACTTGCAGGTGATTAAAAATGAAAAAACTGAAAAGGTTTCCCAAACATTTCAATAGAAAGTGGATCGGTGTGAGATTTCATTTAACGCTATAAGAGGAAACGGCGGTATTGGGTAAACGTGAAAATCTTTTTTGACCGGAACGATTGACACATACACAAAAGAGAGATATAAAAAGAAAAGAGATCTAACGGCTTATCCGGCATTTCTGCCCTCTATTTCTAAAGCATAGGAGAGAAGCAATACGATGAAGCGTTCCAGTGGTATTTTATTAGCAATTTCCTCGCTGCCGTCCCCTTATGGAATCGGCACCTTCGGCAAGGCTGCCTATGACTTTGCGGACTTTCTCCAGGCTGCCGGACAAGCCTATTGGCAGATGCTCCCCTTGGGCCCGACCAGTTATGGCGACAGCCCCTATCAGAGCTTTTCCACCTTTGCCGGAAATCCCTATTTTATTGACCTTGATCTATTGGTTGAGGACGGCCTGTTGATGCAGGATGAGATAGATGCCTGCTCCTGGGGAACCCAGCCCCGCTATGTGGATTACGGCAAGATTTACGAGAGCCGCTTTTCCCTGCTGCAAAAGGCCAAGAACCGCGGCTGGACACGTGACCGGGAAAAAGTGGAGGCATTTGCGGCAGAAAACAGCGGGTGGCTTCCCAATTATGCCCTATTCATGGCCTGCAAGCGACATTTCGGCATGAGATCCTGGTTAGAGTGGCCCGATGAAAAGCTGCGTCTGCGGGATCAGGCTACGTTGGAGAAGTACCGGGAGCAACTTCGGGAGGACGTGGAGTTTTTCACCTATCTCCAGTTCCTGTTTTATCAACAGTGGACTGCCCTGCGGGAGTATCTCCACCAAAAGAATATTCAGGTGATCGGCGATCTGCCCATCTACGTGGCGATGGACAGCGCCGACGTGTGGAGTGAGCCGGAATTCTTCCAACTGGACGAAAAGGGCTTCCCCACAGATGTCAGCGGTGTGCCGCCGGATTACTTCACGGCAGACGGTCAGCTCTGGGGCAATCCCCTGTACGATTGGGACGCCATGAAAGCCGATGGTTACGGCTGGTGGATCCGCCGCATTGACGGCGCCGGAAAACTCTATGATGTGATCCGCATGGACCATTTTCGTGGTTTGGATTCCTACTGGGCAGTTCCCTACGGGGAAAAGACCGCCCGCAACGGCGTATGGCAGCAGGGACCCGGGATGGATCTGATTCGTGTTCTGACCGGCTGGTTTCCGCAGATCGCCTTTATCGCCGAAGATCTGGGCTATCCAACACCGGGCGTTGCCCAACTGCTGAAAGACAGCGGCTGGCCCGGCATGAAGGTTTTACAGTTTGCCTTTGACAGCCGGGACAGCTCCAGCTATCTGCCCCACGCCTACGATAGTCATTGTGTTTGCTATACCGGCACACACGACAATGCGCCCCTGCAGCTATGGCGGGAGGAGGCAGATCCGGCGGATATCGCCTATGCAGAGGAGTATTTGGGGCTGAACGAGCAGGAGGGCTTCAACCGGGGCATCATCCGCGGGGGAATGTCCAGCGTAGCGGAGCTGTTCGTTTCCACCATGCAGGATTATCTGAATCTGGGACGGTACCACCGCATGAACACCCCCGGCAATCCCGTGGGCAACTGGCAATGGCGCCTTTTGGACGGCGAGGCCGATGATGCACTGGCTGTGCAGATCCGCGCTATGACCGAAATGTATGGCCGCTGTGAAAAACTGCCTGAAAAAGACAGGACATTGCCGACATAAGGCAGACATTTATCTACATAAATTGCCGCCGGTAGGGTAACACCCGTCCGGCGGCAATTTTTTCGCTGGCATAGAGACAATACTTGTTCCTATATAAAAATCACTTGCCATTCCGGAAAAATTTTACTATACTGATTTTACTAAAAGGAAACGGAGGGAAACAGCGTGGGGATCAAGGAAATTGCCCGGATAGCGCAGGTGTCTCCGGCCACCGTATCCAATGTCTTGAACGGGCGAAAAAACGTCAGCGAGGGAACCCGGCAGAGAATTCTGGCGCTGTGTGAGGAAACGGGTTATGATGTTACCCGAAAGCACAGGAGCATTCCCTCAAAAAACCGCACGATCCTGTTCAGCTTCAGCGACTTTGACCGGCAGTTTTACCTGAAGATCATTCAGGGCATCAGCGATTGCGCCTATGCCAACCACTATGATGTGATTATCTGCACATCACAATCCTGTGAGCGGTTCATGTCAAAAAAGATGTCCAGCGGTTGTATCATGCTGGATATGCACTGCTCCGATGAAATGCTGATGAATGTGGCAGCCCCGGATTACCCCATCCTCACCATGGACCGTGATTTGAACCATCCGTATATCAAGAGCATGGTGGTCAATAATTATGCCCCTATGTGCGAATTGATGGAAGATTTGGTGCATCGGGGATATCGCTCCTTTGCTTTCTTAGCGGGACTGGACACCACGGATACCCGGGAACGCTTCCTGGCCTTTCGCCACGTACTGGAAAAGCACCATATCCCATTTGACCAGAGAAATTATCTGTTGGGGGATTTCCGGGAACGCAGCGGTTATCGCGCTGCCAAGCTGCTGATGATGTCGGAAAAGCTTCCTCAGGTGCTGGTGTGTGCCAACGATAATATGGCGGTGGGCGCCATGCGTGCGTTTCGGGAACGAAAGATCCGTGTTCCGCAGGATATTGCGGTTACCGGTTTTGACGGAACGCCTTTGGCCGCAGAGCTGGGGTTAACCACGGTGGATATTCCCAATTACGAGCGGGGCTATCTGGCGGCGCAGCAATTATTGGCTATTCTGGATGGCAATGGGGATTACAGCACGTTTAAAATCGCCGCCTCCGTCCAGATGCGGGACTCTGTGGCATTGAAAGCAAGCCGATAAAGCGGAGTATTTTATCACAAATAATTAGTAAATTTATCGCAATTTTACATAAAACTACGCTGTCATTTTTTCTAATTGCACAAGGGACACCCCGGCTTTTTGTTTTCAACAGAGAAATTACAAACGGGGCATATACAGCAAAAAAGTTGATATTGTATAATATATTCCGGAAATGTCGAAAAGGACGTTTCCGGAATAATTATTAGGAGGAAGCTTATGAAAAAGTTTTTAGCTCTGATTCTGGCTCTTGCCATGGCTCTGTGCCTGGTAGCCTGTGGCCAGAAAGAAGCTTCTGGGCAGGAAGCCCAGGAGCCGGCGGCTGAGAAAGTCGTCATCAAGTTTGCCGCACAGGGTGACAGCACCCCTGCAACCCAGGAGTCCATTGATGCATTCAATGCTTCTCAGGACCTCTACATCGTGGAGTGGGTCGATATGACCAATGATTCCGGTGCCATGAAAGAGCAGCTCATCACCAGCATGAAGGCCGGTTCTTCCGACTATGACGTTCTGTCCATGGACGTTTGCTGGGCCGGTGAGTTCGCTGCCGCCGGTTATATCGCTCCCATTGATCAGCTCATGAAGGACGATGGCATCAAGGCTTCCATGTTCAATGCCGGCTCCATGAGCGCAGGTACTTACAATGCAAAGACTTATGCACTGCCTTTCTTCCCCGATCTGGGCGTTCTGTTCTTCCGCAGCGACATCGTGTCCGCTGAGGATGCTGCCAAGCTGGTCTCCGGTGACTACACCTATGCTGACCTGCAGGCCATGGCCGAGAAGTATAAGGGTCAGGGCGGCACCACCGACGGCATCACTTTCCAGGCCAAGCTGGGCGAATGCCTGATGTGCAACCTGACCGAGTACACCGCCGGCTGGACGGACGTCAAGGGCGGTCTGGAGCAGATGAAGGCCATGGTGACCTCTTCCGCCGTTCCCGCTGACATCCTCAACTATGCCGAGGGCGAAACCGCCAACAGCTTCATCAAGGGCAACAGCGTGTTCTCCCGTAACTGGCCCTATCAGTGGGGTGAGATCGCTGCCAACGGCACCATTACCCAGGATCAGGTCAACGTAGCTCCTCTGCCCGGTGGCTCCACCGTGGGCGGCTGGCTGCTGGGTATCAACAAGAACTCCCAGAACATGGAAGGCGCCTGGGCATTCATCAAGTATCTGGCAACCGAGGGTCAGAAGACTCAGGCTACCACCGGCGGTCACCTGCCCGGCTACAGTGCCATGCTGGAAGACAGCGACGTTCTGGCTGCCAATGCGATGCTGTCCATGGAAGGCTTCCAGGGCGCTCTGGCTACCACCGTTTCCCGTCCTGTGTCCTCTGAATACGGCAAGTGCGCCGACACGATCATCAATGCTGCACACGCTTTCCTGTCCGGCAATGCGGAGCTTGATGCTACTGTCGAAATCATTGAGGCCGCTCTCGCCGGCTAATCGTCTTTGAAATTTGACGCGCCTTTCGGTTACCGTCTGGCGCGTCATTTTCATATCAGGGTTTTTCAGGAAACCCCAAGTGTTATTTGAAAGGAACTGCCGGCTATGAAAAAGACAATCACGGCAAAACAGGCGGCTTTTCTTCTGCCGCTGTTCCTGCTGCTTGCAGTGTTTGCGATCTATCCGATCGTTACCAGCGTCGTGTACTCGCTCTTTGACTACCGTACCAACGATCAGACAGCAGCAGGCCTATATACTGGCTCCAACTTTAACGCGCCTCTTTTCTATGAGGATTGCGACTATGTCACCTGGTATTTGGAAGACGAAGTGAGTGTGCTTCCGGCGGCAGACGCGGCAGAATTGCAGGGCATTATAGACGAGGTTGATACTCTGGCCGCACCGTACGAGAATGCAAACGAGGTCGTTACCATCAACGATTCCGATGCCCAAACACTTTTGGCAGAGGTCAGTGATATACGCACCAGAATAGAGGATATTTTTAAGAGGAACCCCGATGCCCCGTTCTTTAACGGTCTGGAGACCCAGGAAACGCTTTTTGATGAAATGAACGGCTGCATCATATCCAGCAACTTCCAGGGACTTGCCGCGTATGGGCGGCTTCTCCATGATTCCCGCTTTGGCGATACACTTTCCAGCACGCTGCTCTTTACAGTGGTGTCCGTATTCTTTGAACTGGTACTGGGCATGGCGCTTGCTCTTATTATGAACAAGGCAATCAAGGGCATCGGTATCGTTCGTACCACGGCACTGATCCCCTGGGCAATTCCCACGGCAGTTTCTGCGCTGATGTGGAGTTATATGTACGATGGCTCCAGCGGTATCGTTGCAAAGATCTTTGCGGATATCGGGCTGATTTCTGCTCCGGAACAGATGCTCCTTACGGAGGGCGGTGCCATGACCGCGGCCATTCTGGCAGACGTGTGGAAGACAACGCCCTACATGGCATTGCTTCTGCTGGCAGGCTTGCAGATCATCGACAGCGGCCTGTATGAGAGTGCCAGAGTGGACGGTGCCGGACCGATCCGCACCTTCTTCTCCGTGACGCTCCCGCTGCTCAAGCCCTCCATGCTGGTGGCACTTCTGTTCCGTACACTGGATGCTTTCCGCGTCTACGACCTGATCGCGGTCTTGACCGGCGGTGCCCAGGGAACGGAGACTTTGTCCATCTACGCCTATAAACTGATGATCGGACAGAGCAACTACGGTTACGGCTCGGCAGTCGTCCTTGCGATGGCTGTATGCGTGGCCATTATTGCGTTCATCTTCGTCAAGGTGTTGGGCGCAGAGCTCATCAACGATGATTAAGGAGGGGAGAGCATGAAAACAAAGAAATCAACCAAGGTCATATCGACCATCGTGATCGTGCTGTTCCTTGCGATTATGGTATTTCCCTTCTTCTGGATCCTCATTACTTCGTTTAAGCCCGGTGAGGAGATCTTCGGAAAAACCGCATTTCAGATCATTGCCAACAATCCTACCGCGCAGAACTTCAAGACGGTGATTGATAAGGGAATTATTAACTCTATCAAAAACAGCCTGATCGTTTCGTTGCTGACCACAGCGTATGTGGTGGCGGTGTCTACCCTGTCCAGCTATATTCTCGCCCGCTGTAAATTCAAGGGTAAGAATATGCTGATGGCTTTGATCCTGGGCGTGTCCATGTTCCCGCAGATGATCGTGGTAGGACCTATTTTCAATATGTTCTATAAGCTGAATCTGCTGAACTCCTACTGGGTCACTTTGGCATATTCGTCCATTACGCTTCCCTCCGCAACCTGGATCATGGTGGCTCACTTTAAACGGATCCCCATCTCCATTGAGGAGGCGGCACATATGGATGGCTGCTCTACCTGGCAGACGCTGTGGAAGGTCATTTTCCCGGTGGCCCTGCCCGGCGTATTCACCTGTGCGATCATGACCTTCATTTCTGCATGGAATGAATATCTGCTGACCTGCACATTGAACTCCGACAAGATGTTCCAGACTGTCCCTGTGGCCATCAACTCCCTGCGGACCCAGTTCTCCATTCTTTGGGGCGAGATCACCGCTGCCACAGTGGTCGTTGTGATACCTACACTTATCATCGTTTTGCTGTTCCAAAAGCAGATCGTTTCCGGCATGGTGTCCGGTGCGGTCAAGGAGTAAAAAAGATTTCCGAGAGGACAGAACAGTGGAAAAGCAATATACAGTCACAGACTTTTCTCTGGATGAAAAGACTTTAATGCTCCACGAGACGCTCTTTCATAATGCAAACGGCTATCTTGGCGTGAGAGGGTGTTTGGAGGAAGGGGTTCCGCAGACGTTCAATACGATGCGGGGTACCTATGCCAACGGGTTTTACGATGTAATTCCCATGAAACAGTCCGAGAGCCTGTGCAACTTAATGGAAGAAAAGGATACCATGCTCAACGTGGCGGATATGCAGAGCATCCGTTTGCGGTTTGAGGGCGAAGAATTTTCCCTCTTTTCCGGCACGGTGCTGTCCTTGTCCCGTACCCTGGACATGGACGCAGGAACCACGGAGCGTCTGGTACGCTGGCGGTCTCCTGCGGGACGTGAAGTGACGGTGCGGTTTATCCGCATGGCCAGTTTCACCTGCAAAAACGTCTTTACCATTACATGTGAGGTGTGTCCGGAGAACTTTTCCGGTGCGTTGGAGGTTATCTCCTATCACAAAGGCCGGGTCAAAAACTACGCCAACCCTAAAGATCCCCGTTTGGCCGCCAGCGGCGGCATCCACCTGCAAAGCGCCGGAGAAAAACGCTGGGAAGATGCTACGTATCTTCTCAGCCGCACGGTGAAAAGCGGCCTGACCGTCTGTACCGGTGTGCGCCACGATTTTCCGCAGGGGGGACAGTTGAATATTGACTTTGATGGCCAGTGCCACAGCTATACCGCCCGGTATGATACAACGGTGCAGGAGGGAAAGACCCTGCGTTTCACCAAATATACCGTGACGGTGGATTCTCTGCGCAGCGATGACTGCCTGAAAACGGCGGAGAAACTGATGGCGGCAAACTTCGGGAAACTGGAGAAGCTCTATGCCGATCAGCGGCAGTATCTCGGGGAGTTTTGGCGCAGTGCCGAAATGGAGATCGACTCCGGGGATGACAGCTCCATCGCCATGGCGTTCAACCAGTATCAACTGTTGCAGTCCTGCGGCAGTGACGGCCTGTGTGCCGCTGCCTCCAAGGGCCTGTCCGGCGAGGGCTACGAGGGTCACTACTTCTGGGATACGGAGATTTACGTTCTGCCGTTCCTTACTTATACGGCTCCCCAACTGGCCCGCGCCCTTCTACGCTACCGCTATGTGACGCTGCCGCTGGCCAAGGAAAACGCCCGACTTCTGGGACACCAAAAGGGGGCGCTCTATCCATGGCGCACCATTTCCGGTCGGGAATGCTCCGGCTTTTTCCCTGCCGGCTCTGCCCAGTACCACATTGACGGTGACATTGCCTGCGCCGTGGTGCGGTACTATTTGGCCACCGGAGATGCGGAATATCTGGCCCGGGAGGGCGCGGAAATTCTCGTGGAGACTGCCCGGCTGTGGATGGATGTGGGCAACTGGCACGAGGGCCGCTTCGTGATCAACGATGTGACAGGGCCGGACGAATATACCTGCATCGTCAACAACAACTACTATACCAACGCCTGCGCCCGTTATAACCTCTATTGGGCGTACCGCATGAAGGAGATACTGCCCAGGGCAGACTGGGACACTTTGGTGGAAAAAACCGGCGTGACGGAGGAAGAATTCAGTGCCTTCGCCAAGGCAGCCGAGAAAATGTTTCTGCCTTACGATGAGGTGGTAGGCATTAATCCGCAGGATGATTCTTTCCTGCAAAAGCCCCTGTGGGACTTTGCGGGAACGCCGAAAGAGAACTATCCGCTGCTTCTGCACTACCATCCCCTGTATCTCTATCGCCATCAGGTGTGCAAGCAGGCGGATACCATTCTGGCCTACCTGCTCTACGACACCAACGAGTCCCGGGAGACCATGCTCCGCTCTTTTGCCTACTACGAAAAGATCACCACCCACGATTCTTCGCTTTCCCACTGTGTATTCAGTATCGTAGCGGCCCGACTGGGACTTTATGACAAAGCGTGGGAGTATTTCGGAGAGAGCATCCGGAGCGATTTGGTCAACAGCCACGGCAACACCGGTGACGGTATTCACACTGCCAATATGGGTGGCAGCTATATGATGATCGTCAATGGCTTTGCCGGAGTCAATGTGAACGAAGCCGGCCTGTCTATGGCTCCGTTCCTGCCACAGAAATGGAATGGTTACCGTTTCCGTCTTTGGTATCGCGGCAGTTTTCTGGAGGTAGATGTCCGTAAAGACAAGTGCACGGTACGACTTTTAGAGGGTGCCGCCGTTGCGCTGAAACTCTATGGACAGGAAATCACCCTGAGTGCAGAGCGGGCAGAATATGTGGTCGCGGAAAAAGAGGTGGCACAATGAACGTAAAAGCCATTATTTTCGATTTAGATGGTGTCATTACCGATACCAGTGAACTCCACTTTGTTGCGTGGCGTGAACTGGCGGAGAGTCTGGGTATCGCCATTGATGAGAAGTTCAACGAATGTCTCAAAGGCGTCAGCCGCATGGGTTCGCTGGAACTGATCTTGCAGCACGGACACAGGGAGAACGACTATACTCCCGCGGAGAAAGAGACTCTTGCGACCAAGAAAAACGCTCGTTATGTGGAGCTGTTGCAGGACATCACGCCGAAGAATGTATTGCCGGGAGTTTTGGCGTTTTTAGAGGAGTGCCACAATAACGGCATCAAGACGGCACTGGCATCTGCGTCTAAAAACGCACTGTTCATCCTCGATAAGCTGGAAATTTCCAATCACTTTGACTATGTGGCAGACGCTGCCGAGGTGGCTCATTCCAAACCGGCGCCGGATATTTTCCTGGCGGCGGCAGCGGGGCTGGACATTGCCCCTGCGTTCTGCCTGGGGGTGGAAGATGCTGCCGCAGGCATTCAAGCCATTCATGCTGCGGGTATGAAAGCTGTGGGTATTGGCGGGAAAGAAACGCTGTATGAGGCGGATCTGCTATTAGCTGATACCGGTAAATTAAACCTGTTATCTGTTCTGAAAAATTTTACGAAATAAGCTCAAATCTCAAATTTCACCACCGTCTGGCACTCCACAATTCTGGCAGGCGGGAGGCAAAAGAAAA
>CALCRH010000250.1 GCA_937894515.1 uncultured Clostridia bacterium | reverse complement strand
ACCAGAATTCAAAAAGATGGTTGTGAAAATGCTGCGGAATGAAGGATTATCTTTTCTTTGATTTCTCCCGCCGGCAGATGCACCGCTGTGCACGGTGATGTGTCCGGCGGCTTGCTATCTTTGCAGCATTATCGTATAATGCATTCAGAAATCAACATGAGGTCAGCAGGTATGAAAACGTTTGTAAGGATCTGCCGTTCTATCATCCGCAAAAACAAAGGATTTACTGCCGGCATTTTTATTATGTCGGTATTGTCTGTTTCCATTGCGTTTCTGGGCGGGAACTTCGGGGCAAGCAGCAGCGATACGATCATGGGATTCCTTTCCGAAAGCGGAATGCCGGATGCCGTATACGTCACGGACGTCATGTCGGAGGAACTGTGCAAAACGATGGAAAACATCCAGGGTGTCCGTTTCGTATCCCCGAGATTTCTCTATGATACCAATATCGAAACTGCGGACGGCAGTGTTTTCTCCGTCAGAGTGCTTCGCTGGGATCCCGATGCGCCGTTCTCCCACACGATCCATGAAGAGATCCGAAACGAGAGCGGAAACCCCGGCGCTGCCGTATCCAGCGAGTTTGCGGAATACAACAACATTCACCCCGGCGATCAGCGCCGTGTCGATACGCCGTTCGGGAAAAAGATGCTTACCGTGGACGCCGTCGTTTCCAATCCGGAAACCATGAACTGCGTGAAAGACGAAATGTCGGCATATGAAAGTTATCAATTTGCGTATCTTTACATCCGCAGCGGCGAATTCAACGGGATCTTTCCCGCGGACGGGCAGGCCAATCAATGGCTGATCTATTTTGAGGATGATCTGCCCGTAAGCGAACAGAAGGAACGCATGGAAGAGATCCGAAGCATACTGGGGCAGCATATGATCTCCGAATCGCTCACGGAGGAATCAGATGCCTTGACCACGATTCGGGATGACCTTCATACCATCAGCGTTCTGTGCAGCTTCATTCCCGGCATCATCTGGCTGATCAGTCTGGGGTTCAATTTCATTTTTATCAAGATCATTGTAGAAAACCAACGGAAAACCATCGGTCTGCTTCGGGCCCTCGGCTTTGCCATCCGCAAGGTCGTCCTGATTTTTATCACATATACGATCCTGATCAATCTGCCGGCGCTGCTGTGCGGCGTTGTCATCGGCAGCAAGCTTCTCCGGGCGTGTCTCGGCCTGATCGCAGCGGCAGAAGGTATTCTTGACGTGACTGTCACGATCTCGCCGGGGATCACGATCGTTATGCTGCTGATCGTATTCGTGATCGGCATTGCCGCCGCTTTGATGAGTGCGGGCGCCATTTCCAGAATCGATCCCTGTGAAGCGTACGGCGGAATGGAAGGAGCGTCCTTTGAGCCGCCGAAATGTATCAGCACGATCCATACAGACGCATTCTTTAAGATCTCGATCGTTTCTCTTATCCGAAATTATAAACGGCAGATCGTCGGAGCCCTCTGCATCGCTGCCTGCATCATCTCGATGTGCATAGGCTTTGAGGGCGTTTTGACCATCGGAAATCCGATCGACGCGGTCTATGGAGGACGGTACCGCTATGATCTGACGGTGCGCGGCATCGATCAAAGCGCCATATCCAGAATAGAAAACGAGGTCAGCGGCGTTGCCGACGCTGAGTCGGCAACATACTTTTCTTCCGAACTGTTCGGAAACAACGTCAGGATCTGCACCATTGCCGAAGAGGATGAAATGACGGTGCTCCTGGATGCCGGCGGCAAGCGGCTATTTCCGAAGGACGGTGTGATCCTTGACGAAATGTGCGCCGAAATCCACAACGTATCCGTCGGCGATTTTGTAACGCTGAACGGGAAAACGCTTCCGGTAACCGGCATTGCCAGAGAGATTTTGTTTACAGTCCTGTACATCAGTCCGCAGACGGCAGCAGAGTTGGGTTATGACGAGCCGAACTGCGTACTGCTGAAGCTTACCGAAAGCGCAGAGATCAACGACGTTGAGCAGCAGATCACGGAAATATGCAATACTGCCTATTTTTCGGAATTTGCCTCACAGAAAGAAAATATCCGCAGCGGGTTTGTACCGATGCGGGCGATCATGCTGGTGTTTGCGATCCTTGCATTCTGCATCGGAAGCCTGCTGATCCTCAATATCACCATAATCGACTTCAATGAAAACAGAACAAGATATGCGACCCTCCGTGCGCTTGGAACGCCGGTCAAACGCATGGGCGTTATTTCCGTCGTTCAAAACCTGATCCGTGTGCTTTTGGGCATCGTCATCGCCTGCCCGCTGTGCTATGTGTGCGTTTCCGTTTTGCTTCAGCTTCTTTCCGGCGCATCGCAGCAGTATGTCATGGTGAAGTACACGGGGTGCCTGATCCTGTCGTGTCTGATCTCGTTTCTGTATGTACTGTTCGGCACTGTCATCTCACTGGCAAAGATCAGAAAAATGGATTTTTGCAGTTGTCTGAATGAAATGGAGTAAAAGAACTATGCTGAAAAGTGTATGGCTTTCAAGTCTGATCGTTTCCTCTATGAACGAAAGCGGCTCCGTGCTCGCCGTCTATTATTCGCATCTGAGAAATCTGGCGCAGGCCGAAAAAAGCATGATGATCCTGACAGAGCCGGATGGCAGCGGGAAAACCTTTTTTATGATCTTACCGGAAGCTGCCTGCATGACGCCCGCACCCGGCATCCGGGCCGATGAGCGTATGATTGCGGACGTGATGAAGAGCAAAACGCCCCGATATGCCGCGGGAATGCTCTGCTGCCCCTTATATTTTGAAAACATTGCATCCTTCGGCGTGCTTGTGTTTGAGTCCTCTGTAAAAGACGTCGGAAAAGAGTTCGTTGAGGCTCTGATTGCCTTCAGTTCCGTGCTGTATTCCGAATCGATGGGAAGCATCGTAAAGTCTTTTCATCAGACCGTTATGCGCGCAGAAAACGTATGCGTGGATTATCCTCACGGCAAAATGATCCACAGAGTGGTCAAAAACGTCAATCTGGAGATTTACGAAAAGGAATTCACCGTCATTGTCG
This sequence comes from uncultured Clostridia bacterium, assembly GCA_937894515.1. Classification (GTDB taxonomy): domain Bacteria; phylum Bacillota; class Clostridia; order Oscillospirales; family Oscillospiraceae; genus Vescimonas. Next base: position 1,479 of record CALCRH010000250.1, on the reverse strand, counting down.
GCGCCAGCGGCAGCGGGAAATCTTCGCTTTTGAACGTGATGGGCGGTATGCTTACCGCCGCAGAGGGGACTGTATGGTGGAAGGATCGCGCCGTCACGGAAATGACGGAAAAGGAACGCACAGCCTATCGCGGAAGCACGGTCGGGTTCGTGTTTCAGCGGTATAATCTGATCAGCGACCTGACTGCGGAGGAAAACATCAATATCGCGGCTTCTCTTGTTGAGAATCCGCTTTCCGCTGCAGAAGTGCTGGACATGGTCGGACTGAAAAACAAAGCGAAATCCTATCCGTCCCAGCTCAGCGGGGGCGAGCAGCAGCGCGTCTGCATTGCCCGGGCGCTGGTAAAGCGAGCGGAGCTTCTTCTGTGCGACGAGCCCACCGGAGCCCTTGATACCGAAAACGCGCTGCAGATCATCACGATCCTCAAGCATATTGCAAAAGAGCAGGGAATCCCTGTGGTCGTCATTACCCATAATCCGAATCTGGTCGTCCTGGCGGATCATTGTATTACCATCAGCAACGGTATGGTCGCGGATGACCGGCTGCAGCCCTTCGCGCTTCCTGCGGAAGACCTGAAACTACGCTGATGAACCTGAGGAAATGAAGATATGAATCAAGCATTAGTGATTGAGCCGTTTAATGCCGTTTACTGCGTTTTTGTCGGAACAGTCATGGCTTTGATGGCCGTACTGACCGGCATCATCCGAAAAAAAGATACGGAAACGCGCAGAAAGATCATGGTGATCTTTACGTCTGCGGTTGCCGTATTGCTGCTGTTCTATAAATTTTCATACAGGCTTGATGCCGAATTTATCAATGATTACCCGAACTACTGGGGAGAATATACGGTCTTCAATGAATTGCCCTTTAATCCCTGCAATATTGTATTGCTTCTGTTTCCGGTTGCGCTGTGGAAAAAGAATGACTACCTTCTCTCATATTGTGTTTATATGGGCATCATATCCACGCTGCTTGCAATTTGCATGCCCCAGCAGGGGTACGCGGGGTACAGCATCTTTCAATGGCATACGTTTGGCTTTTTCCTTTTGCATTCCCTCGGGGTTTTCATTCCCGTCAGCGTAGTCGTACTCGGCCTGTACCGCCCGAAATACAGAGATATCTTAAAGGCCGTTACGGTTCTTTTGATCTGTACTGCGTTTTCTTTTCTGCTCAGTCTCGCTCTCCGGGAAAGCGGCTTGTGCGCATTTGCCAATTATTCTTTCACGATGGATCCTGAAGGAAATCCGGTGCTGGAGCTGTGTTACCGACTCATTCCGGTCAAAGGGCTCTATCTGATCTGCACCCTGCTGATCTTTTGCCCCGCCTGCACCTTGCTGATCACGGCATACCGGGGAATAAAACGCCTTTCTGAAAAGCGCGGCGGTAAACGTGAAGCTGTGTCGGAATAAGGTGCACCGCAGCCCCGGTGCGGGCAACGGAAAATGATGTAATATATAAAGCAGACTGCGAGTCCATGCG
>CALCRH010000249.1 GCA_937894515.1 uncultured Clostridia bacterium | reverse complement strand
GCAAGAGTATGTGCAGCTACAACGACGTGAACGCCTATGTGACCTACGGCACAGATCGCGCCAACGCCTATCGTCTGCTGGAAGATGCTCTGAACCTCCGCGACATTCGTATCTACGACACCGTGGAAGATGCGGACGGCAAGGAGCGCCGCGTCCTCAACGCCAAAGAGACTACTCTTGCCGCGCAGAAGCAGCAGGCAATCCGCGATGCGTTCAAGGATTGGATATGGCGCGACCCGGACAGACGGCAGACCCTTGTGACGCAGTATAACGAGGAAATGAACAGCACCCGTCCCCGTGAGTATGACGGAAGCCATATTGTTTTCAGCGGTATGAACCCGGAAATCACTCTGCGGGAGCATCAGAGAAACGCCATTGCTCACGTTATGTACGGCGGCAATACGCTGCTTGCACACGAAGTGGGCGCGGGCAAGACTTTTGAAATGGTCGCCGCCGCGATGGAATCCAAGCGGCTCGGACTGTGCAATAAGTCCATCTTTGTAGTCCCGAATCACCTTACCGAACAGTGGGCATCAGAGTTCCTGCGCCTGTACCCCTCGGCAAATATCCTTGTTACCACCAAAAAGGACTTTGAAACTCATAACCGTCAGAAGTTCTGTTCCCGCATTGCCACCGGTGATTATGATGCCGTCATTATCGGACACAGCCAGTTTGAGAAAATCCCCATCAGCGCAGAGCGTCAGGAACGGCTCCTTCAGGAGCAGATCGACGATATTACTGCCGGTATCGACGAGCTGAAATACAACAATGGCGAGCATTTTACGGTGAAGCAGCTTGAACGCACGAAGAAATCCCTCGAAGTGCGGCTGGAAAAACTGCAAGCCAATGAGCGCAAGGATGATGTTATCACCTTTGAACAACTCGGCGTGGACAGGATGTTCGTGGATGAGAGTGACAATTACAAGAACCTGTTCCTCTACACCAAGATGCGGAACGTGGCGGGCTTATCCACCACCGACGCGCAGAAATCCTCGGATATGTTCCTCAAATGCCGCTATATGGACGAAATCACCGGCAATCGCGGCGTGGTCTTCGCCACCGGCACCCCGGTCAGCAACAGTATGACGGAGCTTTACACCATTCAGCGATACTTGCAGTATGATCGTTTACAGGCTTCCGGCATGGGGCACTTTGACTGCTGGGCAAGCCGCTTCGGTGAGACTACGACGGCTTTGGAGCTTGCTCCCGAAGGCACGGGCTACCGGGCAAGAACCCGATTTGCCAAGTTTTTCAATCTCCCGGAACTGATGAATATGTTCAAGGAGGTTGCGGACATCAAGACCGCTGACGAACTGCATCTGCCGACGCCGGAGGTCGAGTATCACACCTATGCTTCCAAGCCGACGGAGATTCAGAAGGAAATGGTCAAAGCACTGTCAGAGCGAGCCACCAAGGTTCACAGCGGCAGCGTTGACCCGTCCGTTGACAATATGCTCAAGATCACCAGCGACGGACGTAAGCTCGGCCTGGATCAGCGTATCATCAACCCCATGCTCCCCGATGAACAGGGTACGAAGGTCAATCAGTGTGTGGACAATATCCTCCAGTATTGGCGGGACGGCGAAGCGGATAAGCTGACCCAGCTCGTTTTTTGCGATATTTCCACTCCGAAAGGCAGAACCGCCCCGACAAAGGCTGCGGCGAAAGCGTCAGCCGGTGTGCTGGACAGCCCGGAGATTCAGGCATTGCAGGATGCCATCCCCGTGGAAGAAAGCACGGACGCCGCATTTACCATTTACGACGATATTCGTCAGAAGCTCATTGACGGCGGTATGCCGTCCGAACAGATTGCCTTTATCCACGATGCAGATACCGATGTGCGAAAGAAGGAACTTTTCGGGAAAGTGCGCTCCGGTCAGGTGCGTGTCCTTCTCGGTTCCACGGCAAAAATGGGAGCCGGAACCAACGTCCAGGATCGTCTGATTGCCTTGCACGACCTTGATTGTCCGTGGAGACCCCGCGATCTGACCCAGCGGAAAGGACGTATCGAGCGACAGGGCAACCAAAACGAGAAAGTCCATGTGTGCCGCTATGTCACAGAAGGCACCTTTGATGCCTATCTCTGGCAGACCGTCGAGAACAAGCAGAAGTTCATTTCTCAGATCATGACCAGCAAAACGCCGCTTCGATCCTGCGATGACGTGGACGAAACGGCGCTTTCGTTTGCGGAGATCAAGGCGCTGTGCGCCGGAGACCCGCGAATCAAGGAACGTATGGACTTGGATGTGGATGTATCGAAGCTCAAGATCATGAAGGCTGACCATCAGAGCAAGCAGTACAGAATGGAAGATAACCTCATGAAATACTACCCGGAGAAGATCGAACAGAGCAAAGGCTTCATCAAAGGCTTTGAAGCGGATATGAAAACGCTTGCTGCGCACCCGCACCCCACGGACGGTTTTGACGGTATGGAAATCCGGGGCGATAAGCTGACGGATAAAGAAAATGCCGGTGCTGCTCTCCTGGATGCCTGCAAGGAGTCCTGCAAATAAAAGTCAAGCCCTAAAATGAAAAAAGCTCCGCAAAAT
>CALCRH010000248.1 GCA_937894515.1 uncultured Clostridia bacterium | reverse complement strand
TTGATTCTCGTCGCCTGATTCAGTTCTTGCTGAAGATTTTGCCGAACATCGACAAGGGATGCGAGATAGACAGATTGAGAGTTTTCTCAAAATGCAAAAGAACCGTGATTTTTCTAATGAACCACGGTTCTTTACTCGTAATTTAATATTCGCTTGACAGCAGGAAATCAGCAACGTGCATCGTTTTGATCCCTTTGTAATTGCCTCCGGCAAATTCGTCTGTACGAAGCACATATTTCGGGTAATTGTCATCTATTTCAAGCAGACGCTCATATTCACGCTTTTCGGTTTCTTCTGACCTGAACTCCTGTGTGATCTGGAGATACAGCTTGTCGTTCTGCCGTACGGCGATAAAGTCGATCTCGCCTTTTGGCGTTTTTCCTATGGAGACCTCATAGCCCCTGCGCAAAAGCTCAAGGTAAACGACATTTTCCAGCATGGCGGCAACGCTCTGATCGTTGTAGCCCAGAACACTGTATCGGAAGGATGTGTCGGCAAGATAGAATTTTTCCTGCGTTTTCAGCAGTTCTTTCCCCTGCACATCGTATCTGCTGCAGCGGTGCAGAATATAGGCGCTTTCGAGCTTTTCAAGATAGCCGTAAACTGTTTCGTTGTCTATGCTGCGGTGTTCGGATTTCAGATAATCCGAAACGGACTTTGCGGAAAACGTCCTGCCGACGTTATCAAAGACGAATTTTACTACCCGTTCCAGCTGATCGACCTTGCGAACTTGGTTCCGTTTGACGATATCGGAAAAAACCGTGGAATTGTAGATATCCCGGACGATGGTGTAAGCATCCTCCAAGGGATATTCACGCAGATGGATGGCGGGAAAGCCGCCGTATCTGATATACTCCGTAAGCTCCTTGTGAATATCGCCCACGGTGCCGTACTGCTTCTTGAACATCAGATACTCCGAAAAAGAAAGCGTAAAGATGCGGAAGGATACATATCGACCGGTAAGATAGGTAGATATTTCGGAAGACATCATGCGGGAGTTTGAGCCCGTAACATAGATATCCACATTAAAGTCGGTATTGATCGAATTGACCGTCTTTTCCCATGAGTCGATCTCCTGCACCTCGTCGAGAAAAATGTAGGTTTTCTCGTCGGTGGACAGCTTCGTTTTTACCAGCTCGTACAGCTGCTTTGCCGTCATTCCTTCATACTCCATGGAATCGAAGCGCATACTGATGATCCGTTCTTCGGGAATGCCCTTTTTACGCAGCTGCTCCATGATCATCTGCATGACGGTCGATTTTCCCGAACGGCGAACACCGGTAAGGATTTTTACGAAAGGAGTATCCGTAAATGCCATTATTTTATTGACATAGTTTTCTCTGAATATCATAGCGGTCACCTCCGTGTGGCAGCAGTATATCACTATAGCACGCCTCTGTCAAATGTTTTGCGGTTATAACCGTAAAAACTTTTCGGCTTCGACAGATTTTGCGTTTTACTATGCTGTACATACCCGCCATCACCGGCGGGATATTTTTATCCGAATAGGAGGTAATAGCAATGAACGAAGATATTCAGCACATGACGGACGAGGAGCTTAATATCGAGCTTTACCGCAGGATGCTCACCGAGCAGGAGAGCTTCCGGGACGAGCTCTTGTCCCTGCCGCCTGAGCAGATCCTGAGCCGCGCCTACGAGTATGCCGTGCGGGAGGACATTGTCATGTCGCTGGAGGAAACGGACATCAGTGGCAGACAGGCAAGGGCGCTTCTCACGTCCGAGCATCCTTTGGAGGACATTTTCCTGCGCTGGGAAAACAGCGAATCGTCCCACATGGAAGAGATACGCAGCGTCATTGAAAGTGAGGCAAACAGCGTCATCCGCAGCGAGTTCATGAAGTCCCGGGCAGATGCGAGGTAAAGCACCGTGTGGGTAACATCCGATCAGATCGAGGAGGCACGGCAGGTCGACCTCCTGAACTATCTGCGTCGCTTTGAGCCGGACAATCTCGTGCATCTCGGCGGGGACAGCTACTGCACCCGTGAGCATGACTCACTCAAAATTTCAAACGGGAAATGGCACTGGTTTTCGCGCCATATCGGAGGCAAAAACGCCCTTGACTATCTTGTAAAAGTCAGGGGCGTTTCCTTTACCGACGCGGTATGCACGTTGACCGGCTATGCTATGCAGCCTCCCCCTGCATACCAACAGCCGAAAGCGAAGGACGGAACTTCATGGCTCTCATCAAAATGTAGAATCCCAGCAAGAGGACAAAAACATACATTACAACGTGAGGTAAGCCCAAGTCATAAATTTCACGCATACTATTCAACACTGTCCTGGAGCCATAGCGAGGCGCTATCTGGTAAGTAGGCATACCACCAAACAATGAATTGGTCCAACGACTTACCTCGCCAGTCTTCTCAAAATGATCATTAATCTCTTTACCAGCACCTACAGCAGCTGTATTATCTGAACCCGTAAGCACTAAACCCTGAGAGATAGGAGTGGCAAAATAAGTGAACGACAGTATGATGAAAAACATCACCGCTACAACATCTT
>CALCRH010000247.1 GCA_937894515.1 uncultured Clostridia bacterium | reverse complement strand
GTCTGATGGATTCGGGATTGATTTCGGGTCAAAGCCAAACAGACTATGGGCGTGTGTTTGCTTTCTTACCGGCGATTGCCCGTCAAGGGGAAGTTTTGGGTATGCTTTCCGGTAATGCTGAAATTTTGGATTTCCAAGGGGAAGTGAAAGGACATTTGGCCAATGATGGTTCTGTGGAAGGGGACAACAAATATCAAACCTTGGGAGCGTTGGTCCCTGAGCCTTTGGTTGTGAATGATTGTCAAGTGGTGGGACAAACAGCCTATGATGGTCGGGTGATTAATGGATCCGGAACCGTTGTGGGACGTATTCGTCATGATTTATGGGCGATTGATGCGCAAGAAAAAGTCATTGGACGTGTGGCCCAAGATTGTCCGATTTTATCAGATAAACAGGAATATTTGGGTCGGACTTTACCTGATTCCGTTGTGGTGGATATCAATGGGGTAGAAATTGCCTGTGCAAAAAATGATGGTTCAGTGGTGAGTCCTGATGGTAAAACATGGGGACATGTTGTGGAATCAGCCCCAGTCTTTGATGACCAAGGAAACATGATTGGTTATGTGAATCCTTTGGGACAATTGGTCAATGAAAAACAAGAAGTGATTGGTGTACAATTCCGTCCATGAGAGGAACTAAAAAGCTGCAAAAAAGTGACAAGCCCCTTATATATAGAATACGTCAAAACAATGTTGTGAAAACGACATTATAAAAGTGATAGCATATTTCACAGGGCTTAGTATATAAAGGAATGCAGTAGTTTGAACATTGACAAATGCACCCATTGAGTGTATTATATACAAAATAAGAGGTGAATCGCATGAATATTAGAGAATTAAGATTACAATTAGGCGATACGCAAAGCGAATTTGCCGAAAGATATAACATTCCTTTTCGTACAATTCAAAACTGGGAAGCCGGTGTGCGTAAGCCCCCGGAATATGTTGTCACGCTGCTGGAAAGCCGCATACAGTCCGATCTTTACAACCGTAAGACAAGAACGCTTCCGAAGCATGATGCGCACAAAAAGGAACTGCCGAAGAGGCGTGACTATATCGGTGCGATCTCCTGGTTAAAGGCAGTCCGGGAATGTCTCGGAGATTCCTTCGTTTTTGCTTTGGATGAAGCCTTGATGTGTCAGGGAAATTTCGGCGGGCGAAGTGACGAATATATCGTATGGGGTTACGGTGATGATTCCGCCTCCGACTTTAACGGAGTTGTGCTGCTCGGAAATCACATCAGCGCCTATGATATCCGGGAAAAGCGCGGGCTTCGCTTTACTGATTTTAACCGAACGGTCACAGATGCACTTGCCAATGAATCAATTTTAGATATGCAAGGCATTACAGAAGCTCTCAGCAGATACTATTTCACCAATGGAGACAGCTTTGAGGGAATATTTGTATCCCCCGAATATCGGGAAAGATTTGAGGAGCTTGCCGACAACGCAATAAACTATTATGAGAAGTGAGAGATGATTTCATGCAGATTACAGCAGAAGAAGAATTGATGTATGGCGTAATGAAAGCCATATATGACAGCGGCATTCCCATTGATTTTAAGGGGTCGATGGTTCTGAAAGCCTGTCTGATCGAGGCGGGCTATAATGAGGAAATCCGGCACACGGTTGATATTGATGCAAACTGGTATTCGGATTCTCCTCCGACAGCGGAGCAAATGACCGATTCTCTGCAAAAGGCGCTGAAAAGAGCCGGTATTGATTTGGATGTAAGCTTATACAGAATGTACGGTGAAGGGCGTTCCGCAGGATTTGAACTCTCTGAACGCGAAACAGGTGACGTACTCTTTACAATGGATATTGATGTGAACCGCCCCGCTGTACAGACAAGAATCTATGAAATTTCAGATATCCGTTTTCGCGGCGTTTCCGTCGATCAGATGCTGGCGGATAAAATTTCTGCCGTTTCCGGAGATAAGATTTTCCGGCGCGTCAAGGACATCGTTGACTTGTACTATCTGTCACAGGTGTTTCCGCTTCACAGTGCCGATATTAAGCAGATATTGAAAGACAATGGCAGAGAATTAGGAGCGTTTCATGGCTTCCTTCACAGGAAAAGCGAACTTGAACACGCCTACGATAAGTTCAGACTCTCAGGAGATGTAAACAAACCGCCCTTCAATGATGTGTATGCCGCAGTGAAGGCGTACATCAGGGATATTCTTCCCAAGGAAAGGCACAGAGATTTGGAGCGGTAACTCAAACCGCTTCCCGCATATAACAAAATAATCTTTTCAGTCAGAGGCCCGTGAGATTTTTTCACGGGCTTCTTTTTATATCCAAAAATCATTTTTACAGCCGCACAGCGGCAGAAAGGAATCATTATGAATTTTTACACGAACACCAACAGCAAGCCCGTAATCATCGGCATCGACCACGGCTACGGCAATATCAAGACGGCGCATACCTGCTTCAAGACCGGCGTGACAGCCTACGACAAAGAGCCGACCTTCAAGAGCAATCTGCTCATTTATGAAGGCCGGTTCTATCTTATCGGAGAAGATCACAAGGAATTTCTGGCGGACAAGATGATGGACGAGGACTATTATATTCTCACCCTTGCCGCCATCGGCAGAGAGCTGAATATCCGTCAGCTTTCCTCTGCCCGTGTCCATCTGGCTGTCGGTCTGCCCCTCACCTGGGTGAGCGAGCAGAAGGACGAGTTCCGGGCGTATCTTCTGAAAAACGAAACAGCGGATTTCAATTTCAGAGGGAAAGACTATCATGTGGAGTTTGCCGGAGCCGATGTGTTCCCGCAGGGCTTCTCCGCTGTTGCAGACAGGCTCCGGGACTTCAAGGGCGTCAATATGCTCTGCGACATCGGAAACGGCACCATGAACGTCATGTATATCAATAACGGAAAGCCCGTTCCGAGCAAGTGCTTTACCGAGAAATACGGCACCCACCAGTGTATGCTTGCCGTCCGGGAAAGCCTGATGCAGAAGTTCGGTACTGCCGTGGATGATTCGGTGATCGAAAACGTTCTCCGTTTCGGCACAGCGGACATCGGAGAAAAGTATCTCTCCGTGATCCGCAGCACAGCCACAGAATATGTGTCCGGCATTATGCGCAGGCTCCGTGAACATGACTACAATCCCGAGCTGATGCGCCTGTATGTCATGGGCGGCGGGAGCTGCCTTGTCCGCAACTTTGGAGAGTATGACAAAGACCGCGTGACGATCAATGACGACATCTGTGCTACGGCAAAAGGCTATGAGGCCCTTGCCGCTCACAGTCTCCGCAAG
>CALCRH010000246.1 GCA_937894515.1 uncultured Clostridia bacterium | reverse complement strand
GGAGGGTACGCTGAAGATAAAATCCAACAGATATCTTATGCTGGAAGCAGGCAAGGGTACAGCATTCGATGATGGTACTGATGGGAAAAAAGAAGTTACATTTGAAAATCCTAAAACCGGTAAAAATCAGGTTCAGACAAATAAAGATAATTCGCCAAGAAAAATGAGTGAATTGAATACTGATTCGGAAATAAGAATTACAAGCGGAATAAGGGATGCCCCGGGAAGAACGCTGGTGACTATGCTGGAATACTTTAATGACTCTTCGGGACTGGAAATCACGAACCATACGAGGGTATGGCTCTGGACCTGCTGCAGTACCGATGATGTAGAAAGTGTCGGCAGGGTGACATTCAACGGAGATACAATTTTTGAGAAAACAGGATTGTAAAAACAGGCAAATTACAGCCCCAGGAGGGTCTTGGAATCACCCTGCATGGCGGCCTCAAAATCTTCGTAGGACATCTCGCCGTTTATCACGGCATCCAGCATATCCATTGTCCGCAGCTTCCATGCCTTGTAGTTCCGGTCAAATGCGAGCGGATATTGTATCTGATGCCGTTTTGCCCATTGCTGCAAGGTGTTATTCCTGTGCGAATAAAGGTTGGTGGCCTTATCACCGTTGACCTTCAACTGATGCTTCGTCATGGCCCCGATCTGCTTGCAGGTTTTGTCAGGTCGTTCTTTTGTCGGACGGTCACAATAGCAGTTGACGTTGGAGTAGGGAATGAAGTACCGCCCGCAGTGGTCACACCGCCGCAGAATATGACCGTGGGATGCCATGTAGTCCAGTTCCCACAGCAGAATAGCCTCCAGATGATCCGTCGCCTGGAAGGTATGAACAGATAATTTTTTCTCTTTTAGCTGGGTCATAAAAATATCTGTTGCTTCGCCGTTGGGCAGGTATTCTTCTATTTTCCCGTCAAACACAACGGCGGTTTCTAAAGCCAAAGTATCATATAGTTCTTTTGCCAGCACAGTATAGTCCGGACTGGTTCTCCGCATCAGACAGTACCGCTGTATTTGAGGAAGTTCCTCTTCTACACCTGTATTCAGCACAGCGTCCATCATAGGCTCCAGCTTCTCCCGGAACTGTGCAAAACGGGTAAAGTAACTGTCCATTTGATTCCAGAGCCGATAGAGCGTGTGGCCGCTGATATCGACGTCAGACTCTTTGCCGTCCCGCAAAGCAACCACAAAATCCGGATCGGTAGCACATACACTTTCGGTGGCAAGTGAGAACCATGCACCGGTCAACTGATCTTCCACAAACGTCTGCAGCAGCGGATGGAGCGTGGCAACCTGTTCTTTTAACTCTCCGTAGAATGCCTTAAAATCCAATACGCTTTCCTGCGCCTTATTGTGATCGTCACAGTAGGGCGCAGCTTTTTTATGCCACGTATCCCAATCTGCATCCAAAAAAGCAACAAGCCCGGAGCCAATAGTCTTCTCTACCGTCCCCTGCCCCAAAACACAGACCTTTTCCGTGCCGTTTTCCAGTGCCACATGATACCAAGCCATGAGAGTTATCCCCCTTACACGGTGTGTAAAACTATTGTACACATAAATAGTTTAACACCTCTTGCAAAATTGTCAATACCGTATTACACTACTTGTGTATAAGGCGGGTATATTTGCCCGCTTTTACACAGATAGAACTGAGCAGCTGCCCAAGATGAAGATATGATCCTACGATGATATAAGTGGGGTGAGAATGGGGGGCAGACGGTTCAGTAAGCTATCAACTAATTTTTACAATGGAGGATCATGAAATGAAAGAGATGAACGGAGTCAAAATCATCGGCGTAGATCACGGTTACGGAAACATCAAAACAGCCAGTTGCTGTTTCAAGACGGCCATCACCGCGTATGACACCGAGCCGCTCTTCACCGGAGATATGCTGACCTATGAAGGTAAGTACTATCTCATCGGTGAAGGGCACAAGGAGTTTCTGCCCGACAAGGCGGAGGATGCAGATTACTATCTGCTGACACTGGTGGCCATCGCTAAGGAGCTTTCCCGCGTTAAGCTGACCGAGGCGCATATCTGCATTGCGGCGGGGCTTCCTCTGACCTGGACAAGCACCCAGAAAGAGACCTTCAAGCGCTATCTCATGCAGAAGCGAGAAGTACAGTTTACCTATAAGAAAGTGCCGTACCGCATCTATGTGGAGGATGCCCGCATTTACCCACAGGGGTATGCCGCTATCGCGGAGTTTGCAACAGCCATGAAAGGCGTAAACATGGTAGCGGATATCGGAAACGGCACCATGAATGTACTCTATATGATTCAGG
>CALCRH010000245.1 GCA_937894515.1 uncultured Clostridia bacterium | reverse complement strand
AAAAGCAGCCCCTGAGGACTGCTCAGTGTATATTCTATTAACCTCTTGCTCTTACCTGTAGGAATGAGTCAAGTATTCTTGGGAAGTTTCCTTCATTAGGAATAGTTTGCTGCTGAATGAAGAGTGATTTTTCACAATACTTTGCATAGCAAATATCCGCGTCAGAAGGACAGTTCCATTTTCCCTTGCTTTTTACAAGACCATTTATTTCGCTATCGGAAAATGAATCAAAAATATAAAAGAGGTTTGGACAATGGAAATGCAGATACTTTGATACAAAGGAGCGTTTGTCCATTTCAGTTGCTTTTTTCAGCAGTTCTTGCAAATACAGATGTGTAGAAAGAATTTCAGGCAAATTCTCCGTTGTTGGTGTTTGATATTTTCTTAATGCATCCAGTCGTTCATCAAGATCTGAATCAACAATTAGAGGAGCGACATATCCGTAATAGAAATCACGATCACGGGTGGCTTCAGCGTTTTTGCGTCTTTCAACAGCCGCAGAATATGCTCGACCTATCATTGCTATTTTTGTGACTACCTCATGAGCATTATCGTGTCTTGGATATTGCTGGCACAAATCATACAACACCTTATCGAAAAGAAACCAATGGGTACTGGCATCTCTTTTCTGTTTTGACCATTCTAGTATGTCCTCGATAGTGCGTTCATCACGAAAAACGTAAGCGTTGCTCATTCTTCAATCCTCTCCTGATCTGTTTCGATAAATTGTATCCATTCAAACAGAGTATCAAATTTAATCAGTATTGCAGCCGTCACTTTTTTGTCTTTTTGTTTATCTCCGTCTCGCTGATAGTCTTTTAGTAATACGTTTCCATTTTCAAAAAAGAATACATTATTGTGAGCAAATGCATTTCTTATATGCCGAAACAAACAACGATAACCCGCCTCATGTTCAGATACTTGAGCCGATAAGTTACCCTCATCATCTTCAATGATTTCCATTTTACAATCCATATTCAGCACTGCTCTTGTGTGTAGAGGACAAATATGGCTATTATCTAAATCCATTAATTGAAGTGCCTTTTTTGTATGCTTATCTGTATAAGTGAAAGAAATATTGTCTTTCAGCCCTGATGTTTCAAGCATAGTTTGAAATAGCTTTTCCGGAGACAACTTCCATATTTCGTTTCCCTTTATATCTTTGCTTTTTATTCTCCAGTGATACCTATCTCGGAGAATAGCCTGTGCATATTTTTCTTCGTTGAGTGGATGTAAAAGATAAAAATCTATGAGTTTCAAAATGTGAGAATAAGTATACCCATTTTCTTCATCTGAGACAATTACCTCAAATTGTTCTATAATACCGGTATCAATATAAGTGGCTTTACGCTCTGTGCATCGATGCTTCTTTTCTGTTTCAGGCATATAAATCACCTCATGATGATTATAGCACATTTTGTCGAAAAAGTAAAGCGTCAAAACGAATCAAAGTCCGCCTGTCCAGCGACCTCATGCCAGCCGTCATATTCGTCGTTTTCCTTTTCCGTGAACATATCATTCACGACTCCGATCGTGAGCAGATCAAGCTCCGAGAGGGACAGCCCGATCTGCACACATCGGAGAAGGAAGAGGGGCGTTGTCATCGGGCGGTCAGTTTTGCGATGTTTTTTTTAGATTCCGCCTGCGTTTCCACGTTGAGTCCCCACAGCTCGATGAGCTGCGGCAGCACCTCGTAGATGGAGAATGTGTTGAACGCTTCGAGCCACTCGTCCGGATTGTCCGGGACGTTCTCCGGATCAGCGTGTTTCGCCATGATGTAGGCGATGTTCTCGAACACTTCAAGGCTCTCGATGTCAAGGGTAGAGCCTTCCTCATCGCCTTCCTGCACAGAGGTCTGAAGGGCGGCGAAGTCCTTGTAAATATCCCTGCGGAACTTAATACGGTAAAGGCGAGGCACAGCCGCACTCGCCTTGAACGGAACCTCGATACCGTCAACGGTGATCGTCTTTTTTATAGCCATGCTGTACCTCCTTACTCAGTTGCGCTGCCGCTTTTGGTTGTTCCTGCGGAACGTGTGCCGGTGCTGTTGTTGGTTGCAGCAGTCGGCATATAGACCGCATTGTACCAGTTGTTGTAGGTGGTTTCATCCGTACTCTCGCAGGTCTTGGACTTCACCAGACCATTCGGGAGAGCAGATGCCTTGAGGGAGAGCTTTTCCGTCTTGACGGACTTGCTCTCCTCGGTAGTCTCACCCTCGGTTGCAGGACGGGACGCAGAGCAGCAGTACAGCACATGGCGGATGTGGTTCTTGTCGCCGTCAAACTCAAAGAGGAGCGCAAACTGCGAGGTCTCCGCATCGTTGCTCTCGACCAGAACGCCCTTTGCATCGAGCTGCTCACCGAGAATCGCCGTTGCAAAGTCGGTTGTGATGAGTGCGACCTCCAGATCGCCGTCGTAGCCTGCGTTGTTGTTGATGACATAATAAACGCTGTTATCGGCATAAAAATTCTCGTTTTCGCCGTTCGCATCAATGCTCAGTGATACCGCACCCGGAATGCGTACAGGCGTTGCAAAGGTCGGCACTCCTGCATCCGACCACGCTGTGATCTTGGCATAGTGGACTTTGTTCAGACCGAATTTGACTTTGTTTTTCTTCAGAGCCATATTCATACCTCCATGATATACAGTACTTCATAGAGCTTTTCAGACTCTATCCATACCTCAGATTTTGTGTAGTAGATGTTGTGCTGCAAGAGTACTTCCTCCACACGCTGTTCCGTATCCGGCGATTTTTCATCCGTGTATAATTCGATGTGCAGCTTTTTGAAACTGTGATACATCAAATTGTCTGCGGAAAAAGTAGCCTCGCCCGGTGATAAGAACAATGCGAAAGGCGGATCAGGGCTTTCACCCTCCGCGAAATGATGATACGCAAAGGGCAGCCCGATCTCCTGCATCATTTCATTGATTTCTTCATAGGTCATGACAGCGCCTCCTCGATAAGCTGCGTGAGCATTTCCTCTCCGTGCGCTTCCGCAGGAGCGATATGCGGCTTACCGGATACACGTCCGCCGTTTCGTTTTGCATGACCTTTTTCAAGCAGGTGCGCAAGCTGGTAGCGGTCTTTCGAGTGAACGGTCATTTCAAGAGAATGGCTGTTCTCCTTCGTTTTCTTGGTCGTCCAGCTCTTGCGGTACTTGCCGGTACGCTTCGGGGCATTGGCGGAGATTTCATTCTTGACCTCGGTCGCTGTCTTTTTCACAGCAGCTTTCATGGCGGTATCGGCAAGGTCTGCATATTCCGTCAGACCGCGCATGATCTCCGCCGCCATATCGTCAATCGAAGTCATCCTGCTCACCAGCCTTTCGTGTACCAGCCGTGATCTTCATATAGTCGAGTGATTTATAATTCGGCAGCACACCGTTAATATCATACACCAGACCACGGAAGCGCAGTTTGTGCGTCGTGGTATTGATGCGCTTGGTATCGGGTGTCTGCCGGACAGTAAATTCCAGCGAGGTGACCTCTTTGGTGACACCTGCTTCGGTTGTTTCCGTCGATGTCTTTACGGACACGGCAGCCCAGCAGGAGAAGACTTCCTCCCACCGGGCTTTGTGATTGCCGATGCCGTCTATCTTCGTGCTGTGTTCCAGAAAGGCGATGCGCTGATTCAGCGTTCCGATCTCCATCAGATCACCCCTTCACGCTGCGCAAATAACAGCGACCGGAGCGTGAGCGTCAGCTTGTGGTAGTCAGCACCGTTGCGGTTCTCATAGAGGTAAGAAACAGTATACAGCATAGCCTGCCGGGTGGTTTCCTCATTGACCGCAAGTGCCTGCTCGTCCATTCTGCCGACGTCCTGCACCAGTCGCTTGGCAGTGTCGATCAGTGAGAGGATGAGTTTGTCATCCTCTGTATGATCCACACGAAGATAGTTTTTCGTCTCAGTCAGAGTGATCATGCACCGCTGCCACTCTTTACCTTCAGCGTCTTGACTGCTTCGGGGAGAATGAGCTTGCCGTCAAGACGCTCCATTGCAAGGAAGCCGACCTGACCGGTCATGGCGAACAGCTCATTCAGACGCTTGAAGGTACGACCGGAACGATCGGCGATCCAGTAGTAGCTGAAATCGCCGAATGCCATACACTTCTTGCCAGCGCCGATCTCCGGAACATAGCTGGAAGTCTTGTAGGGACGGTTGAGAATCGTATCGGGAACACCTGCCGCAACGGAAGGCTGCCAGATGTAGTTGCCGTTTCCGTCCTTGAGCTTGCGAAGCGCCTTGACAGTGCTGTCGTTCAGCACCCAGACTGCCTTCTTGCGGTAAGGGCTGCGGAGCGAATAGAACAGCTCCATCACATCATCGAAGGTGATGCTTGCGCCTGCGGTAGTCGCGCCGTCCTGTGCGCCGCCAGTGTTGTTGAAGATACCGGTAGGCTTTCCGGTGCCGTTGCCGATGAAGAAGGCTTCCTCTTCCTTTGCACCGATACGACGGGCAAACTCACGGGCGATGTAGGACGGAAGGTCGAACACGCTGTCGTTGAGAAGTTCCTCGGAAATCTTGATCGCTGTACCGAGCTTGTATGCGGAGAGCGATGCCTGACCGAAGGTGTCATCGGAAAGCGTGTACTGCTCCTCCTCATCCATCCAGACCGCATCACCCTTCGATGTCACGATAGGAATTTTGCGGTCGCCGGAACTGGTCTTGATGACAGTTGCCATCTGGCGGAAGATGTTCTCCTCCTCAAGCGCCTCGATGAGCTTTCTCTCGAATTCATCTGGTACAAGGTAGCCGCCCTCGGTGTCCGTGCCGACATGAAGGTCGTTGCGCACATCGATCCAGTTGCGGTTGCGGATGCTGTTCCAGAATGCATCGCTGTATGCTGCCGATGCGGTTCCGGTCTTTTCCGGCTCGGTGTTCTGTGCCGCAGGTGTTGTAAGAATCGGTGCAGATGTTGCCTTCGCCATATCTGCCTCGATCTCCGCCTGACGCTCCATGCGCTGGATCTCCTTGCCGAGGTTCACGATGGTTGCTTCCATTGCGTCATAAGTCTTGCTGTCCTCCTCGGAAAGCGTACCGTCAGTCTGACGCTTGCTGTCAAGGAAGTCGCGGGCAGTATCCCACGCCTTTGCTCTCTTTTCACGAAGTTCCTGAATAGTCATTTTACATACCTCCAATCAGTATTTCAGAAGATTCAGCCGACTCATCAGCTGATCTACGGGTGTACCTTTGTGTTCTGCCGAGACCTTCTGCATCAGGCTCTGCATGGTTGCTGCACGGGAATAGGACATCGCCGTGAGGGTGTCCTCCTTCGGCTCTTTCTCATCCGGTGTATCTTCATCGGGTTCTTCCTCTGGCTTCGGCTGCGGAGCGCTGTCTGCAAAGAGAATACCGTCCACCAGTCCGAGGGACTGCGCCTTTTTCGCATTGAGCCATGTTTCCTCGTCCATCATTCGGGCGATCTTGCTGCGGCTCAGCCCGGATTTTTCCTCGTAGGCGTTGATGATGCTCTCCCTCACCTCGTCAAGGAGCTTGATAGCCTTCTGCATCGCTTCCTTGTTACCGAAGGCAACCGTCGAGGGATTGTGGATCATCAGCATACCCGTCGGAGCGATGAGTGTTTCATCACCAGCCATTGCAACAACGGAAGCGGCACTTGCCGCAATGCCGTCGATCTTGACTGTGACCTTGCCCTTGTGGTTGCGGAGCATCGTATAGATCTGCGATGCGGCGAACACATCACCGCCGGGAGAATTCAGCCAGACAGTGAGATCACCGCTGACCTTTGAAAGCTCGTTACGGAACATGGCAGGCGTGATCTCATCGCCGAACCATGTGTCTTCTGAAATCGGTCCGTTGAAGATCAGCTCGGCTGCGCCGGTGTCTTCATTGCGTACCCAGTTCCAGAACTTATTCATCTGCATTTCCTCCTTTCTCTGCGAAAGCGCCTGCGTCCTCCAGCTTTGTGAAGCTGCCGTTCACCAGATACAGATTGCCGCCTTCCTCATCGGGAATAGCATTGAGATTTTCGAGCAATCTAATATCATTAGCAGACATCCAACCGTTCTGTCTTGCAGTCGCATAGCCCTGCATACGGCTTGCATAGTCGCCGCGCAGCAGACCTTCCACATTGAATTTAATGAAATAGCGCCCCTTTTCGGAATCCGAAAGAAGCGCCTTCTGTAGTCCCTGTTCCCAGCGTACCAGCCACGGATCAAGGGTGTATTTTACGAATTCGAGCGACAGATGCTCGATGTTGCTGAACGTAGCATGGTCGAGGTCGCCGATCATGTGCAGCGGCACACGGTACAGGCGGGCAATTTCCTCAATCTGAAACTTTCGGGTTTCAAGGAACTGCGCCTCATTATTCGGAATGGAAATCGGCGTGTACTTCATACCTTCTTCGAGGATTGCGGTCTTGTGAGCATTGCCGCTGCCGTATGCCCGCTGCCAAGCTTCACGCACACGCTCCGGATTTTTGATCACGCCCGGATGCTCCAGCACCGCAGAAGGTGCAGCGCCGTTTGCGAAGAAAGACGAGCCGTACTCATCACAGGCGACTGCTAGACCGAGCGCGTTTTTCGCCATTGCAATGGGGCTGTATCCAACCAGACCGTCAAAGCCCAGTCCCGGAATATGCAGCACCTGTTCCATCGGCAGAATGATCTCGCCCTGCTGCTTGAAATTCGGGTTGTGTTCGTCGTACCGGCTGTAGCGGTAAATGAGCCTGCCGCGATCGTCACGGTCAACATGCACCTTATCCGGCATCAGCGGATACAGTCCGATGACATCACCTCTGCCGTTCCGGATGATCTGCGCATAGGCGTTGCCGTAGATCAGCAGATGCGACATGAGCGTTTCCCGGAAAACAAACGATGTCATTTCCGGATTCGGCTGGTCGTGCAGCAAAAAATATAGCGGGTGCTTCGGCACTCGCTCTTTTCCGTTATCGGTGTATTGGTAAACGTGCAGCGGCAGTTGTGCAATCGCCTCTGACAAAACTCTCACGCAGGCGTAAACGGCAATGATCTGCATTGCCGTGCGGTCATTGACGCGCTTACCTGCCTGTGTCCGTCCGAAGAAATAGCTGTAGGACGGTGAATCGTAGCTGTCCTTCGGCTTATCCCTGGACTTGAATAGTCCTGAAAAAATGCTCATTGGCATCAACTCCTTTCAGTTGACTTTTTCAATGGGGTTGTGGTATAATGAAATTAGTTGAAAGGAAAAACAGCAGTGTAAGCATGAAATGAATGAAACCATTTTACTTGAAAAAGACTTAATATATGTTAAGAAAAGAAGGAATAATATGAGAAATTTTGACCTTAGTTCGGATTTTTTACAGATAGCGTTTGGGCTTGGACTTATATTGGTCGGATTTATCGTTTGTTTAGTAATTGTTGAATTATTAGAGCTTCCGAAACATAAGAGAAACAAACATAAAATGGAATATTTGAGTGGAAGAACTGAGGGCAAAATATTGACACGCTCACTGGTTCGCGATGAATACGTTACGGGATCAGGCAGAAATAAAGAATACAATTCTTCTTATCGATGTATGCTTACCTATGAGTTTGAAGTCGATGGTATTTCTTATACTGGAAAAGGAGAAGGTTCTGGTGCATTTTGGAAGAAGGAATCTCAAACGATTTGCTATGATCCGAATAATCCGAATGACAATTGTACACTATTTTTCTACAACAGCGAAACTGATACGAATATTGTGAGAACTGTGTTCTCATTTCTTTGGAGGCTACTCCTTTTTTTCGGAATTTTCTATCTGATTCTGAGATTGATTGCACATTTGCCGCTCTAATCGGTTCGCTTTTAGAATATAAAAGGAAATGAGTGGCTTGGCTACCGTACAAATAACAATCATAGCACAAGCATCTCCCTTGAATCATAAATCGAATCATCAGAAACACATCCACAGCGGATTGCTCGGTCGAGAGCCATTATCA
>CALCRH010000244.1 GCA_937894515.1 uncultured Clostridia bacterium | reverse complement strand
TGGCGGACGTGAATTTTCTCTGCAACGATCGGCACAAGCAGCGTGGTCGGCAGACTCAGCAGCTGCAGCGCCGTCGCCGCATTCGCGGCGGCCTCCATGCTCATGCCCTTTGCCTGCAGGATAGTGGGCACCCATGCGCTGATGCAGTAAAACAGCAGGGACTGCGTCCCCATATAGACGCTGAGATGCCATGCCTTACCGGAGCGCAGCAGCGCTTTCATCCCGCCGCCTCCGCCGCTCTGCTTCGCCATCACGCCCTGTATGGTCTTCCGGCTGTTGGCCAGCGTCACCGTCACGCTCTCCGGGTCCGCGATGCAGTTTTTCCACTGCAGCTCCGTGATGCGTTCCTTCAGCACGGTGCCGTATTTCGGCAGCGGCACGCGGCAGATCCTGCCGATCACCAGCCGGTCCAGTTCCTCGCCGGTGGCCCGGCTCAGATCCCACCCGCTGATGGTCACCGTCACAATGGGCTCCGCGCTTTTGTCAAGCTCGGTCTGCGCCCATGCCTTCAGCCGGTCCTTTTTCTTGATGGTGCTGTCGGTGATGACGCTCTCGATCACGCCCCACACTTCGGTGTTTTTCTCCAGATAGTCCACGCCGTCATTCACGGATCCGATGTGTATATCATTCGCGCCTGTGGGATACACCCTTGTAAACATGCCGTTTTTGTCCAGGCTTACTTTCATTGTGCTGATGTTCCTGGTCATCCGCATCTCGCACTCCGGCAGGCTCGGTATCTCCTTCAGGCTCAGCTTCCACGGCAGGGCGCTCTGGTCAAATTCCCATTGGCAATTCGCAACAGATTTGGTCAGCTGCTCCAGCGCGCCGTACACCGCGCTGTTGGTGAAGCTCCAGCCCTGCGCCTCGTCAAAGTCGCATTCATTCAGCACCCACGTGCTCTGGTAGTTCAGCAGCGTTTCTATGGCGGTGTCCACCGCCACCGTGTTGCTGTCCCCGCCAAGGCTCCGGGGGTCCAGCTTTGCGAAGGCAACGGCATCCTGCAGGGTGCCAAAACCGTGCTCCAGCTGCACGGTGCGCTCATTCGTGATCCGGTTGATTTCCACCTTCTTCACGGTGTACACGCCGCTCCCACCGTTCGGGTAAAAGATTTTTACCCATGCGCCCACCTGCGCGTCCGGGCTTTCCTCGTCCAGCACCATCTGGGCGCTGCTCAAGCCCTCCGCCTTCAAGCTCAGCTGCAGGCTCTTTGGACGCAGCACACACTCATAGGTCATGGTGTGGCCGGCAAGCAGCACCGGCATCTTTACCTTCTGCATCACATCCACCGCCTTCGGATCATGGCCGTCACATCAGCGCCGGCACCCGTCACCTTCACCGTCACAGTGTGCGCGCCGGGTGCCAGCACGATGTCATCATGGCTTCCCTCCGTCCGCTTCCCCAGCAGGCTCACCGTCTCGTTGGTGGTGATCCTGGCGATCCGCTGGATGCCGCGGGCGTCATAGTCTATCACAATGATGTCCCCGCTGGCCGCGCCGGTGATGCCGGTGATCTCTATGGTCTGCCCTTCGCTGATCACCTTCAGCCCGGTAGCAGCGCCGGTCAGCACCGCCCGCAGCTGCAGGCAGGCTTCCACGCTGCCGCTGTTGATGATGCTGATCTCCGTGTCCGTTCCAGCGCTTGCCGTTTCCGCGGCGGTCACCGGCCACCGGTCCTCCCAGTAGGGGATCTCGATCGCCCGGAAACCGATCTTGTATTCGCTGGTCCACTTGCCCACATACTGCACGTTGATGGGCGTCACGCACAGCACCCGCAGCTTCTTGCCGGGCCGGTAGCTCACCGTCATGTCATGCTCGCCCACCGCCCAGCGGTTGATGGCGTCCAGCACCTCGGCGCGCTCCTCCGTGTCCCGGCACTTCAGCACGAAGCGCACGGTCACGTCCCGGGTCCTGTCTTCCACGCCGGTCACCCGCTGCCCGTACCCTGCTCCTTTGCCGGTCTGGGTCACGTTCACCGTGATGTTCCCTTCATCCACGCCCTGCGGAATGATGCTCTCACTGATCGCGTGCAGCTCCATCCCGTCCAGCGCTACCTGCACTTTCCCTCTCATTTTTGCCTCCATTCCCGGCACCTCAGCGCCCATGGGCGCCTTCGCTGCCGTCTCCGGCTGTGTTTTCCTGCTTTTTTATCGGTCCTTCCGCGCCGATCGGCGCGGATCCTGTCCATTCCTGTCCGTTCCTGTCCGCTTCCGTCCGGGCAGGTCCGTCACAGATGTGAAGGTGGCTGCTTCCAAAATGGAAACAGCCACTTTCACCTGTTCACTGCGTTCTTACAGCTCCGTTATCCCGCCACGATGATCTGGCCCGCGATGCCCTCGTTGATGTAATCCATCAGGATGGATCCTACCGTGGCCCCGTCCATCACTACCTTCGCGCCCTTCAGCGCGCCGGCGATCGCTGTTGCCACGGCTCCGGGCAGGGTGTCTTCGTTGTTATGTCCGCCCTGCCGGTTGTACTTGCCAAAAATCACTTCCATGCTTTCATACCAGCCATCCGGGATGACAGCGCCCTGATCTCCGGCGCCTCCGCCACCGGCCCCGTTCGGGCGTACGCCCTCTATCTCCTGCACCAGCTCCTGGTTCGCTGCGATCCATTCTGCCGCCCATTCCGGCGTAAAGCCTTCAAACAGCGTAGGATCTTGCAATGCGCCCATCATAAGCGGGATAGATTCCTTCAGGTTGTTCTAATCGTATGTTCATGTCTAAACTATTCATTAAACGAACTTATCTCTATCAGATTGCCTTCGGGATCAGCAACGTAGCAGGTGCGTTGTCCCCAAGGTTCTGTCGTAGGAGGAAAT
>CALCRH010000243.1 GCA_937894515.1 uncultured Clostridia bacterium | reverse complement strand
ACCGAAGCGGATAAAGCGGCGGTCAGACTTGTTACTGCAATTTCAAACTATGTCCATTATTCGCAGATAGCCCTTGACTACACGCACAGCGATTATACGGTCGGCGAGGGCGGAACCTATCAAGCTACCGCAAACAGAAGCGAGGTTGTTCGCATGACCGATGAGGAGCTTGCTCTGTTCAAGGTGGTAAAGACCACCAAGGACGGTTTTACCTCAATCAAAGCTTCCTCCCGCAGCTTGATCCTTGATGATAAGACAGCAATCGTTATGTATCTGATACCGGCTGATGCGGATTATGTACCGAATGTCGTTATAACCAACAACACGACGGGACAGACGGTCAAAGACGCAATGGTCGAAAAGCAGTCCGATGGCAGATACAAGATCGTGATCCCGAATCTTGCGGCACATATGCTCGATGACAAATTCACCGTAAGCATTGATGGCGGTAAAATGACATTCACCAACCTCTCTGCTCTCTCCTATGCTTACTCGGTATTTGCAAATGATGACAGATCGGAAAAGAGCAAGGTGCATATGGATGCTGTCTCGGCAATCTACGAATACTACAAAGCAACAGTCGATTATATGGCTAAAGTCGCAAATTAAGGAGGAAAGTTATGGAACCGAAAGAACTCAAATTTGAAGAACCGAAAATTGAGGTAATCCACCTCACGGAAAAGGACATCATAACAACCAGCGGTGATTCGAGAAATCCGGTGGAGTTTGAAGATTATCCCGACGAATAATAAGTACCCACGGGGATGCAGGAACATCCTCATCCCCGTGGGAAATGCCCTTTAATTTTCAGTTTACGGCTTGACAAAATTCAAACCGTAAACCGAGAGTTAAAGAAAAACAAATATGAGGTGTATCATGTATAAAAGAGTTTTAACAATATTATTCACACTGGCTTTGCTTGTTTCTCTGACTGCCTGCGGCGGAAAAGATGACCAAAAGGACAGTTCGACCGATGGAACATCCATAACCGAAACAGAGTCGGAGCAGACTACGGAAAAAACGACAGAAACTACCGATGGGCAAGAAACTGACGGTAAAACAACCTCGGATGAAACATCCAAAACAAGTTCCGACAGCGAAAAGCCGGATAAAACATCCGAAAAACAAACCGATACAACCAAACAGCCGACTGCATCCGACACCCAAAAAGACAGCGGAACAACAAAAACAGATACGGAAACTTCGTCTAAAACTACCGATACGCAAGGCGGCGGGAATACCGAAAAAACCGAAGATACTTCTTCCGGTTTGCCCGGTTCAAAAGATAATCCAATAGAATTAGAAGAAATGCCGGATTGAGGTGAGATGAATGAAAAGAACATATAAAATTTTCGTCAGCATTATACTTGTCATTTCAGTGCTGCTGATCAGTGCAGTCCCCGCTTTCGCAGGCGGTGTTGAAATGGAAGATATGCCGGATGATCCACCTATTGAACCACAGGTAGAAATAAGCGGACTAAATCTCATTTTAAGTGGCGAGATCGGATTGGCATGGCATATATCCGTACCGGATACCTATCAGCAAAAAGGATATGTAAAACTCGAATTTGAAGATGCTGACGATGACGAAGAACCGATTATCTATAATATTACGGACTGTAAGCGGGATCTTGAAAAAAGTGAAAATCACAAATCAAGAAATTCCAAAATCACAATTCAAGAAAAGTGAAAATCACCGTATACGATAAAAACGGTGTTGTTCTTGCTTCAAAAGCGAAATCTGCAGAAGAATATGTGAAACTTTTGCTTCAGGAAGGTAACGCAACGGAAAAAGAAGAAACTGTCGCCAAAACGCTTATCAATTACGGTCACTATGCTCAACTTGCGTGCAGTGAAGCAAACGGATGGAAAGTCGGTGAGGATGTTCCCGAAACAACGGCATTCAATGCTCCTGCCGTTGATACTTCCGTTTTTGATGATTATGAAATTGAATGGCAGAAACACTCGGCAACATTCCATCAGTTTTCGATGTCATTAAAACTTGACTACAAGACAAGCATTCTGCTATATGTTCCGACCGCCGAAAAGCCAACTGTCACCGTCAATGGCGAAGCGGTAGAAGTGACAGAAAGCGAACGCATTGAGAATAACTATGAATTTGAAATCAAAGGCATCAATGCACTGAATTTGGAAGATGAATACGAAATTACGGTAAACGATGTCACATTCACACTCTCAGCGTTCAGTTATTGTAAGTTGGCGGTACAGCATAACACAAGTGCAAACACGATTGATGCCATGAGAGCATTATATGAGTTTTATCAGGCTACAGTCGCTTATAACACTCCTGCTGAGGCAAAATGATGGAAAAGAATATCTTGAAGATTTTTGCGGTATTACTTGCCGTTATGATGCTCTTTGCCCTTGCCTCCTGCGGCGGCGAGGATAAGGATAAAGACACCTCCGAAACCACAG
>CALCRH010000242.1 GCA_937894515.1 uncultured Clostridia bacterium | reverse complement strand
CCGCCGACATCACATTTGCCGCTTTCGAGGTGTGCGTCGGTGACGGTAAGCCACTTGGCGTAGAACGTCTTATCACCGTAATCGGTACTCGAAATTGCTTCAACCGGCGAGCCTGTGAAGTCCCCGTTATTGAACCAACCGCGGAAAACGTATTTGCTTCTTGTGGGATCCGGAAGTTTTGCGCCGATGCCGTATGTGTAGGATGTGAGGGGATCGCCTGTACCGTCGTTATAGTTCAGCGTAACATTGTAAGTCGCAGGTGTCCACTGGGCGTAGAGAGTCATGCTCTCGTCCAGCTTATCCCACATTTTCTCTTCGCCTATGCCGCTCACGTCTTTGCCGTCGGCGTCGTAATACTGTGTGCCGCCATTTGCCGCATCAAAGAAGCCGTTGAAGGTGTAGCCCTCGCGGGTGGGCAGGGTCTCGATCGCAGGCATAGCGGTATCGCCGTAATACACCGTGATGCTTTCCGTGCCGGCTGTGCCGCCGTTCGGGTCAAGGGTGATCACGGTCTTCGGGTCGATGTAGCCGCCTGTCTTGTTGAGAGTGCCGCCTGTCTGATAGAGACTGTTTACTTTATCGGTGACGGTATTTTTGTTGCCCCAAAGAATGCCGCTCTGCAGATTGAACGTGCCGCTGCTCTGCTCCACACCGCCTGCGCCAAGCGTTTCATTGGCAGTCGTGCAGCCGCTGATCTCTCCGTTTTCCATGTTGATGGTGCCGATGTTGCAAATCGCGCCGCCTCTGCCATTCCAGGTTGCGTCATAAGCAGTAGCCGAGCAGTTTATGATTTTGCTGTTTCCGCTCATGGTGAACGTGCCGGTGCTGTAATTGTACAAAGCACCGCCGCAGCCGACCACGGAGCAATCCTTGATAATACTGTCGGTCATGGTGAAGATGGCGTCATTATCCACGCCGCCGCCGGTAGCATACAAGGCCTTGCAACCTTCAATGGTGCTGCGTGTCATGTAGAATTTACCGGTGCTGCCTTTGACGTAAACACCGCCGCCATAGGTTTTGGCAGTACAATCTTTGATGATTGAGTCAGTCATCGTGAATGTACTGGTGTTATGGACGTAAACGCCACCGCCGCAGGTGCCGGAGGTGCAGTTTTCAATGGTGCCGCCGGTCATGGTGAAGATACCGTCGGAATCCACACCGCCACCGCTGGATCCTGCGGTACAGTTGGAGATCGTGCCGTTGGTCATGATAAACGTGCAATTTGACGGGAAATATACACCGCCGCCGTACTGTGCAGCCGAACATCCCGTGATCGTGCCACCGGTCATTTCAAAATAACCTTTACAACCGACACCGCCGCCGTATTGTCCTGCACGGCAGCCAGAAATGGTGCCGCCGTCCATATAGAATTTGCCATTGGCAACAGATACGCCGCTGCCCCAGTACTGGTTATTCATATTTGAAATGGTCCCGGAATGCAGATACAGCACAGCGTCATTATGATAGAGATAGACACCACAAACCGTCGTAGCGGCATCGCTTCGTGTTATGGTTCCTCCTCCAACAGAATCCTGAATATGCAATGTCGTAGGACCGCCCAAATCAAGCACGTCAGTATGAGTGGTTTTTGTCTGTGTCAGCGTTTTACCGTTCAAATCCAACGTGATCGTCTGCTTCATCTTCATGACAACACTGCTCGTGAGGTCAATATTATCCTTCATCGTAATATTGACGATGGGAGCCAGCGGGTTTTCCAGCGTGAGGTCGATCGCGGGATCGACAAGACCGCCGGTTTTGTTAATTACGCCGCCATTTTCATTGGTAACACTAAGAACACTGCCGCCCACTGAGCAATTCCACGCGATACCGCCGGTCATATTCATTCTACTGCTTGTACCGCTAACCATAACACCACCGCCGACACGGGAGGCTGTACAGTTAATCATGTAGCCGCCGGACATATTATATGTACCGCTTGCCATATAAACTGCACCGCCTTTGCCCTGATACTGTGCGGTAGTTGTAACAGAACAGTTGCGAATCACGCCGCCGGACATATTGAAAGTGCCCGCGACATAAACAGCGCCGCCGTATCTAACCGCAGTGCAGTTTTCAATGACACCGCCTTTCATGCTGAAGGTGCCGGCGCTTAGACATACACCGCCGCCATCATAATTCGTACGGATTCCTGTAATCGTGCCGGATTCTAAATTGCAGACGGCGCCGGCATTGTTAATCCAAATAGCGGAGCAGGAAACCGCCGTACTGCTCATGGTGAGTTTGCCGGTCTTAGCCGCTGAGGAATCCCTGACGGTAAGCGTACCACCCGCCAGTTTTATAATGTCAGTATGATTTTTGTTTATCTGTGTAATGCTATAGCCTTTTAAATCGAGAATGATATTCTGCCCTGCATATTCGATGATTCCCGATTCCAATGCGTAATCGACGTTAAAGTTTGCAGCCAGATTGACGGTGATCGCCGTGTTGTTGGTCGGCGCCCACTTGAAGGCTTCGATGATCTGCGTCTGATTGGCGACATTGATCCCATTGTTGGTCGTCCAATGCGCGTAAAGAGTGATGTCGCAGTTGGTCATCGGTCTTACGCTGGCATTGTTCGCGTTGTAATACTGCGTACCGCCGACGGGATCATCGTACCAACCGGCAAAGGTGAAGCCGTTATAGGTCGGTTTTGTGGTCGAAGGCATGGCAACGCCAACCGTTACGTTGTTGTTTGCCCACGTAGCGGCACCGTTCTGCGGATTATAGGTAACTATTGCGCCAAGAGTCGCGGTGCCCGCAGCCTTTGCCGTACCCGCACCGGCACCCGCGCCGCCTTTTGCCCAACCGTTTGTTCCATCCCAGTTATTCGGAGAAAAGCCGGTATTATAGTATTGTGTCGTTGTTGTTGAGCCGGTACCGGTAGCATTTCCAGTTCCGCCGCCGCCGACATAACTGGCATAAAACGGTGCATATTGAGCATTGGTATATGATACACCACCGGCACGGCCGCCGCCACCGCCGCCGCCGCCACCGCCGCCGGTCGTTCACGTCCACCACGGCGGCAACGGCCTCGCCGTCCTCGGCGGTGCGATTGTCGGCGGCATCGTGGGCGCGGCGTTGGCGCACTAACGCTTGCGCGGATGCGCACGGGCTATGTCCTCTTTAAGCGACTCGTCCATAGCCCTGCGCAATTCCGCGATCTTGCGCTGATCGGTCGACGCGGCGACTTCCCCTCGCAGGTAGGCGGCGAGACTCTCGCGTGAAATCCCGAAGAGCCGGCCCTTCTTCCCGACGATCTTGACCAGCTTCCCCTTTCTGATGAGTCCGTCTACCGTGCTGCGGTCGACATGGAGAATGTCGGCCGCCTGTCTCACCTTGATAACCGGCGGCTGTTTCGCATTATGCCCTTTCAGGATCTCGATTGCCAGATCAACCCTCCCGTCCGGCGGGATCGACGTGTCGGATCTGAAAAGCAGCCTTAAAGCCATCTCCACCTCGCGCTTCATGATGCACCCCTTTCGATATTCTTCAGACGATCAGCGTCCCGTCCTCAAGGCGGATCTCGCCCCGAATGAACGCCCTGACGCTTTCCCTTGATACGCCAAGCATCGCATTCCCCGTCCCGACGACCCTCTTAAGCCTTCCGGTCCGAATGAGGCTCTTGATCGTCGGATCGGACAAGTGCAGCATGGACCGCAGCTCCTTCATGCGGACAAGGTCGGGCAGATCGTGCCGGATTCCCCGCAGCGCGTCCACGGCCCTGTCGATCCTCCCGTCCGGCGGCACGGACGGATCTGCCATCAAAAGCGTCCGCATTGCGATTTCAACCTCTGCTCTCATTTCCTGGTTACCTCCTCAAATGATGGAATCGTTGCGATGGCTTCCCGAAGCAGCCCCTCGTCCTCGTGGTAGTAATGCCAAGTCATCGCCCTGGACTCGTGACCGACGATTGACTGAATGACGTGAAGCGGGATGCCCGCGTTAGCCGCCATCGAAACGAACGTATGGCGGAGCGAATGGAACGTCGCCTCCGGCACCTTGCATCTGCGTCCGTCAACCTCCACCGACATCTGGATGCCCGCCGCCTTGAATATCTTTTCGAGATTGAAAGAAACCCGATGGGTCGATTGCGTGTACATCTTCCCGATCTCAGGGAGGATGTAATTCGGCTCTGCGCTGCCGCCCGACGGTTTCTTCTCGCCTACTTCGACGCTCTCCCTGCCGACCGAGAGCTTCTGGTAGATCTTCGCAAGGTGCGGGTGTATCGGAATCGTCACGATTCGATTCGGGCTGATCCTTCGCGTCTTGCTGGGGATGAGCTGAATGATCTCCCGTTCGAGGTTGACCTTCTCCCATGTCAGCCGGCAGCAGTCCCCGAGGCGGAGTCCCGTGTAAAGCCCCGTCAGGACGAGCGTCCGCCAGCAGCTCCCGCGCCTTCGCCTCGCGGTCGCGGCGCTTCATCTTCGTGAATTCCTCGAGCGGCAGCATCACGTTCTCGAGACAGGTGAGCGAGCCGAAGAGCGCGCCGGACTGGTACATCACGCCGATCTTGCGGCAAAGCAGTTCCCGGGTGTCGGGAGCCCACTCCATACCGCAGAGCGAAAGGCGTCCTTTCAGCACGGGGTTGAGTCCGATCATATGCTTCATGATCGTCGACTTGCCGCAACCCGAACCTCCGAGCAGAATGAATATCTCGCCCTTCTCCACCTCGAACGAAACGTCACGCAGGATCTCCGCATTCGGATATCCAGCCGTAACATGCTCCAGTTCTATTATATTCTCTCTCACTATCTCTAACAGCTAACAACTAACCAACACCGATCTTCATGCCGATTCCCCAGACGTAGGTGATCACGGCGAGAAGTCCGTCGGTAACGGCGATCGCGATGATCCCGCCGACCACCGCGCTCGTCGCGGAAACGCCGACACCGTCGGAAGTCGATTTCGTGCGCATGCCGCAGGAGCAGCCGATGAGCGCGACGAGAAAGCCGAACAGGCAGCTCTTGCCGAGTCCGAACAAAATGGCGAACGCGGTCGTAGAAGAACACACGTGACGCCAGTAGACCTCGTTCGGGACGTTCATCGCCTCGAGGACGATCGCCCCGCCGATGAGTCCGGCGAGTTCGGCGAAGATCGTGAGGATCGGCATCGCGGCGATGGCGGCGGCAAGGCGCGGCATCACCAGGAAGCGAACCGGCGGGAGGCCCATCGTGGTCAGCGCATCCAGCTCCTCGTTCACCTTCATCGTGCCGATTTCCGCGGCGAAGGCGCTCCCCGAGCGTCCGGCGAGGATGATCGCCGTGATGAGAGGCCCGAGCTCGCGGAACAAGGCGATCGCCAGCAAATCGGCAAC
>CALCRH010000241.1 GCA_937894515.1 uncultured Clostridia bacterium | reverse complement strand
CAAATCGTAATCCTTCATTTCTCCGTTATCTGCGGCAATAGCGTACATACATCCGGTAAGGATGACGGAAGATAAAAGGAGCAATGATATTACGATCACGAAAAACTTCATGTTACTTTTCATGGTTCATACCATCCTTTCATAATTTACAGAACTTTCCTATCCTGCGATTATATTGTACCGAAAGTATATCTCTGACTTATCTCCGACTTATTGCCAACTTGTAAAAGTGACGGTTATT
The DNA here is from genome assembly GCA_937894515.1 of uncultured Clostridia bacterium. Taxonomy (GTDB): domain Bacteria; phylum Bacillota; class Clostridia; order Oscillospirales; family Oscillospiraceae; genus Vescimonas. The sequence goes on along the minus strand of CALCRH010000241.1, from coordinate 3,115 downwards.
TTCGTGCCTTTCCCGATTTCGGATGTAAAGTGCATTTCCGCGCCGTGGGTGTGAACGATCTGCTTACAGAGCGCAAGCCCAAGCCCTGCACCGCCTTCGGCACGGGAACGGGATTTATCGGTACGGTAGAAGGGTTCTGTTATGTGCAGGAGCTGTTCCTCAGTCATGCCCTTGCCATTGTCTTCAATGATTGCCTGACCTTCGGCGCAAGAGATCTTTACCGTACCACGCGATGAACAAGCCTTGATTGCGTTTTCCGTGAGGTTATAGAATAGCATTGATAGAAGCGTTTCGTTGCCTTTAACGGATACCGGAGACGCATCACAGACAATTTCAACGCCGGCTTTCTCAGCTCGCATTCGGAGCTTTTCGGAAACATCGGCAATGATCGCACCGAGGTCGGTGTCTGCCATTTCGATTTTATTCTCGCGAATAAAGGCACCGTCAAGCAGAATCTCGGAAATCTTTTGCAGACGCTCGGATTCGGACATGATATATTTGGCCGCAATTAGTCTGCGTTCCTCGGTTGTGTTGGCCTTTTCTATATATTCGGCGTAGCCGTGAATGCTTGTCAGCGGAGTACGAAGTTCGTGAGCCATGTTATCAACAAGCATTTGCTTTCTCTCGGCTTCGCTTTCAAGCGCCGCCATCTGTTCGTTGATCTTGGCAATCATTGCGTTGAAGCTCTTGGCAAGCAGTGTGAATTCGTCGCTGCCTTTTTCCTCTGCTGTGACGGAGAAATCTCCCGATTCGATGACCTCGGTGGTCTTACGCAGCTTTTCCAAAGGACCGGAAAGTTTTTTAAGAATAAAATACAAGCATACAGCGAGAAGAAGGGATACGCCGATTGACGTAAATACATAAATCAGCATCAGGGAGCGAAATTCGGAATCTAATGATTCCACATTCTTTGCAAAAACCATCACGTATTTTCCGTCACAGATTTCGGAGGAGATCACAATATGCCGTTTTCCGTCAAAATCGGTATGTATAAGAGTGTTGTCTTTAATATCGTATTCATTTATGAAATTGGAATAGACACTCTTTCCGTTCTCTTCAAAAGCCAAGTACAAGCCTTTGTTGGCATAATAGGTTCCGAAGGACTGCATCAAAAGTGAAGGACTGCTGTATGCGTTTGATTCAGTCATGTCTTCAAAGTCACGTTCGAAAGACATCGCCACATAATACTGTTCTGCGGTTACGGCAGTCTCGGTAGCTTCTACGTTCTTCTGATAGGTGTAAACCGTAAGCGAGAGAATACCGATGTTCAAGCAGACCAAAAACAGTGCCAACGTAAATATGTAGGTCTTTTGCCAAAATCTCATCTTCATATCTCGAACCTGTAACCCGTTTTATACACAGTCTGAATTCTGTCAGAAATCCCTAATTTCTGACGGATTCGCTGGACGTGAACATCAACCGTGCGGGAATCTCCTTCATAATCATAATCCCAAACAAGCCGCAATAGTTTCTCACGGGAAAGTGCCAGATTTCGATTGTTGATCAGTGCTTCGAGAAGATCAAATTCTTTTGGTTTTAATTCCACCTCGACACCGGCTTTGAATACCCGGCGGTTGTTGAATTCAATCCGAATGTCATCAAACTCAAATACTTTGGTATCGGCTTTCGTTCTGCGGAGAACCGCTTTGACACGCTCCACAAGTTCCACGATGTCGAATGGTTTTGTAATATAGTCATCCGCTCCCAAACGAAGACCTTTGATTTTATCTGCCGGCGCTGACTTTGCAGTCACAAAAATCACCGGGGTTTCCTCGATGTATTCCATGATTTCAAATCCGGAATACTTTGGTAACATAACATCCAGTATAATCAGATCATATTTGAGCTTCAACGCTTCTTCAAGACCGGTTTCGCCGTCAAAAACCTGATAGCAAACATGCCCGACTAATTCAAGATTGAATTTTACAAGATCGTTTATTGCTTTTTCGTCCTCAACGATGAGTATCTTAGCCATATAATACTCCTTTCCTATCGATGAGCAGCATTATCCATCATTCGCACAGAATTATAACACATAGTTGTTGCCAAGTTGTTGCCGCCAAGATGTTTGGAATGTTTTTTTGCTTATTACATATTATTATATCCGAAATTTTGGAAAAATGCAATGGAGCTTTGAATAAAGCACATTCTCTTTCTGGCGAATTTTCCCGGGATTCGAACCCTTATTTGATATATGCAGGACATGACCCCTAATCACTTATTACAAAAATAGTCTTCAAAAATTGAAGTATTTTTGCCTTTTCTCGATGCGAAAACGGACGGTAAAGTATGCCGTTCTAAGAAAATTCTAAGAAAATGTCTAAAAAGTCGTTGAAAATCAACCGTTTTTGAAGGTTTCAAAACGCTTTGATAACAGACGATTTTTCAAGTCTCTGAATGTTACAAAGCCGCGAAAAAGCCTTGATAATAGGCACTTTTCGCGGTTTTTCTGTGGTTAGTATTACAAATTGTTCTTTGGGATTCTGTTATGTTCCATCAGATTCCACTCGACGCACAATATCTCGAAATCAGTTTGAGAGAAATCTCACGTGGGTTCGACTCCCACCCGCTCCGCCATTTTTAGGCTAAAATGCATGATTTTCAATGCATTTTAGCCTTTTTTCTGCCATTTTTGTGGTTTCATGAGACGGTAAAACGACGACGTCATAAATGTTGGCAAACTCTTTTTTACCGTATATTCTCAAGATACGGCCTCTGCGCTGAACGAACTCCCTATAATCATCATTACTTGACAGAATCAATGCACCATTTATGGATGGGATGTTTATTCCCTCGTCCAAGCATCGGATTGCAGCAAGCGCGTCGATTGCCCCTTCATTAAACGCATCTACCAGGTCCATGCGTTCCGCCATATTCTCTGATGCTGTAAACTGGCTCGTTTTACATCCAAGACCAGATAACTTGCGTTTTACAAATTGAATCTGCCGGATTTCCTCAGCATTATCATCACAGGTCAGCCGTAATGTGACTTTTAATGCAGGGTATTTCTGCCGCTGCCATTAGTATGAAAAACGAGGACGATCAGAATTATTAAGCCTGCACAAATCAGCTATGCCGGGACGCCCGCAAAAGATAGTCAGTCTATCACGATAGC
>CALCRH010000240.1 GCA_937894515.1 uncultured Clostridia bacterium | reverse complement strand
CACAGCTTCTGCGTCCGCAATGATTGTTGAAGTAAAGGCGGAAAAAGACGAAGCAGGTTCAGAGAATACCCATAAGAAATACACCTACACACCGATCTATGAGTTTGAGGTCAACGGAAATATCATCCGCAAAGGCGGTGGTATTTACAGTCATAACAAAAAAGAATTCAATGTGGGCGATACGGTGGCGGTCAAATATAACCCCGATAAACCGGAGGAGTTTCTGGTAAACGGCAAAAGCGGCGGAAAGAGTTTCGGAATTGCGCTTTTGCTGTTCGGACTTGTCATTATCGCCATAGCATTTACGCAAAGATAGTGCTCGGAACATAGAAGTCCGACCTTGGAACGAAGGAGATAAAGAATGATATGAAAAAGGAAAAGAAAGAGAAAAAAGGAATCGGGTGTGCGACGATTTTCATATTGCTTCCCATACCCGGAGCGATCATTTACGGGCTTGTCAGCGAAAAGTCTGATTTTGCGCATTCGTTTATCTATGGCTGCTTTATTTCCCTTGTGTTTTTGATTTTTGCCATCATTTCTGCGGTAAAGGAAAAGAAAGCGCGGCGCAGAGCTGAAAAAGTCGAAGAATTCAGAGCGGCAAATGCCGCGAAATACGGCGGCGCGCAGAATTCTGCGGTGGCTGCTGCGCAAAGCGCTGTGCCGTCCGGATCAGTAAGCCGGGGCACGATAACGGATGCTCGCAAAAAGAGGTTCTGTTCCGAATGCGGCGCAGAGCTTGGGGAAACCGCCAAATTCTGTCCCGAATGTGGCGCACCCGTGCCTGAAAAAAAGAAAGCTCCCAAGAAGAGATTCTGCACCGAGTGCGGCGCAGAGCTTCCGGAAGATGCAAAATTCTGCGAAAACTGCGGAACGGCGGCGGGTGTGACCATCCCGGTGGCGGGAAAGGTGAACAGCGTCACCGTGTCTGATAAATCGCCGAAGAGAAGCGGCACACCCGGGTCAGGCGCAAAAGGAGCGGCGGACGCGCTCCGCAGGATCATCGCGCAGCTGGCAGACAGCGACATAAGCGCCTCCGCCGCATCGGGCGAGATGCGCCTGCCCGTCACCGAAGCGCAGAACGAATTTTTGAAGCTGATCGGCAAGGGAATGTAAGGAGGGTGAGCGACGATGAAACGAAGATTGTTTGCACTGCTGTGTACGGTCATGCTTGTCTTCTGCCTGTTTCCGACTGCGGCGTATGCCTATGCGCACGGCGGAAAAGCGTGGCAGTCCGCAACCTCCGACGGCACACAGCACGAAATCGCGGTCGGGGACTATCTCACCGGGCCGTATGTCGGCAATGCTCCGACGGTCGGTGACGACGGAAAGCTGAAAGCGAAATTTTCCCTGACGGTGAACGGAACCCCGGTCACGCTGCGCGTCACGGATATCGAGCTTCCAAATGCTGTTGAGGAAAGATTCTACATTTACGGTGCGTGCGTGATAGCGGAGGGAACGATCCCCGAAGGCGGCACACTTGCCGCTACCTGGGAGCCGCTTGCTGCGCCGACGGAACTACACAGCAGTCTCAGGAACTCCGATGATGAGTTCCCGGCGACGTATTCCGGCAATAATAACGAAGTTTTCTTTCTCCTGCCCGAAGACGACGATGTCCCGATGCGGGACACAGGCCGTTGGGATGGCTCCGTCGGGGAGCCTTATAAGGGAGAAACGGGTGAGTTCGTATATCCGCTTCCCGAAAATCTTTCTGTTTCCTATACGGTCGAGCCGGGTATCGATTCTTTACATGCCATTTTCTGCTTTACCGGTAAATATGGAGAGTTTTTTTCCATAGCTGCAAATCTGACGGTGGGCGATGAAACCGTGACGCAGGCGCCGGTCGAGACCGGAACAGAGGAGCCCACCGAGGAGCCTACCGAGGAACCCGCTGCGGAGGACTCCGGTTCTGACTGGTTCTACGACACCGAGGCCGATGAATCCGAAGGCGAGGGTACCGGTCTGCTCGTTCCCGCGGCGGCGGTCGCGGTCATAGGCGGCGGTGCTATCATAGCAGGAAAGAGAAAAAAGAAGAACAGGAAAAAATCCGAAAACAAAGAACAAAAGAAGGAAGAAAAGCAGGACGAGGAAGAACAGGAGGAGCAGGAGCAGTTCAGCTATTCCATGCGGATATACAAGGATTTCGGCGATACGCTGAATGTCGGCGCGGAAAAGCTGCCCATCTATGCCCGTATCGTGAAGACCGACGCGATGGGAAACGAGTCCACGGACGAGAAGCTCACCTCGATGATCCGCATTTCTTCTCCGGAATACCTGCGTGTCACGGATCAGCGGCGGTCGGGCGAATACATGGGCGCATCTGTCTCCGCACCCGACACGGACAGACCTCCGCAGGAAGCCGTTGTGGAATTTACCATGCAGGCAAACGGCGGACGCTTTGCAAACCGTGTGCATTTCAAGGTGCGGGAAACCGCACTCGTATTCCCGGATCAACCGTCCTATTCTCCCGAAATGTTCATCGACGCCATCGCAGGCGACTCCGGGACCTATAAGGTGCGCTTCTTCTTTGAGAACGCGGCGGCAGAGCCGGAGAAGCTTACCGGCTCCTGCGAGGGCTTCGACGTAAGCTTCGAGCCTGCCGAAAACCAGTTTACCTATTATGCAATCCTCAAAAACAACACCGCGCCGTCCGATAGCCGACTTACATCGTTTACCGAGCAGTCGGCGCAGAGCGTGCCCGGCAGCATCAGCGCATCCTTTGCGGGCGGTAAAACGCTGGAGGGCTCCTTCCGCGTCATGCTCTATCCCGAGGGACTTTCCGCCTCCAGCGACAGTATGGCGGACGGAAACGTGCTGGTATACTCCTACGCCAACGAAAACCGGGGAGAGCTCGATCCCGAATACAAGTCTGCCCGCATTGATTATACCCTCGCGGTCAGAACGGAAAACGGGGCCGAGTATGTAAAGCTCACGCCGTCCCTGCTGAAATTCGGTGAGCTTACGGCGCAGGATACGATAAGCGCCAATATCGCCGCCAAGTATCAATACTCTGTGGACACAAAGCGTCTTGACGAGGGGATCACGCACTTCACGCCCGCCACCATGCTCTACGAACAGCAGCAGCCGGTGATCGTCACTCTGCCCGTGTCGTGCACATACCGGGGGCAGGAGTATGCGCTTGACATTCCGCTCTATCTGCGCGGGAAGGAAATAGATCGGATGGCGGAATGGGAAGCGGAGTATAAGAAGCTTTTATTCCGTATCGTGAACTTCTCCGATCCCGAGAAAATACAGGATAACCTGCTGAAAGCCAGACTTCGCTGCGGTACACCCGATGATCCGTATGTTTCCGTGGAAGATATGCATCTTATGGCAAAGCGCTTGATCGAGGAATATATGGATTACCTGACCAAAGAGGCAGAGTCCGAGATCGCATGGGGCATCGCGTTTGACTGGATGGCGTCCGGAGCAGAGGTGGCGAAGTTCCTCGGCGACTGTGCCTTCTCGTTCCTGATCAATGCCTATGCGGGCCCTGTTGCCGATGCGATCCTGTCTCCGGCAAAGGACGTTTTCACATCCGCCATCGGAGAATGGGGCGTGTCCTATATCTACGGCACGGAATTTGAGCTTGAAAAGCTCGACTTTGTCGGAGCATTGTATTCGGCTGGTGACGGTATCGCGTTCAATGCCGCACAGGGCTCCATAGAAGGCTTGGCCAAAAACGGTGCTTATAATGCTGCGGCGGTGAAGAAGGCGGCGGCGATCATCGCAGCCTACTATGTATATCTGGCTCTCGCTAATTACCTCAAAAAGCTGAACGAGACCGGGGAATCCGACCTGTGGGGAGCAATGACCGATGCCTTTAAGGACCTCTCGGTGAATGCGTTGAAGGCTGCCGCGAGTATGCTGTTCAAGAAATGGCTCGGCAGTAAGAAGTTCCAGGACAACCTCGGCAAAAAGATCGAAGAATACATGCAGAAAAACTTCCGCAATCTGATGGATACGAAGATGAACAATCTGCAGGAGGACTGGGCGCAGAAGCTTCATATGGAAGGCGAGCTGAAGAAGCTTGTCTTTGCCGATGCCGGGGAGGCAGAGATCCTGCGGAGGGATATTGCCGAGAAGTATGTGACGGAGCTTTGCGGAAAAGGCGCTGCATGGCTTACCAATAAAGCCTCTACAAGTGAATTCAGCATCGGAGAAGACGGAGATATCCGGTTCACCTTCCGCCTTTGGGAGGAAGAGGGCAAGGAACCGATTTGTTGTACGCTCTCACTATTCAAGATTCTCAGCTATACGAGTTGTGGCTTATTCGGTGTCATCTATGATATGGTGTTCGGTGAAGTCCCCGTCGCTCCCTCCGCGATTCAGATAGCAAGCGAGCCGCAGCTTCCCCGCTGAAAAAAACCAGGGAGGAAGGCCATGAAAAAAACAGTCGTTTTGATAGTGCTTGCCATCGCGCTGCTTCTGCTGCTGTGCGCCTGCGGCGGTCGGGATCAGCCGCCCGACCCGGGTACGCCCGAGCCTCCGGCGCACGACGGTGTGTTTACATCCGAATATGGAACCATGACCTTTAACGGTGACGGCGAGAGCATCATATTTGATTTTATGCCGGAGCTTCAAGAGGCAACGGGACTTCCGGGCGGAGAACAGAGCGGAA
>CALCRH010000239.1 GCA_937894515.1 uncultured Clostridia bacterium | reverse complement strand
GAGACTTATAGTATCACCAAAATAGTCAGAGCAGAAGATTATTTTAAAAGATTTTGGTGGTAAGGAGAATGAAAATGAATATTAAAATAAAGAAAATTAATCAGAACGCAACAATCCCAACAAGAGGAAGCAAATACGCCGCAGGGTATGACCTGTATGCTTGTATTGATGAGCCTGTAACAATCAAACCGCACGAAACAGTCAAGATTGGCACTGGACTTGCCTTTGAATTAGAGGTAAACACTTTCGGAGCTATTTTTGCTCGAAGTGGACTTGCCACTAAACAGGCACTTAGACCGGCAAACTGCGTAGGCGTGGCGGATTCAGATTACAGAGGAGAGTACATCGTTTCCTTACACAATGACAGCGAGATAGAAAGAGTAGTAAATCCTAACGACAGAATCGCACAGCTTGTTGTAAAACCTGTAATTCAGGCTGTGTTTTCCGAAGTTTCATTTTTATAAAATCCGGAGGATATAGCGTGAAAAATCACGCTAAAAAATATAAAGACGCCTGTTTCTCGCCTCTTAGGAGGCAACCGAAACAGATGCGACAATAATCACCATTTCGGTGAATTTTCATCGCATTTTGTGTCTTGGAAAGAAATGGTGATTATTATGACAAGGATAGCAACTGACGAAATACAGGATTTTGAAAGAGAACATCTCGCCGCGCTCCGGACGCTTGCGCCGGAGTGTATGGTGCTTCTGAAGAAAAACGGTGACTTTCCGCTTTCCTCACCCTGCACGATCGCGCTTTACGGCTCGGGAGCGAGAGAGACCGTCAAGGGCGGCACCGGCAGCGGCGATGTCAACGTCCGCCATTACGTAAGCATCGAGGAGGGACTGGAAAACGCGGGCTTTTCCGTAAGCTCAAAGGCGTGGATGGACGGGTATAAGGCAGCCCGCGATGCCGGAATAAAGGAATTTTATGACGGCATCGCCGAGGAAGCAAAGGCCCTCGGCAGATCCGTTTTTCTTGTCGGCATGGGCAGGACTCCTCCCGAGCCTCACTATGAGCTTCCGCTTGACGGGAACGGTGAAGTCTGCATCTATGTACTCTCCCGAAATTCCGGCGAGGGTGCGGATCGTCCGGGAAACGAGGGCGACTTTCTGCTCACGGCAGATGAGGAGCGTGACATTCTACGCTGTGCCGCAGTTTATAAAAAATTCATGCTCGTTCTGAACGTGGGCGCGCCGGTGGATCTGTCTCCCGTTCTTGACAAGGTCGATAATATATTGCTTTTAAGCCAGCTCGGCACCGTTACCGGTGACGCCTTTGCGGACGTTCTGCTCGGGCGCGCTTATCCCTCGGGAAAGCTCACCGCAACGTGGACAAAAGCGTCCGACCGCCCCACGATCGGTGATTTTGCGCAGCGGGATGACACCCGCTATCGTGAAGGCATCTTTGTCGGCTACCGCTACTATGAAGCTGCCGGTATCAAGCCGCAGTTTCCCTTTGGCTGCGGTCTGGGCTATACGGATTTTTCCGTGACGGGCAGATCCTTCGCCGTTGAGGATAATATGATCCGTGTCTATGCCCTTGTCGAAAATATCGGTCGCTTTCCCGGCAGAGAAACAGTTATGCTCTACTATTCCGCACCGGACGGGAGACTGATAAAGCCCCTGCGTGAGCTGGGCGCTTATCGGAAGACGAAAGAGCTTCTGCCCGGCGAACAGACAGAGCTTGAGCTTACACTTCCGATCGAAAACATGGCGAGCTGGGACGAGGCATCTGACTGCTGGCTCATGGAAAAGGGAGAATACCTCATCAGCATCGGCGACACAGTCGTCGGTGCCGTTGAGCTTGACGGCGATGCCGTGACGGAGTTTCTCAGTCATTCCGGCGGAGAAGCGGATTTTTCCGACTGGGAGCCGCAGCACCGGCGTGCTGATGTGGGAGATGTTCCCCACATCCGTGTTTCCGCCTCCGCTCTTGCGGGACTCGGACACTATGACCGTGATCGGATAGCTCCGGAAAAGCCTGAGATTATCGATCTTTCTGGCTTTACGGATGAGGAGCTTGCCGCAGTCTGTGTCGGAAAACACTCCCGGACGCAAAGCATGGCAGCGATCATCGGCAATTCCGCAACCCGCCTCGCGGGTGGTGCGGGATGTACCGCAGATATTGTGAGTGAAAAGGGTCACGGAGCCCTCGTGATGGCCGACGGCCCTGCGGGATTGAGGCTTTCGACCAAATACATTGAAACAGACGCCGGTCAGGATGGGATCGACACGGAGGCCTTTGACAGTATTCTGAATATTCTTCCCGAAGAGATCCGTCACATGATAAGCGCCAAGCTCCTGCAGAACAGGGAAAAAGCAAAGACGAGCACCGTGCTGTATCACTATGCCTCCGCAATCCCTATCGGCACCGCTCTGGCGCAGAGCTGGAACGATGCGGTCTGTGAGCGATGCGGAGACATTGTCGGCAAAGAAATGGAGCTATTCGGCGCCAATATGTGGCTGGCTCCCGCGCTGAACATCCAGCGCGATCCACTCTGCGGCAGAAACTTTGAATACTATTCGGAAGATCCTCTGATCTCCGGAAGAATCGCGGCGGCTGTGACTCGCGGTGTCCAGAAACACACGAAATGCGCAGCCACGATCAAGCATTTTGCCTGCAACAATCAGGAGACCGATCGTTACGGCTCCAACAGCATCGTTTCTCAGCGTGCTCTGCGGGAAATTTATCTCAAGGGCTTTGAGATCTGCGTGAAGGAGGCAGCCCCCTTGTCGCTGATGACCTCTTATAATCTGCTCAACGGTATCCATACTGCCAACCGTTGCGACCTTTTAACGCAGATATTGCGTGAGGAATGGGGCTTTGAGGGGATCGTGATGACCGATTGGGGCACTACCGACAATAAATTCAATCTCGGTGCTCACGGTGCATCCGACGCCGCGCAGTGCATCCGGGCGGGCAATGATCTGATCATGCCCGGTACCGGAGAAGACGTGGATGGGATCCTTGCCGGGCTTGCCGACGGAGCGCTGACACGTGCGGAGCTGGAGGCCTGCGCCGCACGGATCTTGTCCGTGTCCGGGAGATTGAGCTGATGGCGCACTGGATATGCCATCCCGGGGATAACAGGGAAACACGCCTTGTGCCGATTTTCCGGCGACGGTTTTCCGTCAAAAACGGGCTTGTAAGCGCACTGCTTCGCTTAAGCTCCCACGGCATTTATGAGGCGAAGATCAATGAAAAGCCGGTGACGGACCGTCGATTCGCACCGGGATTGACAAGCTACTATTACCGCATTCAAAGACAGGAATATGACGTTACAGCCCTCATCGTCGAGGGCTGTAACGAGCTGTGCGTGACAGTAGGCGACGGATGGTGGCGATGGAATAACAACTTCGGTTATACGCTGGCGCTGTGGGGCGAGCTGATGCTCTGCTACGAAGACGGCCGCGTGGAGACAGTCGATACGGACGAAAGCTTCGAGGTCGGTATCGGGCCCGTTATACAAACGGATCTGCAAAAGGGCGAAACCTTTGATGCACGGATCATGCCGCACGGCTGGCTCAAAGCCTCCATATGCCGTGAGCACACCGAAGCTGAGCTTTTTGACGATGAAAGCGTTCCCGTGCGGGAAAAAGAGCGATTTGAGGGGAAGCCTCTTTATGACAGTGACGGGGCTCTCGTCATCGACTTCGGGCAGAATATCGCGGGATATGTTCATATGACCTTACACCGCACCCGTCCCGGACAAGTCGTGCATCTCAAGCACGGAGAGGGGCTTGACAAGCAGGGCAAATTCTCCACTGTCAACTGCGACGGCGGCAGGAAAGAGTTTCAGGAGATCACCTATATATGCCGTGGCGAAGATGCAGAGGAATATGCTCCGCACTTTGCCGTGTTTGGTTTCCGCTATGCGCTCGTAGAGGGCATAGCTCCGGAAAATGCGGAATTTGAGGCCGTAGCCGTTTATTCGGATATGGAGGAAACCGGCGATTTTCAATGCTCAAATGAGCTTATAAATCAGCTGGTCAGAAATGCCCGCTGGAGTCAGAAGGGAAATTTCCTCGACGCACCGGTGGACTGCCCCACCCGTGAGCGAAACACATGGACGGGGGATGCTATGGTCTACTGCCGTACGGCGGCATATTTCATGGACGTGCAGCAATTTTTTTCAAAGTGGCTGAAGGATCAGACCATCGAGCAGTACGCCTCCGGCAAGCTGGGTATCACCTTTCCTTCCACCTCGAGTGTCCATGCTCCGGAGGAGCTGGTCTTTGTACAGGCAAAAGACCCTGCCATGGCATTGGCAGGACCGACCGGTGACGGACATATCGGAGAGGACAGCGTGGGCTGGGGCGATTCATCCGTATGGATCCCGTATCAGATGTACCTGATGTACGGCGACAGATCGTTTCTTAAGGAGCACTATGACACAGCGAAAAAGTGGGTCGGCTTCTCTCTGCGCTGCATGAAGGAACGCAATCCCATGTATGCAGATGCATCATGGTATCATGACGGTGACGGAGACTTCATCTATGATACCCGTTTCCACTACGGCGAATGGAACGAGCCGCTGCCGCCGCCCCCGGAGGTCATTGCACTTTTTTCAAGCGGTGGAACAGCGGCGGACTATGTGACCCACATGGCAAAATACGGAAAGCCGGAGGTGGCTACGGCTTACACAAAACGGAGCTGTGATAACCTTGCACACATGGCACGCATTCACGGCAAGACCGGGGACGCAGAGCATTTTGCCGCACTTTCCGAAAGGATCAAGGCTGCCTACGATAAGCATCTCATAGGCAAAGACGGAGAAATCCAGAAAGGGCATCAGGCAGCCTATATCCGTGCGCTGGCGTTCGATATGGTCAGCGCTGCCAAAAAGCCTGCGGTGATCGCACAGCTCAAGCAGGAAATAAAAGCGGCAAATTACCACCTGAACACGGGCTTTCTGTCCACAGTCAATTTGCTGCCCACTCTCTGTGACGTCGGGCTTAAAGACGAGGCATTCCGCATTCTGGAGCAGACGGATGCCCCGGGCTGGCTTCATCCGATCACAATGGGAGCTACGACGATCCCGGAAAACTGGGACGGTTTTGACAAATTCCGCGACAGCTTCAATCATTATTCCTTCGGTGCGGTCTGTCAGTTTCTGTTTGAGTATGTGGCGGGGATCCGCCCGGATCCTGCCGTACCCGGATTCGGGGAATTTGAATTGAAGCCCGTTATCGGCGGCAGCCTGACATGGGCTGAGGGTACATACAAAACGAAGTTCGGTACGATCCGATCCCGCTGGGAGCGGGAGGGAGATCGCTTTACCTATCACTGCACCGTACCGGAGGGAACGACGGCACATCTGACCCTTCCGGACAGGACCGGCAAAACGCTTTCTGCCGGAAATTATCATTTTGAAGGAGAACTTCATGGACAAAGCTCCATATGAATTTATCGATGCCGAGCGAGGTATCCGCTTTAACAGATTCGATATGCCGGCTCCGTGGATCAATTATCTTTCCAACGGCAGAATGCACGCTTTCGTTTCTCAGGCAGGCGGCGGCATGACCTGGTGGCGATCCCCTATGATGTTCCGCATCACCCGCTACCGCTTCTTTAATATGCCCATTGATTCTCCGGGCTTTTATATTTACATCCGCATGGCGGACGGAACCGTATGGTCGCCGAGCTTTCGCCCCTGCAAAACGGAAGTGGATCGGCGCGAGGCGGAACATCACCCGGGCTATTCTCTCTTTGCGGCAGAAATTCATGAATTCCTGCGATACGCAAGTCTCGTTC
>CALCRH010000238.1 GCA_937894515.1 uncultured Clostridia bacterium | reverse complement strand
TTCGTTCATTGTTTAATTTACAAGGTACACGTCCCACCAAACCGCGGAACAGTTGCTATACTACCACACCGGATTGTTCTTGTCAACAAGTTTTTTACATTTTTCAGCAAATTTTTTCAAGAACTCTTGACAGAGCTGTTATAATAATTACACCTTATTATATTGCAAAATTTGTGAGGTATTTCATGTTAGAAAACCTGTTGCCCATTCTTCAAAAAATCTGGCAGATGCTGCTTCCCAAAGCATTTACCGTCTCCCTATATGTCGGCAGAGTTGTGATGGCATGGATCGCTGTATTGATCCTGATCCGCTGTATCCGATCCCTGTTTCGCAAGGTCGAAGATGAGATCTGGGGCTTTTTGCGTCTGGAAAACGGCGTGGAATACACGCTGACCCACTGGGAGAATACCATTGGCCGTGCCAAAAGCTGTGACGCCTGCCTGAACTTCCCCTCCGTTTCCCGCAATCACGCCAGTCTGTGCCGCAATGACCGCGGGGTTTGGCGGATTTATCCCGTCAACAGCAAAAGCGGTGTACTGATAAATGGTGAGCGCGCATTCGGCCCTACCGAAGTAAAGTTAGGGGACACCATTTCCGTTGGTGGAATTGCCATGTACTTCTTTCCCGCAGATACTGCCAAGGAAATTGAACTGAACCGGGGACGTACCGCGCCGGGTGCATCGGTATCACGTGCCGGCACTCTGTGGCTGGTCACCCTTTTTCAGGCGCTGATGCTATACCAGTTTCTTCCTATGCTGACCGAGGAGAACTTCTTTCCCATCTGCATCAGCTTTGGCGCGCTCTGCGTGTTGATGTGGCTATTATTTATATTGTATCGCATCTGCAGCCGGACCGCCTTTGAAGCAGAAACGCTGGTGTTCTTTCTTCTTACCGTAGGATTTGGCATTCTTGCTGCCTACTCCCCTTCCACCTTGTTCAAGCAGCTGGCAGCGGTGATCATCGGTATGATCCTGTTTCTCATGATGAGTCTGATTTTGCGAAATCTGCCCTTTTCCATGAAGCTGCGCTGGCCGGTGGCGGTACTGTCTGTGGGACTGCTGGCCTTTAACGTGGCCTTTGGACAGCGGATTTTCGGCGCAAAAAACTGGATCGCTTTGGGGCCGTTGAGTTTCCAGCCCTCTGAGTTTATCAAGTTGGCTTTTGTATTGGTGGGCAGCGCCACGTTGGATCGGCTGTTTGCCAAGCGCAATCTGGTCTTCACCGCCATTTTCAGTGCCTATTGTGTGGGCTGTCTGGCGCTGATGAGTGACTTTGGCACGGCGCTGATCTTCTTTGTGGCATTTCTGTGCATTGCTTTCCTGCGCAGTGGTGACCTGCCCTCTATTGTGATGATCACCGTGGCCGCCGGTGTGGCAGGCGGCATCATTCTGCACTTTAAGCCCTATATCGCTGACCGTTTTGCCGCATGGCGCCACGTGTGGGAGTTCTCCTCCTCTACCGGCTACCAGCAGACCCGTACCATGTCAGCCATTGCCTCCGGCGGCTTTTTCGGTGTCGGTCCGGAAAGGGGCTGGCTGAAATATTTAGGCGCCGCCAATACCGACCTGGTATTCGGCGTTGTAGGCGAGGAATTCGGCCTGATCCTGTCCCTTTGCTGTGTAGCCGCTATCATCATATTGGCGCTGTTCACCCTGCGCTGCTCCGCCACGTCCCGCTCTGCGTTTTATACGATCGCCTCCTGCGCCGCTGTGGCGATGTTCACCATGCAGGCGATTTTGAACGTGCTGGGTGCGGTGGATCTGCTGCCGTTGACCGGTGTGACCTTTCCCTTTGTCTCCGCCGGCGGCTCCAGCGCTATCTCCTGCTGGGGATTGCTGGCATTTCTCAAAGCCGCCGATACCCGTCCTGCCGCCAGCTTCACCGTGCGGCTGCCCAAGGGCTGGCGAAAGGCTATGGCCGCGGCAGAAGATGAGAACGAAACAGAGGTAACGGATATCCGGGAAGAAGCCTTGGAAGAGGACGTCCCTGTCAGCCACGGGATAGGCTTCTTTGCCGATCGGCCCGATATCCCGGTAGACGATATCTTCGGAAAGGCGGGTGACGAGCCATGAAACAAGTCAAACGCCGCACGCTGTTCGTGCTGATCCTTGTGTTGGGTCTGGTGGCCGGCATCGTGCTGTTCTGTGTGGAATATACCGCCAAGGGAGGTGCCTGGGCATCCTTCTCCGCCAACGACAACACCCACACCGATGGCCGGCTGAATATGGGGCAGATCCTGGATCGGAACGGCACCGTACTCTATGACGCCGAAACCGGCAGCTATGCCGAGGACTGGATCACCCGCATCTCAACGCTCCATGCCGTAGGTGACGGCAGCGGTTTTATCGGCACATCGGCACGAGCAGCTTTTGCTGACCGTATGGTGGGCTTCAGCCCGATTTTCGGCACCACCGGAGGCGGAAACAAAATTTATCTCACCATCGACTCTGATCTGAACGAGACCGCGTACAGTCTCCTGGCCGGCAACAAGGGCGTTGTGGCCGTGTACAATTATCAGACCGGCGAGGTTCTGTGTATGGTATCCGCGCCGGCCTACGACCCTGTCAATCCACCCGGTACTGTGGACGGCGATCCCGCCTATGATGGGGTGTATATGAACCGTCTGCTCAGTTCCACCTTTACGCCGGGCTCTGTATTCAAGGTGGTCACTACCGCTGCGGCGCTGGAAAAGCTAAATGGTATTCTGAACCGCACCTTCCTCTGCGAGGGCAGCTGTCAGATCGGTGACGACACGATTACCTGCCCCCATGTCCATGACGAGATGGATCTTTACGGTGCCTTTGCCAATTCCTGTAACTGCGTGTACGCCCAGCTGGCCATGGAATTAGGCGGCGAAACGCTGCGCGATTCCGCGGAGAAAGCGGGGCTGTTGGATTCCATTTCCGTCAGCGGACTGACCACCGCCAAGGGCAGCTTTGCCATCGGTGAAAGCTACGAGCTGGGCTGGTCCGGCGTGGGACAGTACCACGACATGGTCAACCCCTGTACGCTGATGACGCTGATGGGTTCCATTGCAAAAGAAGGTGCGCCGGCTTTGCCGCGGCTTTTGTACAAGGAGTGCTCCGTCAACGGTCTGCCCCATCCGGTACCTCTGCGCAAGCAGGCCGATGCCGCCTTCTCCAAATCCACCTGCCATACACTTAAGGAGATGATGGCCAACAACGTGGCCGCCACCTATGGGCAGAGCAACTTCGGCGATCTGAAGATCTGCGCCAAATCCGGCACGGCAGAGGTGGAGACCGGCGCACAGCCCCATGCCTGGTTTGCCGGATTTCTGGACGACACCGAACACCCTTTGGCCTTTGTAGTGCTTGTGGAAAACGGCGGCAACGGCGCCAGCGTTGCCGGCTCGATTGCCTCGCGGGTCTTACAGCAGGCGGTTGCCAAAATGGACGAATAAAAAATACGCTCCCTGTGGGAGCGTATTTTTTCAGACTGTCAAAAAACTTGAAGCAAAAAGCGAAAGCTTACGAATGATAGAGTAGCGGGGGAGCTCGAGGGGGCAAAAGCCCGCCTCGAATGAAATAGTAGCACAAAAAACGGCTGAAATCAGCCGTTTTTCGCATTTTGCAGAATGCAAAATGCTGTGCTTTTTCAGCTTGTCAAAAAAGCCAGAGGCTTTTTTGACAAGCTGAAAAAATACGCTCCCTGTGGGAGCGTATTTTTTATGTTACATCGTTTCCACCGCCAGCGTATAGGTGGCACCGGTTTCGATCTCTGTCATGTCCACACCGGTGACAGCATACTCGCCGTTGATATAAAACGACCAGTAGGTACCGTCCTTGTCATAGTCGGCGGTAATGCCGTTGACGGACTTGACATACAGCCCGTACTCCGCTTCCTCGCCGGCGATAATGCCATAGGCCTGCAGCGCGTCACCCACGATCGTATCGTCACATTTAATCGTGGCGGTGATCTTTTTGCCGTCCCCGTCCACGATCTCCAGCGTAAAGCTGTTCTTGCCCTCGCCGATCACGTCGCCATCGTTCACCACCGGCGCATCGCCTTCACCGGGTGCCGCCTGTTTTCCGCAGGCAAACAGGCTCAAGGCCAGCACCAGCGCCAAAAGGATTGCTAAAATTTTCTTCATGCTATTACCTCCTATTGATTGATACGCAGAGCTTTCCAACAAAAAAAGCCCTCCGCAAGGAGGGGCAAAATAGGAAACGAGCCGCACCGCCCCTGAGATGCCGCTTCACTATCTATACAGAAAGTCCCGACTTTACGGTGGCAAGGACGCCGCTGCGGAGATTGGCCGCATTCCAACGGTATAGATTGAAATATTTATAACATTTTTCCCTTCGTTTGTCAATGCCTCTTAGCAATCACGGCCCATCTGATACGCCTCATCCAGCTTGGGATTGCCTGCAATCTCACCCTCGCCGTCTACACCGCCGCAGAACAGACTGCCGGCAAACCGTGCCTGCTTGAAGTTATCCACCCAGGCCTGCACACCGGCTTCTGCGGTTTTGGCGGTGGCAGGACCATTCTCCTGAGCGGTCATCAGCACATACACATCCCGAAAATGCAGGGTTTTGGGATACATGGGATTCAGGCGGTCAATCAGCGTCTTCATCTGGCCGCACATCTCATAATAGTAGATGGGCGTGGCCCAGACCACCACATCAGCAGCGGCTACCTGCTTTTCAATCGCCACCGCATCGTCCTTTATCGCGCACTCGCCGGTTTTGGCACAGCACATACAGCCGGTACAAAAAGCGATTTTCTTGCCGCGCAGGGATATGTACTCTACCACATTGCCGGCATCTTCCGCACCGCGGCAAAATGCCCGGGCCAGCGCATCGGAGTTGCTGTTTTTCCGCAGACTGGTGGAAATGACCACCACTTTCTTCCCCATACCTTTTCCTCCTATTTTCTTTTGCGTCTTGCCCGGTAAATCCGGGTAAACCGCTGCACTAAAATGTCATAAACCGCAAATAGCAGCAAACCCAGGGCCGCCATCGTCCACAGCATCCACGGTGCAGTCTGTGCAAACTCCTCTGCCACCGCAGCAAGGCAGAACACATATAGCAGCACTCCATACATGGTACCGATGGCAGCGGCGGCAATAGCCAGCTTGCATAGCATTCTCAATGCCGGGCTGCCGATGGTATTCAGTTTGGGCTGGATCAGCGGATAATAACCCAGAAACAGGAACAGCGCAGACGCCTCCTTATCCGGGCCCAGCAGAAGGCCCAGAATGGCGATAGCCCCATAGCAGCACCAACCGTAGCTTTTGCGGCAGTCCTCACGCACCGGCAGCAGTACAGCACTGGCAAGGATCGGGCAGGCATAAACGGCAAGCGGGATCATACCGCCCAGGCACAAAAACACAACGCCCAGCGCCGCCATCATACCGCAAAGTGCCAATTCCCTCGCGTTTTGTTTCACTGCCCTCACCTCCAGACAGTTTCAGTATAGCATGGCGCCGCGGAAAAGGCAATTTACTTTTCCCCGGCACTATGGTATGCTGATAGCAAATCATAGAAAAAGAGGTTGAACGATGAACAAGTTGGATATGCTGCTCAAGGGCAAGCAGGCATGGGAAGCCTTTTGCCGCAATCACCCCCAGTTTCCCGCCTTTTTGCAGGACGTAAAGGCAAAAGGAATCATGGAGGGCACGGACATCACCATTTCTGTTGTCTATCCGGATGGCCAGATGAAAAAGGCCGGTTTGCACATCAAGCCCGCCGATCTGGAGCTGCTGCAGATGCTGCAGGATTTGAATTGAGGTGACATCTGTGAGTTGGTTGATTTTACTTCTGGCAGGTTTTGCTGAAATCACCTGGGCTGTCGCCCTGAAATATGCGGACGGGTTCCACAATCTGATCCCCAGTATTATCACCGTGGTGGGGTATATTGCCAGTTTGCTGCTTCTCTCCGCTGCGCTGAACAAGCTGCCGCTTGGTACCGCCTATGCTGTGTGGACAGGTATCGGCATTCTGGGGACTACCGCGCTGGGTATTCTTCTTTTCAAGGAACAGCTCACTCCCCTGCAGGGTATTTTTATCCTGCTGATCGTGGTGGGCATTGTGGGCCTAAAACTGACAGGCTCCAACAGCTAAAAAAAGACCGCTTTTGCGGTCTTTTTTATTTGGCATCTTCCACCAGCAGCTCCACCTGAATGGTATCTCCTACCAGCTGCCGGAACTGCATGGCATCACTTTTACTGCCCACGATACTGCCATAGTGGGTAGGCAGCGCCAGTTTGGGGCGTATTGCCTTTGCCAGCTCCGCCGCCTGTGCAGCGTTCATGGTATAGGTGCCTCCCACAGGCAATGCCAGAATATCGCAAGATACTGCTCCGGCCTCAGCTGTTGCATCGGTATCACCGCAGACATACAGCGTTTCTCCGTCCATGGTCACGCGATACCCCAGCCAGCCGTTTTCTTTCGGGTGGAACTTTTTCTCGATATTATAAGCAGCGATGGCTTCGATCCGAATGCCCTGTATTTCTACGATTTCGCCGGGCTGCAGGATAACCGTTTTGTCTTCCGGGAGCTTTCCTGCCAAAGTGTGGGGTACCACAAAGGTGGTGTCTTCTTTGGCCGCCTTGGTGATATCTTCCGGCGAAAAGTGGTCATAATGGTCATGGGTGATAAAGAGAATGTCACCGTCATGGGGTGCTTCGCGCATCTGAAACGGATCAAAATATAACACCTTTGACCCTGCCGCCCGAATACTGCTATGGGAATTGATTGTAATGTTCATACTGTTCCCCTTTCAAACAAAAAATTCCGAAACCACCTTGATCGCCAGCAGGATCAGCACCACGATAACGGT
>CALCRH010000237.1 GCA_937894515.1 uncultured Clostridia bacterium | reverse complement strand
CTCTTGCTGAAATCACTGGATTTTTCCCGGTTTAGTCTGGATGATATCGTGGATTTAAGAGACCGGCTGGAAGAGAAGCACCAAGCAAAAGAACGGTTGAAAGATATTAACGGTATCTTTTGTAGAGCTGATCCTGTCAGTGTCCGAATGCGGTCATTCTGCTGAGGTGATGCTATGAAAGAAGTAGATATGCTGGATCTGCTGCCTAATTTGGAGTGGCCGATGCTTTGCTACGAATATGGCAGGTTGGATGACTACCTTGCAGCAGGTTACAAGGAACTCTTTAACGATTATTATGAGAGTTTTTTCGATGTGATTTCCATTGCGGCAGATTTTGTCAACATGGATTACAAGGAATACTACGGTGAAAATAAGTTCTACTTCGGTTTCCGGAGCATGAGCGAATATTACCGGCTCTGTCGGGATTATTGCAACACTCGTCATGTGAGTTTGAAACATAATCCCTATATGGCAGAGGCTCGGCAGTTTGTCAATGCAGCCATGGAGTTGGATAGCTATGGAGGTTATGCTTATTGTCTTCAGACCAAAATCAATCACGAGTGGGCCAGTGGGCTCTTGGTTCTGACTGACGAATCCTATTTCAATGCGGAGTACGATTTGGCAGAGGCTTTGCTTCGTATCAACGCCTGGTATACACGAGGCGTGGAACGCTTGAAAGAAGACCTTGCCAAAGAGGAAAAGGAGGTATTGTGTGCATGAATGCAAGAGATGAAATGGTGATCCACATCATTCCGGAGGAAATGTCTATCAAGGTAGAGAATATCAGCGAAGGTATTACATCGGTGAAAGAGATCTCCCCACAGACCTTTTTTGAGTGCATCAAGTCCAGCATGAGAGGAGATGCCGTGGCCAGCGGTCTGCTGCCCCAGCATTGCTTTCATATTGCTATGGATTCCCACGGAAACCGTGAATACTGCCTGTGGTACCCGGAACTGTATGCGGATATCAGCTACTTTGGCACAGAGTACCCACATTTCCCCCTGCCGAGGTTGGTATTCAAGTTCTGCGTTTCAGACGTGGGAAAGGTCGGCGAATGTCGGTTAGGTGTCATCAAAGATGAAAAACTGTCTGAGGATACACCCATGTATATCTACCCCTTTTCCAATGTATCCGGATTCCATCTCTGTGTAGGAAATAACGCCCTGCCGGTCTATAAGAAACCGCAGACGCTTTCCACACTGCCGACGTTTCTTTTGCAGCTGCCCAACAATAACGATAGCTTCAATCCCAAGCATAACAAGCTGGATATGCAGTATCGGGACCTGTTGGAGCATCTGAAAAAGAAGGATCCGGCGTACTACTACACGGACGTGCTGATCGAAAACAATAAGACACTGAAAGATTTTATGAACGGGAGGTAAATATGGAAAAGAAAACGCCACAGGAGATCCAGGATGCTTTGGCCAAGCCCTTTGCTCCGGAGGATCTGGAATGGCGATTACAAACTCTGCTGGAAGGCGACAAGGGTATTGCCGTTCCCTATGTGACCAACCGTGCGATCCAGAGTCGTCTGGACAGCGTGGTAGGTATGGATCACTGGAGCAACGAGTATCAGCCCTGGCACAAAGGCGAAAAACGGGAGTCACAGATCTGCGGCATCTCCATCTATTTTGAAGAGCGCGGCTGGATCACCAAATGGGACGGTGCGGAGGATTCGGATATTGAGTCCGTCAAGGGCGGTTTGTCCGACTCCATGAAACGTGCCGCCGTCCAATGGGGGATCGGCAGATGCCTCTATGGCATGGATATGGTCTATGTAGCAATTGAATGGCGAGGGAAAAAGCCTTTTATCAAAAAGAGCGAACGTTCTCGACTAGACAACATTTATTGCAATTATCTCAAGCGCATGGGTCTGACCTATGAGGCAGCCAGCGGGGCGCAAGCTCAGTTGGCGGGAAAACCTTTGCCGACAACGCCCCAAAACACAACGGCTGCTCCCGCAGGGAAGCAGCAAACGGCACAGCCCGGTCCCAAGCCGGAGTACACGGTGAAAAAGGCCAGCATCCAAAAGAGCAAGAGCGGTATTTCTACCAGCCTTACCCTGGTGGATGGCAGCGGCAAGGCTGCTCTGGGCTTTATCCGTGGAGAACATCCGGAGATCAAGGCCGGCGTACAGCTGTGCAATGTAAAGAAGCA
>CALCRH010000236.1 GCA_937894515.1 uncultured Clostridia bacterium | reverse complement strand
AGGGAGAGGTATGCCTTTTTGCAGATTCTCACCGCCCGAACGATAATTTTTTACAAAAAAGGAGTTGACAAAAATGATGAAACGGCGGAAAAATACCTGCTTATTTGTCTGCCGCGCAGAGCATAGCTTCGCTGCGGTTATTTGTCAACCCCATTTTCGAAAAAATATCACAAAACCGAAAGATCGACACGATCACGGGTGCAGTCCGCCTGTGAGTGCTGCGATCTTTTTTGCATGTCATCGAAAATCTGAATCGTGTTGAGGAACACAATTTACTGTAGAAAAAATTATATGAGATATACGGAGGAACACAAAATGAAAAGACGGATCATATCATTTCTGTTGGCGGTTGCCATGCTGCTCTCGCTTTTTCCGGTTTCGGTTTTTGCCATGTCGGACGAGCGGAAGGAAGAGCTGATTTCCGGTCTCGAGGAGCTTTACGGAGACAGGAGCTACGCCGAAGAGATGTTTAATGCGCTGTATACGGCGGGACTGATCGACGAAAATGGGGACGTGGTCTCCATTGATATGCGCGAGGACGGTACGCCTGTCAGCCTTGATGAGCTGGAGGAACGCCTGATGAGCGGCGGTACACTTGGCAGTATCACTGTCAACGGCAAGCCGGTCGAGTCGGAAAAGGTGCAGCAGCTCATTTCCGTCAAGAAGGCACTGGAGTTTCTCCGCACGGTTGATACCGACGTAGAACTGACGCAGGAGCATCTTGACAACGCGCAGTCGCTTATTTCTCAGCTACAGACGAGCGGACTGCCGACGATTGAGACTCACGACGCGCCCAAAAAAACCATGCTG
Organism: uncultured Clostridia bacterium; assembly: GCA_937894515.1. GTDB lineage: Bacteria > Bacillota > Clostridia > Oscillospirales > Oscillospiraceae > Vescimonas. The sequence goes on along the minus strand of CALCRH010000236.1, from coordinate 8,051 downwards.
CTTGGCGCAGGCGCACCGATGCCGAACATCAGCATCACCGCTTCGATTGACAAAGCAAGAGTTACCAATGACTGTTATGAATACGGCACATATCTTAACCGTATGCGCCCCGGCGAGAGCGTCACATTTACCCTGTCGCTGAGCGCAGACCCCTCCGTGCCGGTCAGCATTGATTACCGCACGATCAACGGCGACTATGCGCTGAAAACCCCGGTCTCCGGGACGATCACATGGGCGGTCGGCGACAGCGCGGAAAAAACCGTGACCGTCACACTGCCGGACGAACGGTGCGACCATCTGGGTGAGCGCTTCTTTGTCGTCCTTTTTGATAATGTCAAAAACGGCGTCTGCCTCGGATCGAAGGGTACTGAGACGGGCTTTATGGAGTATTTTATCCCGGTCGCGCCAAAGGAAGAAGATAAGATCGTGTTTGGAGGCTACTATACGCTCACCGCTTCCCACGAGTTCTATACGGAGGACAAGGTCATCGTGCCGGAGGACTATGCGCATGCTGTCTTTGGTACGCAGAATTATACGCCGGATGCTGTCTCCTTCGGATTCGGCGAAGAGAACACCTTCCAGATGCCGGAAAACCTCAGAGGACATAATTTTATGGTTGCCGTCCAGTTGACGCCGGAACGCGGCACGCTTTCTCAAAGTAAGTATGGATATCTAACGAATTCAAAGTTCGACCGCCGCTATTTACCCAAGGTGGATTCCACGCTCCGTGTGGACGGAAAAGATGTGTTGACGTTTGGTATAGAGATGATACCTGGAGGCGGAAGCACGTTCGAGGCTTTTTTTGCCGAGGGACAATGCCGAAGCAGCAACGAGCGTAAAGTATATTATGACGAGAATAGCAGTATAGTTCTCCAAAAGACCTATGACGAGCTGAAAGACAGTGTCATCTCAGTGGGCGGCAGCATTCTGCCCGATGGCTTTCCTCCGTTTTTCGGTGATTTTTTGGTAGGGGCGATAGAGCCTCCGACGATCACCATCGGCGGTGCCGGTACAGCAACGGCTAGGCTTGATATTCGGGAAAATTCCAAAGAGATGAAGGTCACCGGCATCAGCATCCCCTCCGGGAAATTCTATCCCAATGAATACGTTCCCGTGACGGTTACCTTTGATAACTACGTCGCTCCGTGGTCATCTAAAACGGAAACTCTGACGCTGACGATCAACGGTGTGCCTTGCAAGGCGATGCTGGAGGAAGGAAGCCAGCAATATTGGCTTACCTGCGAACGGGGAAGAAACGTCACCTTCCTCTATCAGGTCAAGGACATCGACAGCGGCACGATCCGGATCGGTGAGATTTCGGGTAAGGTTTTAGGTCCGGATTGGTTTACAGCCTTCACGCCGACATATGACGGCTTGTGGACGAATATTCCCGGCATCTCCAATAATGACTGTAAGCTGATCTCCAACGCCAAGCGCGACAGCGTGAAGAACAAAAACGGTGCTTTCACCGGCACGGCGGCGATCCTCGGCGACGCGGCGGCACAGCAGACCGCCGCCTTCCGCATCGACCTGCGGCAGGATAACAGCGTCTATTATGACTGGGTCGGCTCGGAGGCAACAGATACCGGTAGTAATCCCGTAACGCTGAAGCTGCCTGACGGCACGGATTATGCTGCGGAATACTACATTCCGACCGGCTATCTTTCCTGCGACGGCGGTGCGACACGCTATCCGCTTTATATAATGACCGATGAGCAGGAGCATCCGCTGGCACTTGTCGCCAATGCCGCCCCGCCTCTGCGGGATACGGACACGACGGAATATTATCAGCTCTATTTTGACCCGGTTCCCGGCGAGCCGGAGCAGCCCTATCTCCCGGCATACAGCGCGGCAAAGCAGGACTATCTGGGGTATAATTATTTTGACGGAACGGGACTCGCCGCGGCGCAGATGATGGAGTCGCCCATGTCGGTTACAGCTAAGGGCGCGGTATTCCTCGCTGACGGTGACGTCACCGTTGAGGGAAATGAGGCTTGGAACAACTCGCACGCAAACTACAGGATATCAGAGGATGATGATCCGGGGCTTCAGCTTTCGTATAAAATCGCTGACGGCAAGACCGGTGCGACATTCACAGACGATAAATGGTTTACATGGTCAAGTAGCAACGATCAGGTCGCACAGATAGACGCCGACGGCACGATCACGCCGATCGACGAGGGTGTGTGCCACTTTACACTCACAGTCCGCAACGGTGATATCGAGGGCAAGAGCTTTACCGTGGATTCCGACGAACTGGTGGTTTCCGTGGGAGAGGCACCGATTCTGACCGTTCCGATGAACTCTCAGACAAAAACGGTGCTGAAGGATAAGAGCGTAACACTGTATTTTACCACCAACCTTACAAAACTTAATCAGACGACTCTTGCGGATGAAAGCTATGTGACGGAATATACCGCAAACGTCTACAATATCAGCGATACGGAAAAGACATCTCCAGTCAATACGGAAAAAATCGTTTCGACGACTCCCGGCGCGATCACCATTCCGGAAGGCGTCCTGACTGCACTCTCAAACGGCGCGGAGGATTATGTCTATACTGTCGTTATCAGCGCGGAATATAAGACCAAACCGGGCGAAGCAGGCAAGATCAAGAGCGCCGAGGTGCGTATCGCCACCAAGCTGCCTCCCTGCGAGGTCAAGCTCGGAGAGCTTACAAGCTATTATGTGACAAGCGACAGTCTGCCCGCGATCCCTTATAACGTATACGGGTACACCGGCGGACAGGGCAGTGACCTGTATTATACCGTTTCCGGTGGCACCGCCGCTGGAACGAGGAATAACCTGTCAGGTGCAAGCGGCACGATCAATCTTTCGGGAAAGCTAACGCCGCCGACTACTCTCAAGGATACATACGTTGTCACCGTCTACGCAAAACAGAATGCAGAGGACGCATACAGCGTGGATTCCCTGAGGCTGACGGTATATAATCCTGATAAATTTATCCCCGTGGTAGCCGACGTCCCGCTGGGACAGATCGGCGGTACGACCGGCGGCGTCGGCGAATCGGCGATGAACGGCGTGAAGATCAACAACAAGAAATTACTGGAAGATCTGGGCGGCAGAGGCAAGGTGAACGACCGGGAGAGCGTTGCCGGAACCTATTCGTTCAACGAGCTGCGCAGTCTCATCGGTCTGCAAAAGTCCGTCTCAATTAACTACGGCACAGGCGAATACGGCACACTGTCCGATCAGATCGCGTGGGAATCCAGCGATAATACCACCGTGCCGATCGAATACAAGCAGGGCGGAATGTATTCCGACATCGAAAGCTATACCTATACGTCCTACGCCCCCACCACCGACTTTTTGATGGTCGGTCTCAAGGACGGCACGGCTCAGATCACCGCCACCCATGCCCGCACCGGCATGGAAAAGACCTTCGAGGTGGATGTCACCACCATGAAGGACAAGCTGTATATGATGAAGTTCTCCCCCGCAACGACCTGTGATGTGCAGTATGAGACGGTCGTAGACGGCAAGAGGATCGTTGTGAATGTGCAGACGGACAGCAAGGGCGGGCTTGTCCTCTATGAGCCGAACGGCATCCAGAGCGATATCTGGGTATCGGACGGAGGGAATTATACCGGCACCTTCCATGTAGAGGATCTCGCCAGCGGTGAGGAAGATGTTTCCGCAGGCCGCGTCTATCCCTGCAACAATATGCGGCTGAACAATATTTCCACCGTCGGACTGAGCTTCATCCGTCCGAACGGAACGATTGCAGCCAGTGGCGAAAGCTTTGTGCTGCGCGGCGGCGTCTACCAGAACGGCGTTTATTGCCCGGACGCCATGTTCCAGATCGATGGAGATCCAAAATTTTACAGCGGCCGCGAGGATATTCCGATCACCCTCAAAAACAGCGGCACTGTTACCATCAAAATGAACCCCGAGGAGTTCTATACCGATCCCGAAACGAAAAAGGTGGACAAGAGCAACATCAGCTTTGTCTTTGAATATCGGGATACAAGCGGCGTCTATGCGCCCGGCATCATCACCATTTCCGGCAAGGATCGCGCCAATACGCAGCTTCGCGCTGTTACCGGCAGCAAGGATACGCCGCAGATCATGTCCCAGACCCTGACGATGTATTACATAGAAAACGGTGTGATGCTGCCTTTGCCGTATTCTCAGGATGTGATTGATTATACCGAAACGCTTGGTCCGTCCAGAGAATTCGAGCAGATCGTTATTGAAAGCCGTGCTATGATGTCGGATACAGAAGTGCAGACCGTATCCAACGGGTACGATGAAAATAAACCCGGCTACAGCGCAGTCCCGGAAAATCTGGACGCACGGTTCGATATCGTGGAGACCGGCAGCGGCAAGCTGAACACCTTCGGTGAGCTCGAAGATCCTGCGAACGTTATGGCCGTTGATCTGAGCAAAATCAATGACCCCAACGTGCAGATCTATACCTATCCGTTCTCCAGTATGCCCGTAATACGCAATTGCACCACAGTTAACCGGGACACACTGGGTAAGCAGGCAGGATCGTTATACAAAGCCGATGACGGTTCGGAAGTATATAAATATGACGTACTCGGTTACCGGGAAACAACCGGTCTTGCCGCGAGATTTTATTTCAACAATAAGCTCGTCAAGGATGAAATGCTGAAATTTAACCTGACGAACCTCGCTGACCAGCAGGATGCCATCGAAGGCTCGGACGAAATATCCGAGGATGTGAAGAACAAGCTCACGGAGAAGCTTGGCTTCGGAGAGGTGTTTAAGGAGGTCGGCGTCAGTGACCTGATCTCCAAGGGCTTCATGTTCCTTTCCACCTTTAAGACGGAGAACGACAACACCGTCGGTCTGGCGTTCTTCCCCGCAGAGGATCCCAGCACCTTCCGGGTGCTGATCTCCATCAACCAGCCGGAGTCGGACGAAGATGAAGAAGACCAGTTGAGCGTTGCCTACGACAAAAAACAGCTTGAGAAGGACAAAAAGGAATTTCAGGAAAAGCTGGACGAGCTGACAAAAAAGAGCAAAGAAGCAAGCAGCGGCGACAAAAAGGACGAGGACGACGGCGGTGAAGCCAAGGTCGAGTTCAAGTTCTATGGCATGATGGAGGCCGAGGCTGTCCTCGGGGACGACGGCAAATGGGGCGTCAAATTCCTCGGCGGCACCATCGGCGCATGGACAAAGATCAGCTATGAATGGAGTCAGAACTTCATGGTCGGACCTGTTCCTGTCTTTGTCGAGCTGGGTGCTTCTGCCGGTACGGATCTGTCCTTCTCCATCGCCAACAAGAACACAGTCGATATGCTGATAAAGGTCACCTTGGAGGCCGGTCTGGAGGCGTTTGCCGGATTGGGCTTTGACCTGAGCCTTGTTGCGCTCAAATGCGGTATCTTCGGCAAGATCGGCATCAAGCTCGACTGCCTGTTCCTTGCCGAAGCCATGAAAAAGGCAAGTGCGGGTACCCGCCTGGCGATTGAGGGCGAGATCGGTGTCAAATTTGAGGTAAAGGTCGTCCTGATCACCTACAAAAAGACGATCGCCTCGGCCAAGTTCGGCTGGCAATGGTTCGGCGGAAAATACGAAGCCATCGACGAATACTGGAACGAAGACGGCGAGTCCCCCTCTGCAAAAAAATCCGCTCCGCGTTTGCTGAAGGGCTTTACAAGGCAGGGCGACCCATATACAGCCGAGCTGCAGGATGACGGCACTGTGTTGTTTACCATTACGCAGGAAGAGACTGAGAGCAGAGATTACCTGAAAAACGGTGGACGAACATGGAACAGCGGCGCTGCACCGAAAAAGCTGCTTGCCGCGAATCCCGGCGCAGCGGCGGGCAGCAGTCTGCCGGTACAGACGAATGCCTATCCTTATTCTAATCCTGTGACGACCGATGACGGTCAGATCATGCTCTATATCTCCGATCTGGACGATCCAAATTCTATCCGTTCGTCTGCAAGCTTTGCGACTGCTAATGCGACAAGCTATGATAACAAGGGCGCGATCGCTTCCGACCTGTCAGAAGAGGATCAGAGCGTTTCAGACAGCTTCCTCACAGCCAGCGGTAGCGGAAGTCAGTATTTTGCCGCATGGGTCGGTCAGGTTGACGACCTTGACGTGGCACCCGCGCAGGATGTCGAAAACAGCGACACTGCCCTGATGATGAATGCTACAGAAGTATATGCCGCAGTTTATAACGGCAATGGCTGGAATACGACAAGAATGACCAAAAATGACAGCGCAGATATGTCGCCCTCTGTTTCAAGCAGTGGTGATAAAGCCATTCTTGCGTGGAGAAATATCAGCGGCTCTTCCTTCAGCTTTGACGGGGAGACCGATCTGAATGAATGTTTCGATATTGACAATACTATTGTTTATTCTTATTACACAGGCGGCGCATGGAAACAGCAGGCAGTCGCTTATAACGGCAGCCTCGGTACTGTTAACTCCGTGGATACCGCTATGCTGTCGGACGGCACGGCGATGATCGTCTACACCGTCAAGACAGGCGAGGCAGACGAGGATATCGAAGTCCTTTATACCATCGTAGGTGCTGACGGCACTGTTTCTGCAAGCGGAAGGCTCACGAACGACAGCTATCTTGATAACAATGCACAGGTAGAGGTCATGCAGCGCGACGGCAAGGACGTATTCCTGACGGCGTGGTATGCCAGACGTCCTGCTTTCCGAGGATCAGCTGAGGTCGGTACAAAGACCGAAGAGATACTTACCGGCGATGTCTGTCTTGCGGCGATCAATTCCGACGGAAGCGTCCGTAACGACGTTATCGAAAGCATCGGTAAGAGCGCATCTTCTCTGACCTCCGACTTTAAGCTGCTGTCAAAGCAGGGGGCAGAGTTCAGCGACATTACATTGGTCTGGTTGAGTCAGACGGACGGCGAGGCTGAGGGTGCAAGCTGCTATAGCGTTAAGGGCGTGCGCTTCTATGAGGACGACAATGCACAGGGCATCTCCGCTCCGCAGACGCTGTATACAACAGCCGACTGGGGTGTCATTGATTCCTATGATGCCTATATCGGCGCGAACGGCAGCGTAACTGTCACATCTCTTGTCAGCGATTATGCCGAGTCTAACCTGAGCACGGTTGGTGAAATCAGCCTGAACAGTCAGAAAATCACGGAGCTTCCGAAGGACGGTACTCCGTCCGAAGATACGCTCAGGATCCTTGCGGCGGAGCCAACGTGCAATATCGTTAAGGCGTCCGGGCAGTTCGATACCTTCGCTTTTGATGTGAGCGAGCCTGTTTACAGCGACAGCGATATCATGAAGGGCTTTGATCTGCCGGTCAGCTTTACGGTGAAGAACACCGGCACCGGCGTGATGAACGGATTTACCGTTACGGTCGCAGGGGATGCGGTGAAATATAATGTCGCGCTGAATCCCGGCGACGAGACCGCAGCCCGGAAGATGAACGAGATCAACGCAGCCTACGACCAGATAAAAAACGGCACGGCGCAGAGCGGAGCAGGCGGGTACGGCTATTCCGGCGGACAGAGCGGCATGGAGATGATGTTCACGGAGACCTATGACGATGCGTTCACGGACAGCGGCAGCATCGCCTCGTGGGCGAAGCCCGCAGTCTACTGGGCGTATTACCATGAGCTGATCTCCGGCACGAGTTCCACGACCATCACGCCCACAGGTCTGGCCAGCCGCGGCCAGCTCGCAAAGATCCTCGTCAATTATTCCGAGAAATTCGGCAACTGATATAGGAGGCGTATACATGAAAAAAATCGTTAAGATCACAGCCCTCTGTCTTGTGCTGGCCTGTCTGATGAGCATCAGCGCGTTTGCAGCGGACGTGAAGAAGGGCATCGGCCCGATGTCCAAAACCCTGTTAAAAGCAACCCTCGAGCTCGCGCAGGAAAAGGATTTCCCGATCATGTTGATCGCCAGCCGGAACCAGGTCGACAGCGACGAATTCGGCCACGGTTATGTCTGCGGATGGGATCAGGATCGCTTTGTTGCCGATGTCGAAGCCGTTGAAAAAGAAATCGGCTTTGAGTGCATGTTATTGGGCTTGCAGGAGCAGGCGGGTTGGAGACGTG
>CALCRH010000235.1 GCA_937894515.1 uncultured Clostridia bacterium | reverse complement strand
AACAGAAATTTTGTGGAAAAAGCCGATAAGGCATGCTATGATTACGGAACAGACGATCCCCCGGCGGAGTGTCTCCGCCGACTAGAACTTTCTGCATATGGAGACTGATTCATTGAAAAAGAAACGTCGAAAATACTTTTTTATAAGTTCGATCCCCCCTTTTACAGGGGGGATTTTTGGTTTTTAGATAAGGAGGAATTGCCATGGAATACCTGAACCTGCTTGCCCCCGTCTTTGCCATCTGCGCCGTTTTATACGTAGCGTTCAAGACAAAACAGATCAGCAAGGCCGACCCCGGTACCGACCGGATGAAAGAGATCGCGGGATACATTGCCGAAGGCGCCAGAGCGTTCCTTCTTTCCGAATACAGAGTACTGGTGTTCTTTGTCGCCGTTCTTTTCGTACTGCTGGCGGTCTTCATCAACTTTGCCACGGCCATATGTTTCCTGATCGGCGCGGCATTTTCCGTGGCGGCCGGCTACATCGGCATGAATACGGCAGTGAAAGCGAACGTACGGACGGCCAATGCGGCCAGGACAGCCGGAATGAACAAGGCTCTCGCCCTTGCTTTCGGCGGCGGTTCCGTTATGGGCATGTGTGTGGTGGGGCTGGGACTTCTGGGATGTTCCGTCATTTATCTGATCACGGAAAATTCCGCCATCCTCACCGGCTTTTCGCTGGGTGCCAGCTCCATTGCTCTTTTCGGCCGTGTGGGCGGCGGCATCTATACCAAAGCGGCCGACGTGGGCGCGGACCTGGTGGGCAAGGTGGAAAACAACATTCCCGAGGATGACCCCCGGAATCCCGCAGCCATCGCCGATAACGTGGGCGACAACGTGGGAGATGTTGCCGGCATGGGCGCCGATCTGTTTGAGTCCTATGTGGGCGCCATCGTTTCCGCGGTGACCCTGGGGATCGGTGTCACGGGCCTCTTCGGCGGCGCCGGCGTGACGTATCCCCTGGCGCTTTCCGGTCTGGGCATCGGCGCCAGCCTGATCGCGACCGGCTTTGTAAAAGGAAAGAAAGATTCCGATCCTCACAAGGCCCTGAATATGGGTTCCTACGTATCCGCCCTTCTGGTGTGCCTCTTTGCGCTTCTTTTAAGCGAAGTATGTTTCGGCAGGCTGAACGAAGCCATCTCCGTGATCGCCGGTCTGATCGTAGGTCTTCTGATCGGCATCATCACCGAATACTACACTTCCGGAGACTATAACTCCGTAAAACACATTGCGGAAAATTCCACCACCGGCGCTGCCACCACCATCATTTCCGGCATTGCCGTGGGCATGCGTTCCACCATCGTTCCCACCGTACTTATTGCCGTAGGCATTTATTTAAGCTACCGGCTCTCCGGCCTTTACGGCATCGCGCTTGCCGCCGTGGGCATGCTTTCCACCACCGGCATCACCGTGGCTGTGGACGCCTATGGTCCCATCGCCGATAACGCAGGCGGCATTGCGGAAATGAGCAAACTGGCGCCGGAAGTGCGCGAGATCACCGATAAACTTGACGCAGTGGGAAATACCACGGCTGCCATGGGCAAAGGCTTTGCCATCGGTTCCGCGGCTCTTACCGCTCTGGCGCTGTTTGTTTCCTTTGCCGGTTCCGTGGGCATTGCGGAAAGAGGCATCAACATCCTGGACTACAAAGTGACCATCGGTCTGTTCCTGGGCGGCATGCTGCCCTTCATGTTTTCGGCTCTTACCATGGAATCCGTTTCCAAGGCGGCAAATAAGATGGTGGAGGAAGTAAGAAGACAGTTCCGTACCATTCCCGGCATCCTGGCCGGAACGGGCAAACCGGACTACAAGGCATGCGTTGCCATATCCACCCAGGCGGCACTGAAAGAAATGCTGCTTCCCGGCGTTCTGGCTGTGATCTGCCCGCTTGCCGTCGGTTTTCTGCTGGGCACGGAGGCGCTGGGCGGTCTCCTCGCCGGCGCGCTGGTGACCGGCGTACTGCTGGCCATCTTCATGTCCAATGCCGGCGGCGCCTGGGACAACGCCAAGAAATTCATTGAAGAAGACAACTACGGCGGAAAAGGCTCCGACGCCCATCACGCTGCAGTAGTAGGCGATACCGTAGGCGATCCTTTCAAGGACACCTCCGGACCGTCTCTCAACATTCTCATCAAACTGATGACCGTGGTATCTCTGGTATTCGCTCCGGTATTTCTGAAGCTGGGTTCCCTTCTGTGACGGTCATTTGTGGTAATTAACAATCATATTGTAATTTAATGCATTTTGCAAAAACAGCACAATTCCTCGATTGTCCATTTCTAACACTTTAATTATAAAGAAAAATAATAGATTATTCAATCTGTCAATATATGTTTTTCTTCATTAGTATGTGTCCTTCGTTTTTTTGTAAGCGTCGGGCGATCCGAGTCGGGACAAAAGAGCCAATCTGAGTCGGATCAAAAAAGCCATTACAATTAATTCTCAGATCCTATACACTTGTAATCGTCACTGTACAAGCGGAGGATCAATGAATGAGAATAATTGCAATGACTGGAGCAATGACGATCGTTACTGCGAAAGGAATGGAAACATTAGTTCGAACCATTATCTGTTTTCTTTTTTCTAAGATCAGCCAGTATTGATGCTCTGTTTGTCTTTTTCTGGAGATTTCCAACTATAGAATCGACATTTGCTATTTTGGTTTTGCCGGGATATTTCTTTTCAAATTCAACCAATAGTTCTTTGGTTTCTTTTTCTCCGGCAACTGCCTTCATGTAAAGATCATTGAAGTGGCCATCGTTCATTGCATTCATGATAAAGTTGCGGGACGCTTCTGAAAGCGCATCCCAGCTTCCATACAGGTCAGATACAGCTTTTTGTATTTGCTCCAGAGTAATGGGAGAACCTTTCTTTTCATGCTCGGCGAGTATTCCTAATACATCTGACAAATCACTTTTATACTGTCTGCCGGAACGAAGCTTCATTGCTACCAGATATTCAGCGGCAACGGTTCTTACGGTGAGTACTTTTGCATAAATTTTATAGTGCTTAGAAAACTGTAGCAGTTTCGGAGAATACGAATCGGTATTCTTGAAATCCTGATTAAGCCAGCCGTTTGGAAGATGATACTTGTCTCCGACACGATTGATTACATCCTTCATGGCTGTTGCAGCCTGAATGATGGCATCTATATCTGTCGTCATATCTCTGAAACCATAATTGATAAGTACAGAAGCGCCACCGATGAGAATCATTTCAGCAGGCATGTTTTTGCTTAGCTGTTTTTTGTATTCTTTAGCAACCTCTTTCAAATATGTGTCTATGTTTTCCTTTGTAAATTCTATGGGCCTGTCAGATGACATTTCTTACCTCATTTTCAATGATATTAAATCTTTTGAATTCCGGAATAGCTGATTTAGCGCTGCGCCGTAAGACAGAGTCCTTTTTTGATGCAGCAGATATGGCAAGGACACTTGCCGGATATACGGGTTTTTCAAGTCTGCATTTTCGGATGTCATCATATTCATCGCAGATAGGAACATCATTTTCTCTGCTGATATAATCAAGCATGGCAAGCAGATATAAGCTTTCCGGATACCATTTACGTTCATAATACCTGCGAATATCCTGACTTTGCAGAGTATCTATAATGAAATTAATATCGCCAAGTTCTTTTACACGATGGCATATAGTGCTTTTAAAGTTTTCAAAGGTGCCGCGCTTCTCAAAGCACGGCGCCAGAATGGATTCCATAGGAATGTTGAGTGCCTGCGCGATTTTATAAACTGTTTCTGCACTGCATTTTTCGAGCTGGGCCTTGCCGCTTACGATATCGTTACATGTTGCATACGGAACAGAACTGGTTTTTGACAGCTTATATATGGAAATATTATTCTCTTTTAGGATATTTTGTATGGTCATAGTGCCACTACCTCTGCAATTATTATAACGGTTGGCCGATATATGGTCAATAGGCATAATGGTGACAAACTGTCGACGAAGCGACAGTTCTGATGATTCTGACAAAAAAAGAAAGCATGGCGCTTTCTTTTTTTATAAAACACAATACACCTGTGATGTCTCTCATCGTCCTTCTTCCAGTGCACTTGCAAAGTCTTCCATCTGCTCAAGTATTCTCTGCACTGCCATTATGTTTAACCAATCTATACCAGTGGTAAGCCCCACAATAGATCACGAAAGTACATCACTCTCTTTTTCGGAATTCAAAAGTGCGGCTATACGATAGGCCGGGATCGGCGTATCAGAGATGAAGTTATAATAAATGCGTGCGGCGTTATCTATCCACGGTTTTTTCTCCATGATGTCGCTTCTATAAGCTTCTCTGTTGAATTCTGCCGATATATCCGGATTGTTTGAGAGGACGGTGATCGCGTCGATCGCTTCTTTCGTCCCTACCAGAGCCGCAGCGACCCTGTCTGCAGAATAACACATCGCACGGAACATGAGGGACTGGTAAAACGGGATTATTCTCGCAGGAACCGTCAGCAGGATCCACAGCACATTTCTATGATCGAGTGCTATGTGTGCAAGCTCCGATGCGATCATAAAGTCTATTGGGGAAAAATCTTCATCCTCGGCGGCAACACGCACATAGTCGCAATTCAGCCGGATATAGTATTCGCTCCGGAACTTGACAGAGGAAGTTTCGACCTCCGCTCTGCCTTCCTGAGAAATATACAGCTCCGGAACATAATTAAGACCAAGCCTTTTCGCATACGCGGCACATCTCTCTTTTAAAAACGGAAACTGCCGATCTGTCACGGGAATGTCGCAGGAAACGGTTTCACCCACATTTCTTATAACGCGGAGGTAAGTCACAATAAGCACGCTCGCAAGAACGGCAAGCACGAATAAAGCACCGATTTTGAGAAGCAGCTTATGTATGACTTCCTCAACATACAGGCCTTCGATGAATTCTTCCGTGATCTCCGTAATACCCAGATCTTCGACGAATTCATTCGCTATATCGACAATTTTCGGATTTTCTGCCGTGGAGAATGCCAGATATGTCAAAAGCGCGAACACTACGAACGAAAAAATCAGAGCAATCACACACAGAGGCATCTCTCTCTTATCCCGCAGACGCTTAACATCCACACGGTCGGATATGTCGGAATGAATAGCTGACATATAAAACAACTCCTTATAGAATCATTCTTCGATCCCTGCCGCACGAAGCAGCTCTAAGGCTTCTTTCAGAACATCTTCCGCTGCCTGCAGCAGGATCCTGTTCTTGCTGACAACAAGAATGTCCGGATAGCTCTCCCATTGGATCGCGCTCACGCCTTGAATCTCATTGTTGTAAAGCGCGGGCTCTTCGCCGTGAACAGTTTTTATCATGAGTGTCTGAAGGATCTCACAGATGGTTTCGTTCACGACATTTCCATAGGCTTCCGCAGCCTCGGAATTGCCGAGGATCGTACTGACAATATTGACATCGCCGACGCCGAGGTTTTTGATCACGGCATCCACATCCCAGTACAGCAGACGAACGTCACTTCCACCGGCATGCAGTGATTCGGATAAGTAATAGATACTTGCATCATCCAGCCATTGATTGCAAAAATCCGCTTCGGCTTTTGCCTTTCCGATTCGATGCGTATCATCGTCGATCTGTTTTCTCAGTTTCTGCGCTGCCTCTGACGTTTGCTGCTTCAGGATTTTCTCTACCAGATCAGCAAAGACTTTTTCGGAAAAGTCGCGACCGATGGAGGCGCTGTATGTGCTTACGTTATCCCTGGATGTACAGAGGATAAAAGAAATGTCCTTTGCAGCACCTTTCCTGAGTGCAGCAAATACATCTGTCGGGATCAGCTTTCCGTCTCGGCTCGGTCCTGTGAGATATTCCTTGAGTTCCTGTGTCAGCTCACTGAGCCTGTCCCCCGTCAGTGCAAGCAGTTCTTTCAAGTTTGCGGCGCCGGAGGCTGTAAGCAGCCTGGAAGCCAGCACTGCGGAAGATCCGCCGCTTTGTTCCGTACTATTGGGAGTGCCGCAGAACACCACTGCTTTTTGGAACAGTCCCTTGGCGCGATGGGCAGCCGAGAGCAGACCGATGGAGATACCGCCGGCACCGTCACCCATGACCGTGACCTGCTTCGCATCTCCGCCGAAGGCTGCAATGTTTTCCCTGACCCATTCCAATGCCGCGATCTGATCGAGCAACCCGAGATTTTCTGCGTCGGGATATTCCTCCCCGCCGGGAATTGCAGAGAAATCAATGAATCCCAAAAGTCCCAGACGGTAATTGAAACTGACGGCCACAATGTCCGGATGCGCTTTCACAAAGCCCGACATTTCCCACAGACAATCGGCAGAACCACCATAGGAGAAGTCTCCGCCATGGAAATAGACGACCACGGGCTTTTTCTCCCCGGAGGCTGGTTTCGTCGTGCAGACATTTAAGGTAAGGCAATCCTCGCTCTGCCGATGGTCACTCAGAGGATTTCCCTCATAATTGACCTGAATCGCCGAAGCACCGAAATGCTTTGCTTCAAAAACTCTGTTGCTGTCCGGCAACTTTTCGGGCGCCTTCCAGCGAAGAGCGCCGACCGGCGCTTTTGCATAGGGAATGCCGTTGAACGAAAGAACACCACTTTCTTTCGTACCGACATAAACGCCGGTCCTTGTTTTTACCGCCAGTTTAGGATCGTATACGCCGGTGATCTCGGCATTCTTTACATTCAGTCCTTCGATGTATGCCTTTTCTTCCGCATTGAAGCGGAAGCCTTCCTCACCGCTGCCGTATTTTTTCTTTACCTTACCGGTCTTATAGGAGCGCTTCACAAGGCTGGTCACTAAGCCGAGGACGGCAAAGAGGACAACGGAACCCCATTCCTGTCCCAGACCGCCTATCAGCGATTCATCCAGGCGCTTTGTTGAAATGGTGTTGCCGATCAGGAAAACAACGACAAAAGCGGAAAATACAAGGACCTTCCTCCATGCTTTTTCCTGCGTAAATCTGCTGTATATGATCCTGCTTGCGATTTCCTGCATCGCCATGCCGCCGACGATACATAAAATCAGGCAAAGCCAGTCGGGCACATTCAGCATTGCCGGAACCGAGTACCCGAAAGCGTATCCCATGGCCGTGAAGAACGCAATGATGAGCGCGTCCACTGTGATCCATTTTTTCATAGTTTTTCTCTTACTTCACCTGTTTTCCGGCAAAGAAAACCTGTTTCGGTTCAATGTGGCTGAATTTATGCGGATCTATTGATGTAAGATCCTCATCAAAAATCAGATAATCCGCATCCTTGCCGGCTTCGATCGAGCCCTTGCGATCCGCAATGCACATCTGTCTTGCGTTATTGATCGTGAACCCCAGCAGCATCTGCTCATGCGTCATGCATTCACTTGCGGGCTGAACAGGCTCATAGAGCTTCTCAACTTCCTCAAGATTGGTTTCTTTGGTATACTCGCGGGTTATGCCGCCTTCCATACCAAGGTAGGGACTCCACTGAAGCATTCCCTCGTCAAAATCAGCATTATCGGATGACCAGCAGACATTGGCGCCGGTATCCCAGACGCTTCGTGAGGCATACATTCTTTTTGCACGCTCCTCACCGAGCAGTTTTTTCATTTGCGCAAAGTTGCCGCCGCCGCCTGAACCGCCGCCCGCGTGCCACCAGGGGGTATAGTTTGCATGAACGCCCAAAGCCGCAAATCTTTGAATATCTTTCGGATTCTGAACTTCCAGATGGGCACAGGTCACCTGGCTCTTTAATGCTTTACCAAGCTTCCTGCGTGCCTTTTCCACACCGTCGAGTACCGCACGGGATGCAGCCTCACCGACGGTATGCAAATGGAGATTAAAGCCCTCTGCATCAAGCTTTTCAATCATGTCTGCCAATTCATCGCCTGTAAACAGATGCCCGCCCGAAGTGTTTCTATCGGCGTAGGGAGTTAACAGAGAGGCGGTGTGAATGGACAGAGTGCCGTCCAAGTAGATTTTCAACGTATTCGAACGCATATTGCCTTCATGGAAAGTATCGCGATAATGACGCAGGGTTTCAAGACAACGCTCGAAATCGACGTGACTGCAGATTGCATAGGAGCCATCCACATAAACGGGCCACTCGCCCTGCCTGTCAAGCTTCTGAATCAATTTATAAACACGCTCATGATACTTCGCTCCGCCCGGCGTGCCCGCTTCAAAGACTGCGCAGATTCCCATTTTCTTGCAGAATTCGGCATACCTTTTCAGCGATACTTCTATCTGCTCATCCGGAATATCGTTGGAGGTTTCCATGGCAAATCCGATCAGCGTCATTTCAAACATATGGCCTGTCGGTTCGCCGTTTTCATCTCTTTCATAATAGCTCAAACCGGGAGCAATATCCGGAGTGTTTGCATTTACATTGTTATTCTTCAGAAGCAGGGAGTTTGCCCAGGCACTGTGAAACTCTCCCTCGATGATCAGAAGTTCTTTATCCGGGCAAACGCTGTCCAGATCATATCTCGTCAGCTTCTCTCCGCCAAGGCAAGGCTCAGATAACGAAAATGTATATTTTTTTGCATCGGGTTTTTTTGCCATTTCGGCTTTAATAAAATCGAGACACTCTTTTTTATTGCTGCATTCAATGAAATCGCGCTTCACGGCAAGTTCATTGGAAATCGGCACACCGATATGGACATGGGAGTCCATTACGGCGGGCATGACGAACGCTCCGCCGAGATCAACGACTTCACCGTCGTAGTCTTTAAGTCCCGCTTCACCACCGACATAGACGTACTTTCCATCCTTCACCGCGAAGGCGGTGGCATTCAGATTTTTTACATTCGATGTAAAAACCTTCGCGTTCTTAATGATTTTGTCAACCTTCATGATATCGTCTCCTATTTTTTTTGACTGATTCTATGATCAGTTCATTTTGACGCCGTCAAAATAAACTTCCTTCGGCATGAGATTGCTGAGACGGGAGGGGTCAAACGTCAGCAGGTCTTCCTCATATACAAGGTAGTCCGCGTCCTTGCCGATCTCGATGGAGCCCTTTCTGGCTTCCAGACCAAGCTGCTTCGCGCCGTTGATGGTGTACCCGAGGATCATTTCTTCCGCTGACATACACTCGGAAGAACTCGGGAATTTTTCATGGACAGACACTTTACTATGGTCTGCTTTCGTATCCCATGTGATTTCTCTTGTCATGCCAACTTCCAAGGCAAGCAGAGGATTCCAATCCAAGAATTCTCCAAACTGCATCGTATCGCAAGACCAGGTAACCATAGCACCCGTATTCCACATTGACTTTGAACGGTACATTTTATCTGCTCTGTCACCCAGGAATTCTTTTGCTGCCTTATGACCGCCCGAAAGACAGGAACCGCTATGCCACCAGGGAGTAAAGTTCGCGATGACTCCAAGCTCTTTGAAGCGCGGAATGTCCTCATCTCTCATTACTTCATTATGGGCGATGGTTACTTTGATCTTGAAATCATCTCCGAGTTCTTTCTTTGCCAGTTCTACACCGTCAAGAACTGTTTTAATGGAACCTTCGGCAACGCAATGCGTATGTAAATTGAACCCTTCTTTATTAAGCTCTTTCAGAATATCCGCAATCTCATATTCATCAAAGGTTCTTCCGCCTTTCGTATGCGTATCCTCATAAGGCGTAACCATATTTGCCGTACGAATATTCAATGTTCCGTCCATATAAATTTTCAGGGTATTGACTTTGACATGTTCCGTATTGAATTTTGCATGTTGACGAGCCGCTTCCTGAACTGCGGTTGGACGCTCTGCAGGATCACAAACCGCGTAGCTTCCGTCTATATAGATAGGAAGCTCGCCTTTTTTATCCATATCGCAAAGAATCTCATATGATCTTTCATTCAATTCAGGGCAGAGGGGTGTTCCGGCTTCAAATATCGTGGAAATGCCAACTTCCTTGCAGTAATTAACCCACCTTTTAAATTCGCTTCTTACTTCTTCATCTTTTACGATATCCTGATGTCTCAGCATAATTCTAACGCTGAGCCATTCATAAGCATTCCCTGTAATATGGCCGTTTTTATCTCTTACATAAAAAGCAAGTCCTTCCGATATATCACGAGCATCATCCGTGATTCCCAAGTTCTTAAGAATCAGAGAATTTGACCAGGAGCTATGTCCTTCTCCTTCAAGAACAAAGATCTCCTTATCAGCGCTTACAGTATCCAGATCTTCTTTTGTTAATTCCTCGCCCCCAAGATTCATCAATTGAAGCCCAAATGAATAAAAATCATATTCCGGATGGGCATCAACCACTTTCCTCATGGCTTCAAGGCATTCTTTCTTATTGGTTCCGTCAATATTCTCCAGGACGCCCAAAGAAAAGATGCCTAAGCCTGCCGTAAGGTGCGCATGACCGTCGATAAATGTAGACATAACGAACTTGCCGCCGAGATCGACGACCTCGCCCTCGAAGTCCTTGAGACCCGCTTCATCACCGACATAGACGAACTTGCCGTCCTTCACCGCAAAGGCGGTGGCGTTCGGCTGCTTCACATCAGAGGTAAAAACTTTCGCGTTCTTAATGATTTTGTCAACTTTCATGATATACTCTCCTTGTTTTCATTCATTTTTACGCCGTTAAAATACACTTCCTTCGGACGGATCCGGCTTATCCCCTCGGGAGCCGTATGCAGAAGGTCTTCCTCGAAAACGAGATAATCCGCGTCCTTGCCCGCTTCCAGGGATCCCTTCCTGTCCGTCAGACCAAGCTGCGCCGCGCCGTTTATGGTGAAACCAAGCAGCATTTCTTCCATGGACATGGTTTCCTTCGGATCGGGGAATTTTTCAAAGAAATCGACATCCTCCGCAGGTACTACCGTTTTCGACGTGATCTCTCTTGTCATTCCAATCTCAATGCCGAGAAGCGGATTCCATTCGCTGAAATCTCCGAAGTATGTGTTGTCGGAGGACCATGTAACCGTTGCTCCCGTATCCCATACAGACTTGCAGCGATACATCCTGTCTGCACGTTTTCCAAGGAATTTCACAGCCTGTTTATAGCCACCCGAGACGCAGCAGCCGCTGTGCCACCAGGGAGTGAAGTTTACAAACACGCCAAGTTCATTGTAGCGGGGGATGTCTTCGTCTCTTACGACCTCGTTATGCGCGATCGTGACCCTCACGCGGAAATCATCGCCAAGCTCTTTCTTTACGATCTCCACAGCGTCAAGGACCGTTTTGACCGAGCCTTCGGCAACGCAGTGCGTATGCAGATTGAAGCCCAGCGTATTCAGCTCTCTCAGGAAGTCCGCGATCTGATTTTCATCAAAGAGCCTGCCGCCCTTGGTGTGTGTGTCCTCGTAGGGCGTGACCATGTTTGCGGTGCGGATGTTCAGAGTGCCGTCCAGAAGGATCTTCAGGGTGTTGACCTGAACGTGCTCGGTCTTGAATTTATTGTGCTGACGGGTCAGCTCCTCGATAGCACCCGAAGCCTGTGCGGGGTCAAAGACCATATAGCTTGCGTCGATCGTGACCGGGAGCTTCCCCCTTCTGTCCATTTCGCAGAGGACCTCAAGTCCGCGCTCCGTTAATTGAGCGGAACCGGGGGTTCCTGCATCAAAGATGACGGAAACGCCTGCGGTTTTACAGAAGTTCACCCATTTTTCAAATTCTTTTTCCATCGTTTCGTTCGGAACCCTGTCTGAGTGCCTGTACAGTATGCAAAAATGCGGTCCTTCAAAGCAGTTGCCCGTAATGTGTCCTTTTTCATCCCGGACATAATAGCTGAGTCCTTCTGCCATATCGGGAGTATCATCCGTTATTCCCATGTTCTTTTGAATCAGTGAATTGAACCATGCTGAGTGCATTTCCGCTTCAATGACATAGACTTCTTTCTCTGAAGAGACCTCATCCAGATCTTCCTTTGTCAGAATCTCGCCTCCGAGATTTACCAGCGATAGCTGAAATGTATACGTCGCGTAGTCGGGATGCCTGGCGACGAAATCCTTCATAGCTCTGAGACATTCCTGTTTTCCGCTGCCGGACACATTATGCTGTTCTTCTATATACATCGTCCCCACACAGACCGGAAGATGAGCATGGCAATCCATAAATGTAGGCATAACAAACGCACCGCCGAGATCAAAGACTTCGCCCTCAAAGTCTTTGATACCTTTCTCATCGCCCACATAGACGAACTTTCCGTCCTTCACGGCGAATGCCGTCGCGTTCGGTTTTTTTACATCAGACGTAAAAACCTTCGCGTTCCTGATGATCTTGTCAACCTTCATAATATTGTCTCCTATTTTTTGCTGATTCTATGTTCAGTTCATTTTTTTACCCATCATGAACACTTCGCTGGGCATTACATAGCTGATACCTTCGGGTTTGGCGGTCAGCAGATTCACATCAAACACGTTGAAATCCGCGTCCTTGCCGACTTCGATGGAGCCCTTGACATCATCGATGCAAAGCTGCTTTGCGTTGTTGATGGTATAGCCCAGAAGCATTTCCTCGATGCTCATCTTCTCGCAGGGAGAAGGATACTCGAATCCGATCTGATAGAATTCATCCGCCTTTGTATTTGTCGTGATGGTTCTCGTCATGCCGACTTCCAAGCCGAGCAGCGGATTCCATGCAACAAAATCGCCGTAGCTGATGGTGTCGCTGGACCATGTGACCAATGCGCCTGTATCCCAGAGCGTTTTGCAGCGATACATCTTATCGGCACGCTCCCTGCCGAGGAATTCCACCGCCTTTTCATAACCGCCGGAAACGCAGCAGCCGCTGTGCCACCACGGGGTATAGTTGGCGATCACGCCGAGCTTTGCAAAGCGGTCGAGATCGGCGTCATGCTGGACCTCCAGATGGGCGCAGGTCACCTGCACGCGGTACTTATCGCCGATCTGCTTCTTTGCCAGCTCCACACCGTCCAGAACGGCGCGGGAGGACGCCTCCGCCACGGTATGCACGTGCATATCGAAGCCGTATTCGTTGAGCTGAATGAGAAGCTCCGCGATCTGCTCTTTCGTCAGCATCGTTGCACCGGTGGTCTTCGTGTCGCAGTAGGGCGTAATCATCGCAGCGGTGCGGATGTTCATCGTGCCGTCCATCATGATCTTCAGGGTATGCACCTTCAAATGCTCCGTATTGAATTCACGGTTGTAGCGTCTGACGTTTTCCACGGCGTCCTTTGCGTCACGCGGGTCAACGATGGGGTAGCAGCCGTCAATATAGACGGGCAGACGACCCTCTTTATCCATTTTGCACAGGTAAGCATAGCAGCGCTCATGGAAGGATGTGCAGCCCGGGATGCCCGCGTCAAAGACAGCGGTAACACCGTGCGCAACGCTGAAATCGATCCAGCGCTCGAGTGCTTTTTCGATCTGCTCATCGGTGATGTCCCTGGTATGATACATGATCGTGGAGATCTCCGCGCCCTCGAACATATTACCGGTCACGTGACCGTTTTCGTCGCGCTCATAGGTGCTGAGATTCGGGGCGATATCCGGCGTTTCATCCGTAACGCCCAGCCGCTTCAGAACCTTGGAGTTAACCCAGACACTGTGGCCTTCGCCTTCCATGATCACGACGTCGCTGTCCGGGCAAACAGAATCGATATCCTCCTTTGTCAGCTTGTCGCCGTTTAGATTTGCAAGCTCCAGCATGAAGTCATAGTGCTCCTGACCCGGGTTTTCCTGCACATACTTTTCGATATAGGCGACGCATTCCTTTTTGTTCGTGCAATCGATCCGCGAGCCGAATTCCTTGTATTCGTTCGCAACGCCCATGGTAACATGAACATGGGAATCCATGAGTCCCGGGGTCACGAACGCGCCGCCGAGGTCGCGCACTTCACCCTCGAAGTCTGCAAGTCCCGCTTCGTCTCCGACATAGACGAACTTGCCGTCCTTCACCGCGAAAGCGGAGGCGTTAAGCTGCTTCACATCAGAGGTGAAGATTTTGGCATTTTTTATGATGTAATCGACTTTCATTTGTAATCCTCCTTTTATGAATCATTATGTTGTTCATGTTATTCCTCCAATATGTTAAATCAGATATCTGGCTCTGAGCTGTTCACGCATAGTCACGTTTATGCCGAGACCCTTTTCCAGAAACGCGTCAAAGGAGCCGTAGAGCTTTTCCGCCTCATCGAAAGCTACGGCAAGATATTCCTCCCGCGCTTCCACCACGGCGGTTCCGGCATTTACCATGTGCATTTTTTCCAGCAGCTTTTTCAGGATCGGCATCATTCCGGTGATCTCGTGCTTCAGGCATACGTTGCTGTACAGATAATCCGCCATGATGTCTTCCCGGCTCACGCCCAGCACAGCCTCCACCAGCACCGCGCCCCAGCCGCAGCGATCCTTTCCGAGCGTGCAGTGCCACAGCACCGCACCGTCCTCTGTATCCAGAATTCCCCGCAGGAAACGGGAATACTGCTCTCTTGACGCCGGCTTGCGGACAAAGTCCCGATAAACCTCGCACATCTGCTCGGCGCCGGATTTCGGAGCGCCTTTTGCTTCTTTCGGTTCTTTAGGAGCAGGATCGGTTCGGTTTGCCTCCCAACTGACTGCGCTTGATTTATCAAGGATCGACAGATTTGTGTACTCGCAGCCGGGAAGGCTCGGATCCGGCTTTTCCTTTGCTTCCTGTGCGTTTCGAAAATCAAAGATTTTGCGGATGTGCAAGGTTTCCAGCAGCGCCAGATCTTTTTTTGTCGCATTGTAAAGCTGTGCGCTTCGAATCAGACGACCCTCGCGGATCTGCTTTCCGTCCGTACCCGTCATGCCGCCCAGATCGCGCAGATTGGGTATTTTTTTACTTGGCAACTGTTTGCTGATCGACATTTTTTATGTTCCTCCAAAGAGCGATTCGCTCTTACTTATGCAGTTCCGCCGCGATCTCAAACATCTTTATTCTGTTCACATAGGTCTTCATGGCGCGGTTCTCGTCCATCATTTTGATCGCGTTGGTGATGCGTCCGGAATGATAGCCCTTGACGCACTCGATGTGCTCGTCATTCAGCACGGCACAATAACCCGTTTCCGTGTTGTAGGGCTTCCATTCGATGTCCTCGGTGGACGGATTGCCATAGCGGCAGAAGTTCGCCGCCATATTCTGATACTTGCGGGAAAAATCCACCTGTTTTTTGGTTCCCAGCGTCCGATCACCGGAGAAATTGCCGAACAGATAATAGCAGTCAACGGCATGACCCTCACCGCACTCGGCATAGTAGCCGTCATACTTCTGGTCGAAGGCATAGACATAGCACGTGCCGCCGTTATCCGCCTGCTTTGCCGCCATGTAGTAGTTCACCATCTGCAGCATCTCATCGTTCAGGAAGGCATTCATTTTCTCGTCTTCCGTGGTCAGACCGTCCTTCTCCAGCGCCTTGAGATACGCCTCCGTTGCTTCCTTGAAAGCGTCAGTCGGCTTCAGATCGGGGAAAGCGACGGTCGGCTCGGTCACGGCCTTGAAAACGGCTCTTGCGCAATCCTCATGGGTAACACCCATTTCCTTGTAAATTTCCTTTAATACGACACGGAAATAGGCGTATTCATTGGTGGTCGCGCCCTGAAGCGTCGTTACACTCTTACCTACATATTTGCAATATCTGTCATATATCTCATCGGGATCCTTCGGCAGCACTTCACCGTCCATCACAATTAGACTTGAGCCAAGCTCATTTGCTCTCTGCCAATCGAGCAGTTCTTCCTTGCTTGGCTTCAACAGATCGGCAACGGAATGCGCATTAAAGTCCTTGATCAAAGCTTTTGTCTGTGTACCGGATTCGCTGAGCGTAGTATACTGGTTAATGCCTCCGCTCATGGAGAACACCTTCTGGAAGAGTCCTTCGTCGAGCGAAATATACTTGTTGTCCGGATCGGACGCCATCAGCAGAAGATTGGAAACACTTCCCGCACCGGCGGATTCACCGGCAATCGTGATGTTGCTGACATCTCCGCCGAACGCCGCAGCGTTTTCTTTGATCCAGCGCAGACTCTGAATCACATCCAGAATCTGAAGGTTATTGGAGGTTTTATACTTATCAATATTCTCTTCGTAATCATTCAGAATGTAATTGCCGTTTTCATCCTTCACGCCGAGATTCAGAAGTCCGAAAATACCCACACGGTAGGTAGTGCTGATAACCAGCAGGTCGGGATTGTAGTAAACAAGCGCCGTGGGGTCATAGGACTTATCGCTGTTACCTCCGTTTGTATAACCGCCGCCATGGATATAAACGAGTATGGGTTTGTTTTTGATATTGTTGTTGCCGGTATAAACGGTCAGCGTCAGCACATCCAGCTCACCCTGCTCATAATAGGAAGCCGGTTCTGAATCATCCGGTACCTGCATGGCAGATTTTCCGTAGTAGAGCGCCTCATACACCTTATTTGAAGCGTCCGGAGCGACAGAACGCTCAAAACGGGCGGGAATCTTCCCGAACGGGATGCCGCGCCAGGCCTTGACCGCGCCGTTTTCCAGAAGCTGACCGACAAAAGTGCCGTTGGAGCACTTTGCCGCGAGAGACTTATCATATTCGCCCGTGATCTCGAGATTCGGATGATACTCCGGCACCGCGTAGCGCTGCTTCCATTCCTCAGGGGTACGGTAGATCGTCTTTGTCATGATAGTGATCCTCCATTTCAAAAATGTTCAATATGTTTTTAATATGCGCCAGACCTGAAATCCGTTCTTACAGCCCCGCTTCCATGGTGCGATATTTCGCCAGCGGAAGCGCAAGCTCCATCTCATCTTTGAGCATGGTGTTGTCGATACGGAAGCCGCCCTTTGCGCCGTCATCCAGCACCATCACATTCCAGTTCTCTTTCGTGAACTCCGGCCATTCGATCCCGGGGATGCTCGGATCACCGGTCTTGGCAAAGTTGATCCACATCCGCTGGAGCGCATCGGCAAATTTCTGATCCTGCTCGGGACCGGAAACCTCCGGCCAGTGCAGATTGTTCAGCACATAGCTGACCTCTACGGCATGACACGCACCGATATTGAAGCCCTGATACTCTGCTCTGTCGCGGTGAGATTCCGTGGTGCAGTGATACAGGTAGGTTCTTCCGCTTCCCTCGTTTGCGCCGTGGCTGACCGACTGTGCATACGCCTGCGCGTGGAAGATCAGGTCGTTCGTCATGCGCATCAGCGGTGTCATAATGTCCTTGCCGTCCGTAACCTCCATGAGCTTATCGAATCTCCACTTGTCCTCGTCGGCAATATAGCTTCTTCTCTGATCCTGAAGGCTGAGCTCATGCAGTGCGAACACATACGGGTCCTTCATTTCAAGGACGAAATATGCCATCTCATGCTGGTTTGTCCCGGTCATCATGTCAATGTCCTTGCCGGGGCCGGTCCTCCACGCTTCAAACATCTGCTCATAGCCGTCATAAGGCAGCACCTCGGATTGATACGTAGGCGCGACCTGAAAACCGTTTGCGAGTGCTTCCATGGGGAGCGCAAGCAGATCGTCGATGGTTTTGCAGTGATTATCCTCGATCCATTTTTTCGTATTTTCCAGCATATATTCGCGGCTGTACGCAAAGCCGGAAGCTCCGCTCTGGGAGATCGACCGTTTGAACAGTCCCTGCGCCTTCGGGCTGATGGACAAAAGGCTGGTGCTTCCCGCGCCTGCCGACTCCCCGAAGATCGTGACCTGCTCCGGATCACCGCCGAATGCGGCAATATTCTTTTGAATCCATTTCAGAGCCTCGATCTGATCAAGCAGACCAAGGTTGTTGGAATTTTTGTATTCCTCGCCGAACAGCTCCTCCAGCTGTAAAAAGCCTGTAACACCCAGACGGTATTCCACCGTGACTAAAACGACCTCGTCCTTGTGAGCAACGCCGAAGTTGTGTCCGTGATACAGATAGTCACCGGCAGCCTCAGCCACAAAAGCGCCGCCGTGAATCCAGACCATGACAGGCTTTTTCTGTAAAAGCGTGGCGGGGTCTGTCCAAATGTTCAGTGTGAGACAGTCCTCACTGCGCGGGGTGGGCAGATCCGTGTTCTGCGGGCAGGCGAAGCCGTAATATTTTGCCTCGAAGACCTCGTCAGAGTCGGGCACTTCCACAGGCTCATGCCATCTGAACTTTCCGACCGGAGGAAGCGCATAGTGTATGCCCTTGAAAGAGAGCACGCCGTCATCCAAACTGCCCACATAAGTGCCCTTTGCACACTTCACCGCCAAAGAGTGATCATATTCCCCGACAATCTTTTTGTTTGTTCCGAATATGTACTTTTCACCCACGATATACATCCTCCTATATAAAAATCTTTATTTTATGCATTCAAAACGCATAAAGCTTATTTGTTGAATTGCGACCGGGAAGAAAGCATAGTATATTTGTTATGATACCGCATTCTCTCTGATTTGTGTCGGGACAAAACATGACAAAATCACCGGGTGTCTATCTTACAACCCGGTGATTTCTATCCTTTTCATATCCAGCGCATATCTGTTTGCTGTCTTGATCAGCACCTCGCCTGCCCCGTGAAGTGCAAGTGTAGCGGACAGATCGCCTGTCAGCTTGGAGAAGTAGTTGCTGTTCTTTTCCAAAAATCCAGGAATCCTGCCAAACAGTTTATCGTAAAGCTCATAATTCGTTAAAGGCGCTCCGTCAGCCTCCAAAAGAATACGTACAAGATCATAGGTACGACCCCGACGAAACGCAAAGGCTTCGCCGTTTTTATCTTTGAAAGTCATTCCGTTATCCGAAATATAAAGCAGCGGTTTTGTACGGCTCTTTCCGTTCAGGCGGTCAAGCTCGTTCTGTACATCCTCGGCGTGGATCGGCTTGAGCAGATATCCGTCCGCATGGAGCTGCATAGCGTCCAGTGCGTATTCGGAATAGCCTGTGCAGAAGATAATCGGCAGATAGGGGGACTTTTTCCGCAGACGGTGGGCGACCTCCGTGCCGTTGATTCCGTGAAGCTCAATATCCAGAAACGCCACGTCAAAATGGTGAGTTTCCGCCCATGCAAGTGCGTCACCCGCTTTTCCGAAAGCATAGACCTCATCAATATCCGGGGAGGCTTCCACCGCTTTTTGTAAAAGCGTCAGCATGATCGGTTCATCGTCAACGCAAAGAGCTATCATTGGAGTTCTCCTCTCTTTCTTTTGGTATACGTATCTCGGCAACGGTGCCTTGTCCCTCTGTGCCTGTTACCGTGAGTGTGC
>CALCRH010000234.1 GCA_937894515.1 uncultured Clostridia bacterium | reverse complement strand
GCGGAACAGTTGAAATATTACCACGCTTTCTCTCCCTTGTCAACAATTTTTTGAACGATTTTTGCACTTTTTTTCTTTTTGTAATTCCTGCCAAAAGTATTGCTTATTGTTTTCGTTCTTTTGACACTTTTGTCCGTAAAGAAGAAGGCATCACCATTTGTGATGCCTTCTTTACCTATGATACATTGTTACCAAAACAGTTCCGGTTCCGCACGGCGGGCATAGCCCTCTTCCAGTTCATGCTGGTGATAGAGATACCCCTCATCGTCATAGTACTTTGCTCCGGCAGGACATCCCTTGACACAGGCACAGCATTTGATGCAGATACCGGTCACCTGCGTGGGGTCCTCCACGCTGATACTCCCCATCGGGCAGTGAGCCGCACACCAGCCGCAGCTATTGCATTTTGCCGGGTCCGTCTTTGGTTTCACTTTTAATATGTTAATAGGAGTTCCCTGGCGGTCACGAGGGGTGTAGTACGGCCGAATGGGGTCTTCGCCGCGAACTGCTATGGGATGCTGAGGCAGTTCCGTTATGGAGGCCACTTTTTCTGCAACATGATCAGCAAACTGATCCATCAGGGCCAGGTCTTCCTCATCAGGCCGTCCGGCACCCAATAGCCGAGAAAACGAATGCTCGCCGATAAAACCCGCTCCTGCGATGGTGTGAAAGCCGTTTGTTTCCAACACATTGCGCAATTCGATCAGCCCATCGTCAAAATTTCGGTTGCCATACAGCACAACAGGCACTGCTGCTGCGCCGTTTCCCTTTACCTTCTGTGTTAGATAGGGCAGCAGCACATTGGGTACACGTCCTGCATAAACAGGGCTGCCGAACACCACCAGATCGTCCGCCGAAAACGCCAACTCCTGCTCACGGTTTTGCGGCAGGGTATAGGAAAACATATCGTAGTCGGTACCCAGCTTCTCCGCGATCCTCTTTGCGATACGGGTAACCGACTTTTCCGTGGTACCGGTGCCGCTGAAATAGACGGCCCATACTTTTTTTAGCTTCACAATACTCCCCCCTATTACAACTCAAAATCTTCTTGTTTCAATTCTTCTGTCTCCAGCTTTACCGGACGAGGCGGTATACGCTTGAACGGGTCATACTGAAAAGCAGAGCAGTAATCTCCTACGGAAACAATGCCGCGTTTCACACAGGCAACCCGCTCTTCGCTGATTTGATTTCCCTTGGTGCAGTAAGCACAACGCGGCGTAATATCTTTGCGGAACAACATATTCTCACCCCATTATATATTATAAGGTATACAGTTTGATTGCATCGTCCTGGGCGGTGGCTCGAATCTCGGTAACGGGACTTTCATAGGCGTTGATGATCTGTACCGCCATGGGATCCTCAATTTCCTTTTGAATGGTACGGCGCAGATTGCGGGCGCCATAGGCGGCGGAATAGGATTTTTTCACCAGTATATCGATCAGGCTTTCGTCCCAGGTAAAGTGCAAACCCTTATCCGCAAGAGAGGTCTGCAATTCGCCCAGCATAATAGCAGCGATACCACGGAAATTCTCCTCGGTAAGCTGGTGGAAATAGACAATCTCGTCCACGCGGTTCAAAAACTCCGGGCGCAGGAAGTCCCGCAGAGCCTTCATCACCCGTTCTCTTCCCTGATCATCACCGCTCTTACCAAAGCCCACCGCTCCGGATGCTCTGTTGTCAGATCCGGCATTGGATGTCATGACGATGACGGTGTTTTCAAAGTTTACCTTGCGGCCGTGGGCGTCAGTAATCTCGCCGTCATCGAGAATCTGCAGCAGCACATTCAGCACATCGGGGTGGGCTTTTTCGATCTCATCGAACAGCACCACGCTATACGGTTTGCGGCGGATCTTCTCCGTTAACTGACCGGCTTCATCGTAGCCCACATAGCCCGGCGGACTGCCTACAATGCGGGAGACGGAGTGTTTCTCCATGAACTCGGACATATCCAGCCGGATCAGACTTTCCGGTGCATGGAACAGATCGTCCGCCAACTGCTTTACCAGTTCTGTCTTTCCCACGCCGGTGCTGCCCACAAAGATAAAGCTCACCGGCTTGTGCTTGGGGCTGATGCCCACGCGATTGCGGCGAATGGCGGCAGCAACGGAGGCGATGGCTTCATCCTGCCCCACGATGTGCTGCTTGAGCCGCTCCTCCAGCTCAGCAAGGCGGTGGAATTCCTCTTCCTTGATCTTGCTGGCAGGAATCTTTGTCCACATTTCGATGACCCGGGCAATATTGTCCATGGTCAATTCCGGCGTTCCCAGCTTCTCCAGTTCGTCCAGTTCTGCCTGCAGGCGCATCTCATGGGAGCGCAGCTCTGCAATGCGGGCATAACGGGCATCCAGCTCCTCATTGGTAAACTCCTTACCATTGGTCGGCTGCGCCGACATCAGCGTCTCCCGCTCGGTGGTAATGGTTCCCAGCTGAGCCCGCACCTCCATGCGGCGGTTGATATTTTTATCGTGGAGGTTCTTATCAGAACAGGCCTCATCGATCAGGTCGATGGCTTTATCCGGCAGGAAACGGTCTGTGATATAGCGCTCGGAAAGCAGCACTGCCTGACGCAGCACACCCGCCGGGATTTTGACTCCGTGGAACTGTTCATAGTAGTGGGCGATCCCCTGCAAGATCTTCAGCGTATCCTCAATGTTCGGCTCGTTTACCGTCACCGGTTGGAACCGGCGCTCCAGCGCCGTATCCTTCTCGATGTGCTTGCGATATTCATTGAATGTGGTAGCCCCGATGACCTGGATTTCGCCTCGGGACAACGCCGGCTTGAGAATATTGGCGGCATTCATGCTGCCCTCAGCATCGCCGGCGCCCACGATATTGTGTACCTCATCGATGACCAAAATCACATTTCCCGCCTTGCGGATCTCCTCGATCAAGCCCTTCATGCGGCTTTCAAACTGGCCGCGGAACTGGGTGCCGGCTACCAATGCTGTCAGATCGAGAAGGTAGACTTCCTTGTTCTTCAATTTAAACGGCACTTCTCCGGCCACGATCCGCTGGGCAAGACCTTCGGCGATAGCAGTTTTGCCAACGCCCGGCTCGCCAATGAGACAGGGATTGTTTTTCTGACGGCGGTTCAGGATCTGAACCACACGCTCGATCTCTTCTTCTCTGCCAATCACCGCATCCAGCTTCCCCTGGCGGGCACGCTGGCTCAGGTTGATGCAATAGTTATCCAGGAATTTCCGTTTCTTCTCTGTCTTGCCGCCGGCAGAGCGTTGGGAACCGCCGCCCATCGGCGGCTGCGGATCCGTTGGATTATTTCCGCCGAAAAGACGGTTTAAGAACGGGAACGTGGCGGTTTTTCCCTCCTCCTCGTCCTCATCGGCGTTCGGCAGATCCTCCATCTCCTCGGCACCGCCAAAGGCCTGCATCATCTCATTGCTGACATTTTCCAGATCCTCCGGCGTAATACCCATGCGCTTCATCATGTCCTCCACCTGGGGCAGTCCCAGACCGGCAGCACATTTCAGGCATAGGCCCTCGTTGACCATTTCATTCTTTTCGTTCATACGGGAGATGAAAACCACCGCCACGTTTTTCTTGCATTTGGAACAAAGGGTAGGTTGCATATCTTTCCTCCGTTATTCGGGTATTACAAATAGGTTGCCCATTTGATCACAACGTATCGCGTATCCATATATCCGCTGTAAAGTATTTGGCAAATAAGCTGTTCTCCATCAGTTCCCGGGGGAGCCAGCCGAATCGGCCTATGGCCCATAACACCACGCTGACGATAAGCGCACCGCTGATCAAGCCCAGTACCGCGCCGCCAAACCGGTTGCAGGTCTTGACAATCGGCAGTTTCTCCACGATCCGCAGCAGCTTTCCCAACAGGCGCAGTATGACAAGCAAAAGTAAAAAAGTGATC
Source organism: uncultured Clostridia bacterium (assembly GCA_937894515.1). Lineage (GTDB taxonomy): Bacteria > Bacillota > Clostridia > Oscillospirales > Oscillospiraceae > Vescimonas. The sequence continues at coordinate 25,823 of CALCRH010000234.1, read as the reverse complement.
AGGTAGATGGCGGCATGGACGATGGGTTGTACCAGTTCCAGGATCCGCTTCATCATAAAATCGTGTCCGGCTTCCCGCACGCTGCCGAGCAATCCGGACAGGAAATTCGGCAGGTGTACATTCAGTCCGGCCAGCGGGGATACCGCTTCCAGGCGTTTTTCCAAAAGCGGGGTGATCCATTGGGTAATCGGCTCGGTCAAATTGTTTGCACACCAGGTCGCGCCAAACAGTGCCAGCACAATTACGCCGGCCCCCATCAGTCCCCGCAGCAAACCCCGCTTGGCTCCGATGATCAGTCCGATCAACAATACAACTCCCACCAGAATATCCGGCAGCAGGGGCAGATAATCTTTCATTTCCATTCTTTCTCCTATTACGGCAAATACAGTCTTGCCTTTGTTGCGCCGGCCAATATAGCGCTGCCATCCGCACGCATCAGCACCTGATTGGCCTCGCTGATATCAGCCAGATTTGAAACACGCTGCATCGCCTTATCATAAATCGTCAGTTCATCAGCGCACAGTATCGCCGTATAGCGTCCGGCGCTGTCAAAACTCAGCACTTCACTGTCGATCTCGCAGGCACCCAGTTCGTTCCCCTCCGTATCCACGGCAAGGAGCGTGCATTGACTGCCTGATTTATAGGGGCTTACCAGTAGGGAAACATATCCGTTTCCTTTCAGGCAGCAGCGCAAAAGATACACGTTGTTGAAAAGATAAGAACCGACCTGTGTCCCATCGGTCTCCCAGAAGTACAGTCCGTCTTCCGCCACGATACAGAAGCAGCCATCTGTCCAGCCCACGTCAAACACGGCGCCGCTGCCGATTTTGGCAGTTTTTGCCGGTTCTTCGCTGTTGGTACGGTACAAGACCAGATAGCTGGTAAATCGGCCGTCCTCCTGCCCCATGGTAATGGCCGCCAGTGTGCGGTTGTCCCGGCTCAGCGCCGCCGTCATGACAAACCGGTCTGCCGAATCAAACTCAAAGACCGGTTCGCCGATATTGTTGTATACATATACCGCCGCTTTACAACCGCTCTTGTTTTCCACGACAGTAATATAGTTGTTTTCATTGATGGCCGCAGAAAGGATCTCGCCCTCACTTTCCAGCGTCCACAGGATTCCTTTGCTGCTCAGCAGATACAGTTGGTTGCCGCCGGTATCGTAGGCAATGGCACAATTCTCATTGGCAGCCAGTGTAGGAGCCATGAAGTGAATCGACTCCTCCACCAGGAGCTTCCCCTTTTCGTTGATCACCAGCAGTTGATTGCCGGAGAGATTGATCAGGCTTCCATCAAGTGCCGCAAAACGGCTGGTCTGATCGCCGTTATAGGAATATAGCTCCGCGCAGCCGCTTTCGTCCTTTTTCGCCGTGGCATAGATGATACTGCGGCGCAGTCCGTCAAAGCTGCTTTGATCCCACAGCAATGCCGCCGCTACAACAGCAAGCATTACGATGATCAGGCCGATCAGCCATAAAATCCGTTTTTTCCCCGGGTGCTTTTTCGCCACCCGTTTGGGCGGTTCCTCCTGGGGATTTCCCAGCGTAAACTCTTTCCAGTTGTTGGTATTGTTATCCATTGAGTCGTTCATCCTCATACCAGACATGCGTTAAATAGAGTCCCCCCGGCGGTGCTGTGGGGCCGGCCAGCGTGCGGTTCCCCGCCTCTAAAATCGCCGGTATATCCTCCGGCAGCAGCTTTCCCTCGGCTGCATAGAGTACCGTGCCGGTAATGGCACGTACCATGTTATACAAAAAGCCGTTGGCACATACCTTCAGCTCCAGCAGATCCCCGTTTCGGGTCACATGACAGTAGTAGATCGTGCGCACCGTGCTTTTCACGTTGGTACCCACCGAGCGCACCGCCGCAAAGTCGTGGGTACCCTCAAACATTCGTGCCGCCCGATCCATCAGCTTTTCATCCAGCTTCTTGGGATAGAAATATGCTCGGTTAACATAAAACGGGTTCTTGATCCGGGAGTTATAGATGCGATAGGTGTATTCCTTCTTGATGCACGAACCGATGGCGTTAAAGTCCTCCGCTACCTCATAGGCCCGGCTGACCACAATATCCTCCGGCACATGGGTGTTCACCGCAAAGGGCAGCCGCTCCACGGGAATGGTGGAATTGGTGTGGAAATTCGCCACATAGTATTCCGCATGGACACCGGCATCTGTCCTGCCGCAGCCCACTACCTTGATGGGTTCCCCGCAGACCATGGAGAGGCCCTTCTCCAGTGTTGCCGCCACGGATATTTCGTTTTTCTGTACCTGCCAGCCGTGGTAAGCCGTCCCATTATACATCAGAATCAGCGCAATATTTCGCAAAACAGCACTTCCTTATCCCTCAAATGCCCAGATGCTTCATCACAATGATGCCGGCAGTTAACAGTACAAATGCAATCAGTACCAACCAATCCGCTGTCTTGTATTTCAGCACATGGAGGGCGGTACGGCCCTCACCGCCGTGATAGCAGCGGCACTCCATGGCCGTGGCCAACTCGTCGGCACGGCGGAACGCACTGATAAACAGCGGTACCAGAATCGGCACCAGCGCTTTGGCCCGCTGGAAGATATTCCCGGACTCGAAATCCGCACCGCGGGCTTTCTGGGCGGACATGATCTTGTCGGTCTCCTCGATCAGCGTGGGAATAAACCGCAGGGCAATGGACATCATCATGGCCAGCTCATGGACCGGCAGCTTGATCTTCTTCAGGGGATTGAGCAGATGCTCCAGCGCATCTGTCAGGCTGATGGGGCTGGTGGTATAGGTCAGCAGAAACGTTCCCATAATCAGCAGAATGATTCGCAGTACCATGGAAATGGCGCTGTGGATACCCTCCATGGTGATCCGCCGCAGCAGCCATACGTCACAGATCGGCGTACCGGTGGTAAAAAACAGGTTCATCAGCGCAGTAAATGCCACAATGATGTAGACCGGCTTCAGCCCTTTTGTCAGAGACTTAAACGGCACCCGGGAAGCGATCACGCAGATGGCCAGCACCGCGATCACAACGCTATATGTGAGGATGCTCTTGGCGCAGAACAGCGCCACAATATAGAGGATCACCGCCAGCAGCTTGGTGCGGGGATCCAACCGATGCACAATGGTGTTGCCGGGGAAAAACTGTCCCAGCGTAATGTCTTTCAGCATCAGCACTCGCCTCCTCTCAGGGCAAGCAGCTGTGCCTGTAATTCTTCTACCGTATAGACGTCGTCCTCTACCGGCAGCCCCCGGTGCTTCAGTTCCGCCGCGATTTTTGTCACCAGCGGCACGTCCAGTCCTACCTGTTCCAGCTCATCTGCCCGGGCAAAGACCTGGCGCGGTGTTCCCTCCATGTAGTTGTGACCGCCGCTGAGTACCACGATACGGTCTGCATTTTTGGCGACTTCTTCCATGGAATGGCTCACCATCAGTACGGTAGCTCCCATTTTCTCATGGTAATTCTGCAGTTGCGTCAAAATGCTTTCCCGACCTTTGGGATCCAATCCCGCAGACGGTTCGTCCAATACCAGTACCTTCGGCTCCATGGCCAGCACGCCGGCAATCGCCACCCGGCGTTTTTGTCCGCCGGAGAGTTCAAAGGGGGACTTCTCCAGAAGCTCCTCCCCGATTCCTACAAAGGCAGCCGCCTCCCGCACCCGCTTATCCACCTCTGCATTGGGCAGGCCCATATTCTTCGGGCCGTAGGCGATGTCCTTATAGATAGTCTCCTCAAAGAGCTGGTATTCCGGGTACTGAAATACCAAACCCACCTGAAAGCGGACCTTACGGATCTCCTTGGGCTTTTCCCAAATGTCCACGCCGTCCAGATAGATATGCCCCTCAGTGGGCTTCAGCAATCCGTTCAGATGCTGGATCAGCGTGGATTTTCCGCTGCCGGTATGTCCGATGATACCCACAAACTCACCGGGCATTACCGTCAGGTTGATATGCTCCACTGCATTGCGTTCAAATGGCGTACCTGCACTGTAAGTATGAGTCAGGTCGTCAACACGTAAAATCGGTTCCAATGTCAGTTACTTCCTTATCGTCTTGAGAATTTCTTCGGCACATTCCTCTACCGAAATTGCACGGAGCGATACATCCAGTCCGCTCTGTTGTAAGCGTGCCAGCAATTCCACCGTGTCCGGCGATGCCAGTCCCATCTCATGCAGGGCCTCCACGTGGGAAAACACCTCTTTTGGTGTTCCGTCCAAGGCAACTTTCCCACTGTTCATCACGATCACCCGGTCTGCATTCAGGGCCTCCGCCATGTGGTGTGTGATCAAAACCACGGTGATCCTCTTGTTGCGGTTCAGCGCGTGAATGGTCTCCAGCACCTCTCGTCTACCCTCCGGATCCAGCATAGCCGTCGCCTCGTCCAGTACGATACATGCCGGCTCCATGGCGATCACGCCGGCAATCGCCACTCGCTGTTTCTGTCCGCCGGACAGCAGATGGGGCGCATGGCGTACATATTCCTCCATGCCCACTGCAGCCAGAGCATCGTCCACCCGTTTGCGGATCTCCGCCGGTGCAACGCCCAGATTTTCCGGGGCAAACGCCACATCTTCCTCCACCACATTGGCAACGATCTGGTTGTCCGGGTTCTGAAACACCATCCCCACACGCCGCCGGATCTCCAGCAATACCTGTTCATCCTTGGTGTCCATGCCTTCTACATATACTGTGCCGCCATCGGGCAAAAGCACCGCGTTCATCTGCTTGGCCAGCGTGGACTTCCCGCTGCCGTTGTGTCCCAGTATCACGGTAAAGCTTCCCTTTTCCAGCGACAGGCTGACGCCCTGCAAGGCCGGATGTTCCTCCCGTCCCTCTTCTGCCGGATAGGTAAAGGTCAAGTTTTTTGTTTCGATCATCGTTGACATTTGTCAATTTTCCTTTTTGTTTTATTCCGCGCTCCAGCGTCCTGTTGCGCCGCAGGGCAGCGCCATACCGCTGTCGGTACAGGGCAGCCCCAGCTCGTCCCAGGTCACCCTGCCGCCATACTTTTTCCCCACACAAAGCTGCAGGATGTAACCCAATACGCTGGGTGCCAGTCCCGTGGTGTAGCTGTTCAAAATCACAAACAGCGGCTTATCGCTCAAAACCCGGCTCACCAGGCGCACAAAGGGGAACAGGTTCTCTTCCAGTTTCCACACCTCGCCGCCGGGACCTCTGCCATAGCTGGGCGGATCCATGATGATGGCATCATAGGTCTTTCCCCGGCGGATCTCCCGCTCCACGAATTTGGCGCAGTCGTCCACGATCCAGCGGATGGGTGCCTCCTCCAGTCCGGAGCATTTGGCGTTTTCCTTGGCCCAGGCCACCATGCCTTTTGCCGCATCCACATGGCATACGCTGGCGCCGGCTTTGGCGCAGGCCACCGTAGCCCCGCCGGTATAGGCAAACAGATTCAGCACCCGAATGGGGCGGTCTGCTTTTCGGATCATTTCCATGGCAAAGTCCCAGTTAGCTGCCTGCTCGGGGAACAGTCCCGTGTGCTTGAAGTTCATAGGCTTGACCTGAAAAGTCAGTTCCTTATATCGAATGGGCCAGCTCTCCGGCAATTTGTTCTTGTCCCAGTGTCCGCCTCCGGTAGAGCTGCGGCTGTACCGGGCGTTGGCACTGCGCCAACCTCTGTTCTTCCGCTCCGACTCCCAAATCGCCTGGGGATCGGGCCGTACCAGTATCTGTTTGTCCCAGCGCTCCAGCTTCTCGCCACTGCCGCAGTCCAGCAGTTCATAGTCCTGCCAGCCGTCTGCAATCCACATATGGGCATACCTCCGCATAATAAATCAATTTATTATACAATAAAGTGTTTCCATCGTCAACTGCCGCAACTGTAAAAAAATTCCCTTTTCCGCAACGGAAAAGGGAATTTTTTATTTTTGCTTTCCGGTCTTTGCAGCCGCCGCTTTCAGCTCATCGGTATCTTCTATCAGCTTGCATATCGTCAAATAGCGGTAATCGTCATTTCCGGTATTGTTGTCGCAGGTCAAGAGGATCAGTACCCGGTCGCCGTGTACCGGCATGTTGTCGGGATCCACATAGGTATTGGCGTAGATGCCGCTCCACAGGGAACCAAAGAACTCATCGAATACGTCATCCCCCCGAGTTAATCCTGCCCGCATCGGGCTGGGCGCAGAGTCGACAAAGTCGTTGTAGTACAGAATGTGGCGCTTCCCGTACATAACGCCGCCCACAATGCGATAGGTCAACCTGCGGTCCTTCTGATAGAGATATACCAGGTTCTCCTCGGTCAGATCCAGTTTTTCCACATAGGTCTGCATACCGCCGAACATGGTGCGGTTGGCCATGTTGTGTCCATAGATAACCGTCACCGGATCGTTTAAGTCCCGGCTGTTTGCCACATGCCCCTCCACAACCGCCTCTGAAAACAGCGTTCCCGGTTGATACCAGTTGCCATCCAGGTCATGGTTCAGATAAAATGACCGCTGCGTGGGATGCTGTGCCACCGGATAGCTGACATCTGCCCGGGTTTTGAGAATATCCGATGTTCCCGGCATCTCGATCCATGCATAGACATCCGGGTATTTTTTCATGGTTTTCTCCATGTCCTCCGGCTCCACGATGGGCGCAAACGTCACTTCCGGTTCCATCACATCATCCCGGATCACTTCATCCGGTTCATTTGCCACAGCCGCATCGCGGGGCAGCAGGCACCACAGTAAGATCGCCAGAATGATCAGAGCCAATACCACGCCGGCAACGAGCAGCGTCTTTTTCTTCACAACGCCATTCATACGATACGCCCGCATAAAACGATGCAGTTTCTCCTTCATTTTGGTCATCTCCTTGTCTCTACCCTTGGTTTTTGTATCCACAGCTTGACGGAAGCATTCACTTCTCTGTGGATCATGGTAACACACCTGCCCGGCAAATGCAACCGCATTTCCCTGTGTCTTACCCTAGGGCCACGCCGTATGTGCCAAACAGCTTTTCAAACGCTCTCGCCTGGTTGGGTGTCATCCGACTCTTGTACTGTGCATAAAGGGCAGCGGCCGCATCGTTTTTCCCCGCCTTGAGATAGTTCGTCATGGTACGCTCCAGGCTATTGCTTGCAGTCGAGCTCAGGGATGCCGTATTGCCGATGCTGGACACCGCCGCTGTGGGATAGGTCACGCCACTCTGGGCCGCCTTGATCTCCGATGCCGCCTTGTCGGCGTAATAGTCCAGCATCATCTGATATTTTTTCAAATCTGCCGCAGCGCTGTATTCATAGTCTGACTGGGCGGCATCCACCGCTTTGCGCCAGGCATTTACCTCATCGCGCCACCGCTCATAGGCGTCATTGTCCTGTTCCTTGAGGCGATCATAGCGCTGCATCAGCGCCTCTCCCTGTGCCTTGTACTGCTGCCATGCATTTTCCTGCAAGGCCGGCACCATATCCTGCAGCTTTGCCAGATAGTCGCCATAGGCCTGTCGGGCAGCGCTTTCGGCATAGCTGGAGCCATAACCGCCGGTCAACCCCGCTGCTTTTCCCAACGTATCCTCCATGGCCATCTGCCCCTGGCGCTGATACTGTTTGGCATAGCTCTGATACATCGGATCCTCCGCCGGATCGTAGCGAAACGCCTCTCTTTGCGCAATCTGCTCATAGAGTTCTTTGAGCTGCCGGTCAAAGTCGGACTGATAGGTCTCCGGCTTGTCCTCTTCCAGTTTTTTTCTCTGAGCCCGGGCTGCCAGCGTCTCATAAGAGGAGATCAGACCTTTCTCCAAGGCCCGCAGTGCCTCCGCTGTCGCGGTCGAAACGGTCTGTGCCGCCGGTTCCTTTTCACCTGCACTCATCAGGCTGCCCCAGGTTTGATCTCCTGCAATACCGTCCAGCAGCAGATCGTTTTTCTTCTGATAATCCTTTACCGCAGCACGGGTTTTCTGGCCGAAAACACCGTCCTCGTCCAGTGCATACCCCTGCTGATTCAGCAGATTTTGCAGCTTTCTGACATTTTCACCCGATGAGCCGTAACTCACCTGCTGATAAATCGATGCCATAATACCTCCTATGTACTATGAAATTCGTTTCCACATATATACTGTCAAATACGGCGGCATCAGGTCAAATGCCTCTCCGTCACCTGTGTAGTCCGCATAAGCCGTGTGGGTGTGATAACCGTCACTGTCGGTGTAAACGTCCCGGCTTATTCCGCTGCCGTCGCCCCAGGATTCCAGCGCACCCAAACCCCAAGACTCCACTGACGAATAGTTTTCGATGTAGTGGCTGTGCTCACCGTCTCCGTCCACTGTAATATCATGGCTGTGGGACGGCATCTCCTCTACCGTCAGCGTATGGCTTGCTTCTCCGCCTGTGGAAAGGGCAGCGTGCGCTGTACCGGCAGCCAGCAGGAATCGATCCTCAATCGCCTGCCAGACCCCGCCGAATAAAATTGCCGGATTCGTAGCTGCTGTTGACAGATAGATCGCTCCCACCGGATAGATCCAATCCATCAGATTCTTACCACCTACCTGAAGGGTGTGGGCAGACAGTCCTCCCCCTACTGCCACATCGCCGGAAAAACTGGCGTCCCATGCACATTCCAGCCCATTGCTCTCGGTGTACTTCCCAAATGCTGCGCCATTCCCGCCGGCACGCAAATGAAAGGCAACCGATGCAGTCGATGCCACATAGTTGATGGTACGCTCTGTTCCCACCGTATCCACCGCACTTAACTCCACCTCGTAGGATCTGTGGCTGTCCAGCCCACCGCCTACTGTAGCGACCACACCGTTTTGCAAAATCGTGTAGCCGCCGTACGTACCGCCGGCAGGTCGATACCGGGCCCGCACCGTCAGAACATTGTGTCCGTCCAGTTCGCTGCATTCTGCCAGGCAAGAGACTTTCAGATAGGCGCCGCCATCTGTCTCGTTTCCCTCGCTGTCACATCGGCATACTGAAGAATGGCGGATCTGCGGTGCATGGTACGCAAGCACCTCTATCGGGTCTCCCTCCACCGTGGTACGCAGCATTTTGGAATCCACCGCAGAGGCCTTCGGCGTCAGCATGCCGCTGAGACTGATGGGCGCGGTGACCCCTGTCGCGCTTTGAAAACTCTGCCCTGCAAAGGTGAACGAATAGGACTTGATTACCGACAGCACATGGGCCTGGGCCGTGATCACATATCGCAGCTTACTCAGACCCTGCACACATAGCCCCCAGCCGTCCACTACCGGATTGTCGTTGACCACCGACACGGATAGCGAGACAGTCGGCCACAGGCTTCCCACAATGGAGGAAACGCCCTTTGCCCCATTTTTTTCTGCGCTGTCACTCATTTTATCAGCCCCCTATCCATCGAAATACCAGGCCATCTGCCTCTTCCAGTTTCCAGTCCCCCAGCTCCAGGCCGCCCAGCACCGTAATATCCTGAATATACAGCCGGTTGTTGCTCACATAGGCTACCTCGGTGCTGTCCTGCCAAAAGCTGAGCTTGGCCGCTGTAAATACCGCTCGAAAATTGTTGGGATCTACCACACGTTCTCCGTCTGTTTCGGTGGCGGATAAATTCTGTCCCACAGCCACGCCATATACCGGCACTGCGCCGTCGTAATAGACGATGCCGGTTCGGATATATCCCTCCGTATCCACCTTGTAGTCGGAAAAAGCGGCATCCACCGCTGCCGTATCCGCCTTTAACTCCGAGTAAAAGCCATAATACTGGGTGATTGCCTCCGGATTTGCCACCAGATACGCGCTCAGCTGCGCCACATAGTCTCCGAAATCAGATGCCGCCACATACGACTCATTCATCTGCGCTGTGATCTGATCCATACGCCGCTGTACCGTTTCCGCCGTTTTAACGATCAGGCTTTTGAGGGCTTCGTAGGTCTCTTTTTGGGTCGCTTCTGTTTCCTTTCCCCGGATAGCAGCTCCCTGTTTGACCGCATTTTTCTCTCCGCTGCTCTCCATCTGATCCAGCGCCAGATTCAGCTGCTGGGCCATCTGGAAGAGATAGGAATACTGCTGGGCACATTGCTGTGCCACGCTGCCGGTGGGATAGGGCGGCATAGGGAGCATGCTCATACCACATCACTCCCTTTTTCATAAACTGCCGAGGCGCTGTAAATCGTACAGTCCCCCCTGCCGGAAAGCCGTACCCGCAGCATGGCGCACCGTGCCGGCCGGATATACAGCACCGCAGGCCGGATCTGTCCCGCCTGTCCGCACAAACTGCCCTGAGTCTGCCATGTCTGTCCGCTGTCATAGCTGACCGCCAATTCCACCGTTGTATTCTGCGCCGGCTTCAATCGGATTTCCAACCGCTGCAAATAGGTGTTTTCCGGTGTATCCAGTCCCCAGTCGCCACTTTCAGCGATCCAGTCCACCGCGCTTTCCGGCGTACCGCTCTTTCCCTGCATCGACAAGATCCCGTCCTGTGTCAGGGCAAACAGTTCCCCATCGCACACCGCGAAATTCCGGCAGCGCAGTTCGTCCTCCCGATACCACAGCTTGCGCCGCGTATCGTAGCAGAACAGTACTGCCTCCTCCCTGTCGTCCTGCACAGAGAGGTAATATTTTCCTTCTATGCCGCCGGCAATACCGCCGTGATACCGTGCTTCTCCCCATGTCTGGGATACGCACACCGGTAAACTGCCGGTGAAAGCGCAAACGCCGCCGGGGCTGTGATAATACAGAGTGCCGTCTACGATCTGTAAGCTGCCGCTGCTGCCCTTTTTCACGCCATCGCACTTCACCGTTACGATCTGATGGGCGCCGCTGTTGCTGAGGTATACCCGCTCCATGCAGTCCTCTTTGAAAAAGATGGGATTGCCCAGATACGCGATTGCCCCTGTAAATACGCCGTCACTGCCCCGCTGGGCTGCATAGCTGTCTGTGGATAGCCCCGCATAGCTGTTCCAGTTGCGGAAATCGCCCAATGCGCTGGCATAGATCTCATTGACTGCCCGGCCGTTGACCATGCCGTATTTGCAGCCCCACAGACGGTTGCCGCACTCCACCACATAATCCATCTCCGGCACATAGCGCCTTACGGTCACCGCCGCGGACTGGGTTCCCACGCTGTCCGGCATTCCCGGGAAAACCACGCTGTTTGTCTCCACCGCCGTCAGCAGCTGCAAACCGTCCACATGCGCCGCCGTACAGCCGGAAAGAACCACACCGTCTCCCGGCTGAAATCCCACGCCGATTCCCACCGCGCTCATTTTTACGCAAACATCTGCCACCGGTTCCCACATACCGCTGCTCCAGCGTTTCAGTGCATTCTCGCTCCGATCCCACCACAGTGTACCGATGCCTGCATCTGCCGGTGGAGCAGTGCTTACGGTATAAGCCTCCAGCGCGTTTCCCTCTCTGTCGCACAGGGAAAACGTAACTTCTCCCGTTGAGGTCACTGTATTTTCCAAGCTGCCGTATTCTGTCAGATTCTGGGTGTTGATATATTTCTTATCCGGGAAAATCACCAGATAGGCGCCCATACTCACCAGCTGCTTGTCCGTATCTGTCAAGACCAGATCCGTTGCCGTTCCGTTGATGAATAACGTAGTCCCATCCACCCAGATCAGGCAGTCTTTTCCGATCAGTCCATGGGGCTTTATCACGCTCCCCACCGTGCCTCGTTTCGCCCGGACGCTGAGGGTCGGATATCTGTCACCGCACAGATTTTTCATTGCCGCAAATGCGCCTTTTCCGCAGCGCACCCGGGCATCATAGCCGCCGAAAGAATCCAGGGTCACACGTTTCTGCCCCGGCAGGTTCATCTTGGCGAAAAACATCGCACTCCCTCCTTCAGCAAAAGCGCAGCGTCTTCGCAGCAAATCGAGGCATCACGGTGCGGCAATGGTAGTCCCGATAGGTCAAAAAAGCGTTGTTCCATGCAGTGCTGGCATTGTTGTACCGGGACATTTCGGCATTGGCATAGTGGATCTGTGCCTCGATATAATGCCGATACATCTCGTCATAGGGAGCCGGAACGCACAAAGCCGTGTCGGTCGTCATCTCGGACAGTACGCCTCTGTCGTGAAAGATTTCTCTTTTGACAAAGCCCTCTGCCTGTGCCAGCCAACGCAGTTTTTCCGCCGCCGTATACTGATTGGGCAGCATGGCATCTACTTGGGAAAGCACTTCTCCCGCTGTCAAATGAGTCATGGGCGCACTCCTCTCATTCTGCCATTTTGTCCACATAGCGCCGGGCTTCTTCCGCCATCATCTCGGCATTTTCCAGCACCTCTGCCACATAGTCCGGCACTTCCACTTCCACACCCTTCATGATCTTCCAACTGCGTCCGTTCACACCGATGATCACAAAGTTTTCCTCATTCTTCCGTCCTCTGGGAATCAGAAGCTTCACCATCTTCACGCCGTCATTTTTCTTCGTCATAAAACCCTCCTGTTCGTAGGGGACGGCGTCCTCGACGTCCCGTTCCCCCGTAGGGGCGACCCCTGCGGTCGCCCCGCATTCCCCGTAGGGCGGCATGACCTCATGCCGCCCTTCCATGTGTCGGCAAATTTTCATTTGCCGACACATTTATTCTTCATTCTTCACTTTTCACTTCTCAGTTTGCCTTATCTTCGCCGGAATAGGAACTGCCGCACTCCACGCGCACCATGTACTCGTCGTACAAAATAGCGGCGGCGTGCACGCCCTTCCAGCCCACGCTGGAACGCTGATCCAGCGGATCGGCGGTACCGGAGGAGCCGCGGGACTTGACGATGACCTCGGTGCCCTCGCTCAGATCGACAACGCCGTAGGCGCCCTTGCCGATAAAGAGACAGCCGTACACGGCACAGCCGGCAGCGCCGCCCTCACCGGGATAGATGTCCGCATCGTCAGCGGCGGTGACCGCAGTATCCAGCACCATGGCGCTGGCGGTATTGCTCACCACCTTGGCACGGGTATTGCCGATCAGCACATAGCGGCCCTTCAGCGCGTTTTCTGCCACAGCACCGCCGTCAAAGGCAACGGAAGTCGCGGCAGAAACCGCGCCGTTGACCTTCAGATTGCGGCTGTCGGAAGCCAAGTCGTCACCGCGGAAGATCTTGGCCTCGGTGGTCTCTACAAAGCGCACGCCGTGGAGCTCACCAATCTCGCCGGAGAACAGCTCCGTGGCGGCGGCATACTGATGCGCTGCGATCCAGGCCTCGTCCTGGCGCAGGTCAAAGGCCACGCTGGGATGGATGATGCACACGTACTTACCCTCGAAAGTAGGCGCATTCATCTTCTTCAGGGCGGTAGCAGCCTTGGCCACCAGTTCGCTGCTCATCTTGCAGGCAGCGGACAGACCATAACGTTTGGTAATCTCATTGCCCTCGCTGTCAGGCGCATAGATGACCTTGGTGCCCTGCTGGATCTCGTTGCGGGTCACGGTATCCAGAGTCAGACCCATGTTAGCGCCGTGACGGTCTGTAATTTCCAGCACCACGTCATCGATAGCGGTCATATCCAGCATATCGCTGACGGTGGTATAGTCACCATACTGGCTCAGATCCTTGGTGATGTAGCTGACAGAGATACCGCTGCCATCGGGGGTCACACCCTCTGACAGCGGAGTCAGAGCCTTGTCAAAGCTGCCGAACTTTCTCCACTCCACGGTCTTGCCGCCGCCCACAGGCAGAGGCTTGGTGGCCGCAAACTGGTTGTGTACCAGAGCAGGCTTGGCATTTTCCAGCAGTTCCATGCCATAATAGGTCTTCATCTCGGCGCTGAGGCCGGACGTGGTCTGGGTATTGCTCTCGGCAAAGAGCTGCAGATCAAACATATCCTTCATTCACTTCTCCTTTTTCTGCTTTTTAATGGATTTTCCCCCGGCGACAGGGAAGGTTTTTCGCCCGAATGCTCTCAAGTTCCGTGGTAAGTCACGACCTCATTACCACCCACACCGTCCCCATTTGTTGCACGCCCCTGTGCAGCAGGAAAAACTTTTTTCTCCCATCGCCTACCGCACCCCGTTTTTCACTTTTCATTCTTCCCTTTTCACTGAAAAAAATCGCACCCTCCCGGGTGCGATTTTTTCAAAACCGTATCTTCTCTCCGTTCATCACCCGCTGTCGGATCTCAGACAGCTCCTGGGAATTCAGGTTTCTCGGATTGTTGTGGCTCACCGTTACGCTGCGGCCGCCGTTTTCTCCCACACGTTCCCCTCTGGTGGCAATGGAACGGGCCATCTGCTCTCCGGCACGGCGGGAGGCGTACTGCATGGCCCGTTGCAAGAGTTCATCCCGATGTACCACCTCATAAGCCGTGCGGCCATCTACGCCGGCGGCCACCAGGCGGCCGAATTCCCCGTTCTCCATCTCTTTTCGCCAGTCAAATTCCGGATATACCTGTCGGATCTCCTTCTCCCGCTCCATCAGTTTTTCCATCGCTCTGATGTTCTGCGTTCTGGTTCGTTCTTCTGCCGCACGCAGCTTCTCGTTCTCCTGCCGCAGCCCTTTCAATCGCCCGTCCAGAATCTTCTGCACCCGGCTTTCAAACTCCTCCTTGCACCTGCCCCGGATCAAGGCCTCGAAGCTCTCTTCGGCAGGCTCTTCCTCTTCGGCAAACAACTGTAAATCCCAGCAAATATTCATTTTCTGCTCCTTTCTCACGCTTCCATCGTCACATACGCCGGATATCGCGCCGCGATCTGTGCAATACCGCCCCGCACCACGTCAAAAGCTCTGTCGTTCTCCTTTGCCGCTACCGTGGCATAACCCGATCGTATCACCGTTTCGCGGATATTGTCCGTCTCCTCCAGGGTCGCCACCAACGCATATACCAGCGCGCTCACCGCAGCACACACCACGTCCTGTCCTTTTACGCCATACCCTGCGTGCCCCTGTACGGTCATGCGCCTGTCCGTGAATACCACCCGTATCACTTGGGGCTCACCGCCTGTCTGGCGTTTCTTCTCATCTTATCCATGGCACTCTCGTTCTTTTCCTTCGTCCGCAACTGATGCTGCGCTTTTCCGCCGTTGGCAAACTCTGTTTCCAGAGCCTGCGTCAAGTGACTGCCTTTCGCTTCATCTACCACCTGTGCCAGCTCCAGCAGTCTTTCCCGCAAGAGCCCGATCTCAGTCTGCTGGGTTTTTCCCTGCTCAATCAGACACAGGATCTCTTCTTTTCCCTTGAATTCCATCAGTTCCAGGCATTTTTCCGCCTGATCCGCCAGTTCTGCCCGGAAAAAGCCCATCTGGAACAGCTGCATGGCCAGCTGATTGTACTCCATTGTCCGATAGGGGTTCTCCTGCTCTGCCCCGATCTCCAGATCAAATTCCGGCACGCGATAGCTTACGCCAAACCCTTCATCCATCGCTACCGGCTGCAATCCCGCATTTGTGTAGTTTACATAACTTTTATCTCCGTGGATCCCCACCAACCGAAAACGGCGGGGTGCATCGTAAAACTGCCGCACCAGTTCGATACACAGCGTTACCACATCGGCAAAGGCCTCATAGCCGTCGTCGATCATGTTGCGGCTCAGCTTTCCGCTGGACTCCTGCAGTGCAGCGATAGCGGTGGCTGCCGTCACGCCGGTTGCCGTCCCGCCGTTACTGACATCCCGATTGCCGGCGGTCTCCTTCATCTCCGCGATCTTCTGGTCCAGCACCGCCACATAGATGCTGTCCAATCCGGCAGTCCGAATGGGTGCAATGGAATCCGCCCCCAAATTGCCGTTGGTGTGGACAAAGGGTTTTGTCCAGTCTGCGTACTCGTTTTCATTTACCGCACCGTCCGAGCGGATAAAGAAGCGCGGCGTAGCAGCGGCAAGAGTATTCTTCAAAATGGCCTGATTCATCAGGTCGATCTGCTTCTGCGGACTCTTGCATAGATCCACATAGCCAAACCCGCAGGGAGTCCCCTCCTCCGGGAACAGCACATCGAACACAAAGGGGTACTTGCCGTGGTCATACCAGCCTCTTTCTGCCCACTGGGGATCGTTCTCGGTGGCATACAGCACCACCTGGTTCACAAATTTACAGTACTGCAAAACTTTCCTGCCGTTTACCGTAGTGTGATAGTACCAATCCACTACCAAAGACTTGTCGGTGGTGTCCACCGTATCATCATACAAAAACCGGCTCACTGCAAAGGTCCCGCTGCTCAGCTTACCCTCCAGCTGGGGATACTGCGCCAAAAGCTCCTCGTTGTTCACCAGCTCTGTGGAAAAGAAGTTAGCGCTGTCCTGAATGTCCATGACTCCCGGCTCCCAAAACAGGTTCAGCAGATTCATGCGCCTTACGCTGATATCTCCCAAACCACCCAGCTTATTGGAGTCCCAGAATACGCCGTAAGCTGCACAGCCGGATTTCAGCTTGTACCACCAGGCGCTGGAATAGACCCGTTTAAACTGATTGTTCTTCAAAATAACCGGCAGGATATTGGTCAGCATTTCCGCCTCTTCCTGATCCCCTGGTTCTCTGGGTAATACCGTGGGAACCGGATAGCAGTCCATAGCGTCTGCGTGCTTGGAGAGAATGCAGTTCACCAACCAGCCGCTGGCAGGCTGAAGATCCTCCCTGTTGCCGCCCATTCCCTCTTTCTCCATCTGGGTCCAATGCCGCAGCTTCCAGAACTGCTCGTTGTCAATGATGCGGCGCTCCAGCTGGGTTTTCCCCAGCTTATACTTCCGCAAAATTTCCGTTGCTTTTCGGATCTCCTCCGTTCCGATCTTCGGCTTCAATACTTCCTGCTCCATTTTGTACTCCTTTCGGTTTACATAATTTTATTTCGTAGGGGTGGACGACTCTGTCCGCCCGCCAAAGCCCCCTTGCGATCTCGCTGTCACGCCAAAGGTGTGACTGCGGGATCGTCCGTAGGGGACGGCGTCCTCGACGTCCCGCTTTTCGATTTCATCCGCCTATTTTTTCACCACGCTTTGCCACCGGCCAAACTTGCCTCCGGCCAATTCCAGCGGATCCTCTGCCGGTACCGCCTGTTCCTGCCGCCGCGGGGAAATGGGTCGTGACATGCAGAAATATCGGGTCTCATCGGCCACATGATCCTCCTGAGAAGTGTCCACGTCCTCCACATCGGTCCGGGAATATAACAGCAGCGGCACCGTCCGCAAAAAAGCGCGGCAGGTATGGAACACGTACATCATCGGATAGCCCTCTTCATCGAAGGACAGTCTGTAATGTACCTGCATCCACCCCGGAATGCGCCGATTATCTCCCTTCTGGAAATAAATGCCGTACTTCAGTGCCGTTTCATAAATGCTTTCTCCCCGGCTGGCATCCCAGATAGCCGGGTCTGCCACGCCCTGAATGTCCCGTCCTTTCAGCCACGGATGTTCCTGCTCGATCCGCCGGATCTCCTGAAACTGCCGGTCCGGTGTCCATAACACGCCCTCGTTGGGTGTTGTGGTGCAGCCATACAATTCCAAAATCCGGTAAATCACCCCATCATGATCCACCGCCCACCAGGCGCAGGAAAAGGGCTTGGCATAGCCGAAGTCGTAGCTGCGATATACCCGCCAGTCTTTTGGGATCTCAAAGGGCTCGATAACGTGGGTAAACCGCCTGTCCTTGTAGTGTTCCGGTGCATCGGTAAACTCCTGAAACACCTGCCCCTGAAACAGATCCCATTTCCCCTCCAGCCACGCCTGCCGCAGCCGCTTCGGCAGGGTCTCCAGCTGCCGCACATACTCCGGCTGCTTTTCCAACAGTGCCCGGTTGTCCGTCACCCGGGCAGGAATAAATGCGTATTCCTCGCTGTTTTCGCCCTGCTCATACCGTTTGTCGATAAACAGCCGCTTGATGTACCCGTGTCCCGGTCCGCCGGGATTGCAGGTGTAGTAGATTCGCTTCGGGAAATCATTCACGCCGCGAATACAGGCGGCAAACTGCCGCAGCCATCTTTCCTGAAGCTGAGTGGCCTCGTCAATAAAGATCACGTCATATTCGGCCCCCTGATACCGGTCCATATCGCAGTCGCAATCGCAGTATCCGAATTCCAGTACGCTCCCGTTGGCAAATACGAATCTCCGTGCGGTGGCTTTGTAGTCGGCAATCCCCTGCAGCTCCTGCCGCAAAAACCGGATATGGTTGTTCTCCAGCTCCTGGTAGGTACGCCGCAGCAACAGCATCCGGATCCCCGGGTATTGCAGTGCCAGCAGCTTGGCCTTGGTACGCACCGCCCAGCTCTTTCCGCCTCCTCTGGCGCCGCCGAAGGCCACGTATTTCTTCTCGCTCAGAAAAAACTGCTTCTGCTTTTCATTGGGAGTGTCGATCTTTACCGTCACTTGCTCCATGCCGAAATCTCCTCATTCATCTCCACCCGTACGCTGCCTGTACCTTCCTCGCTTTCCTCCAGCGACTCCTTCACCTTTACCAGGTCCTTCAGTACCGATGTCAGTTCCTTGATCTCGCCTACGCTCACCTCTTCGCCGCTCTCAGCGCGCTCCAGCTGCCGTGCCAGCTGCCGTACCGTACTGAAAACGCAGTCCTCCGCTGTTCCCTGCAAATAGGGCTTCATCACCCAGTCTTCCTTTTGGATGTGGTACCGTATCGCTCTGACGGAAATGCCGTATTCCCCTGCCAGTACTTCCTTGCTGATCCTGCCGCTCTCATATTTCTCCCGAATTTCTTTCCAGGGTATTTGTTTCATTTCTCTCCTCCCATCCGAAACGGCGCCAAGATCCGCGCCGCGAATTCTCCCAGACAGTCCACGCAGACCACCTCGCCGTTTATCCGGTAATACGTTTCTCCCCGATAGATTTCAAATCCGCAGATGTCGCACCGCGTCACATTCTCCTCTGCCATATTTTTCACCTCACCCCTGCCTCCGTTATCCCCTTAAAGTTGTCATCTGCCGTGCAACGCCGCAAAAAAAGAGCCGGGCACTCACCCGACTCTCCTGTTCTCTTCCCTTCTTACGCCACCCTGCCATTCCGTAGAGTCCGATGCCCACATCGGCCCGTTTGCACCGCCCGCAAATATCCCGTTTCCCCCGTAGGGGCGGCCCTTGCGGCCGCCCGCCGTATTTCCGTTCTCCGTAGGGGCGGACGACTCTGTCCGCCCGCAAATACTCCCGTTTCCGTAGGGGCCGATGCCCACATCGGCCCGCCTTTCGCCGTCTTCCTTCTTATGCCACACCATTTCGCCGTTATCCCGCAAGGGCAAGCCAAAATCATATAAAGACCTTGCATGGTTTTTTCCATTATGCTAAAATGATCGTACTCACAGTAAACGGCACCTTTCTGAATCTGTAATATCGGAGGAAATTGCAATGATAAAACGGCTCTTTGCTCTGGCACTGGCTCTTATGATGATGGTATCGATTGTTCCCATTGAAGCGGCGGCAACTGTTCAGGCTTCCGGCAATTGGGGCGATAACATCAGTTGGGAGCAGGACGAAAACGATGTGGTGACGATCCGCGGAATGGGAACCATGAAAGATGATGCACCAACCCGTAAAAATTTTCTTTTTGCCAAAGAAGTCATTATCGAAAATGGTATTACCGGAATCGGGCAGAAAAACTTCATGAACTGTCATAACCTGACCCGCGTTACCATACCCGGCAGTGTAACCGACATTGGGGCGTATGCGTTTTGTCAATCTGAAAACCTGGCCAGCGTCACCCTGCCCGCCGGTATCACCTGCATAAAGGATTATACCTTCCACCTGTGCAGCAGCCTGAACAACTTTACCATTCCCGCCGGTGTGACCAGCATCGGCAATTATGCCTTTGATGGCTGCAGCAATTGGTCTAACATCACGATCCCCGACAAAGTGACCGGCATCGGGGATTACGCCTTTTCCGGCTGCAGCAGTCTTACTGGTATTACCATTCCCGCCGGTATCCGGACCATGGGCGACTTTGCGTTTGCAAGCTGCCACAACCTGACCGGTGTGACCATCTCCAATGGAGTAACTGTTATCGGCAATTCTGCATTCTCTGATTGCCGTGAGCTGCTCGCCGTTACCATTCCCGGCAGCGTCGGTGTCATTGGCAAGAGCGCATTTTACCAATGCTTCAAGTTGAACAATGTTACGATTTCTAACGGTGTGGCCGCTATCGGCGATTATGCGTTTGCGTCTTGTTATAAACTGGCCACCGCTACCGTTCCCGACAGCGTAACCAGTATCGGAACAAGAGCATTTGATAACTGCTGGAGCTTGACCGCGATCCATATTCCCAACGGCGTAACCAATATCGGCGATTATACATTCAATGGCTGTAAAGCATTGGCCGAAGTAAAACTTCCCGGCAGCGTAACCAGCATCGGGAAAGAGGCATTTTACGGCTGCAGCAGTCTGACCGGTATTACCATTCCCAATAAAAATGTAACCATCAGCGCAGATGCCCTCGACTATTGCCCCAATGTGGTCGTCTCCTGCTACCGCGGCTCCACAGCAGATCAATATGCCAAAGCTCACAGCTTACAGGTGAAGTATTTAGATGCGGACGAAAAGCCCGATGACGGCGGTGATGACCCCGCCCCCTCCGGCGGCTGCTACGTGGCCACCTGTGTGTACGGCTCTTACGACTGCCCCCAGGTCTGGACGCTGCGCCGATTCCGTGACGAAACGCTGGCCAAGACCTGGTACGGCAGAGCCTTTATCCATACCTACTATGCCATCAGCCCCACGATCGTAAAGTGGTTCGGCGATACCGACTGGTTCAAGAACATGTGGCGCGGCACATTGGACAAGATGGTGGAAAATCTCAACGCCAAGGGCGTTCCCAATACAGCTTACGATGATATCGACTGGTAATAGACAAGCGGTGTGCCTTCGCACACCGCTTGTCCTTTTCCCCCGTAGGGGCGTCCCTTGCGGCCGCCCGCCGTATTTCCGTTCTCCGTAGGGGCGGACGACCCTGTCCGCCCGCAAATACCCCCGTTTCCGTAGGGGCCGGCGATCCTCTCCCCTTTTGTCGCCTGCGGCGACATTTCCCCCGCCGGGGGAATCACCCCGACGGCCCGTCTTTTTCATTTCCCCCAACTCCACAAAAAAATCGCACCCTCTCGGGTGCGATTTCCATTAGATGCCGTTTATCTTACTGTAAATCTCCATGATGCCCACAAACACGTTAAACAGGCCAAATGCCAGAATCAGCACGCCGCCCGCCTTTCGCGATTTGTTTTTCTCTGCGATATAACTCACGCCCAGCATTCCCATGGCAACGCCCAGGGAAAATGCGGTCAGCGCCGGTACATAGAGAATTTTAAACTTCCGCAGCAACCATGCCACCATGGCCACCGCCACCAGCACAATTTCGATCCAGCTTCTGGTATCCAGCTTTCGTTTCACAGCAAGCACCTCCTGCAACTCTTTTCTCTACTGTATCTCACTTTTTGTCAAAACACAATACTTTTTTCTCACAGACCCATCATATACTTGGCCTTCAGCACCGCGATAACCGTCTTGGCATCCTGGATCTCGCCGCTGACACAGCCCTGGATCAGTTCCACCATGGGCAGGCGCGACACTGTCAGAAATTCGTCCTCGTCCAAATGCCGTTCCCCAAAGGTCAGCCCTCTGGCCATGAACAGATATAGTCTCTCTCCGTAGCACCCCGGTGAGGGAATGATCTCCCCCAGCGGCATCCACCGTTCTGCTGTGGCGCCAACTTCTTCCTGCAATTCCCGCTTGGCGGTTTCCAGCGGTTCCTCCCCCGGTTCCCGTTTTCCTGCCGGGATCTCCCACATGGCTCTGCCGAATGCATAGCGGTACTGCTGCACCATCATCACCTGTCCGTCGTCGTCCATCGCCAGGATCCCCACTCCACCGGGATGGTCCACGATCTCCCGCAAGGCCGATTTTCCATTGGGCAATTCCACCTCGTCCACATGCAGTCTGATGATTTTCCCCTGATATATTTCCGTTTGGGCCAACTTTTTTTCCGTTAATTCCATTTTTTTCACCTCTCGGCACATTTTATCACAAAAATATTGTCGCCGCAACTTTGTAACCGTTTGTTTACTTGCGTCAGCGGCAATAATGTGATATACTACCGTCCAGACCTGTTGAAAGGAGGGCTTTCCATGGAAAAATCCGGTATCAAGATCGCCGCCCAAAACCGTAAAGCGTTCCATGATTATTTCGTGGAAGACCGCTTCGAAGCAGGGATTGAGCTCTTTGGCACCGAGGTAAAATCCATCCGTCAGGGACACCTGAACATGAAGGATTGCTTCGCCACCGTTAAGGACGGCGAACTCTATGTCCACAATATGCACATCTCCCCCTACGAACAGGGGAACATCTTCAACCGCGACCCTGACCGCCCCAAGCGGCTTCTGATGCACAAGCGCGAGATCCGCAAGCTCCACGAGTCCCAAAAGCTGGATGGTTACTCACTGATTCCGCTGAGCGTCTATTTCAAAAACAGCCGTGTCAAGGTAGAATTGGGGCTGTGCAAGGGCAAGAAAAACTACGACAAACGCCAGTCCATGGCCGAGCGCGATGCCAAGCGCGAAATGGATCGTGCGAGAAAAGAGAGGTACTGATATGGAAAATAATCCCATCTTCACTATTGAAATGGAAAACGGCAAAGTCATCACCGGTGAGCTGTATCCGGAAATCGCGCCCCAAAGCGTGTATAACTTTATCAGCCTGGCCAACAGTGGCTATTATAATGGATTGATCTTCCACCGCTGCATCTACGGTTTCATGATCCAGGGCGGCTGTCCGCTGGGTAATGGTACCGGTGGTCCCGGCTACTGCATCAAGGGTGAATTCACCTCTAACGGCTTCCGGAACGATTTGCGCCACACCCGCGGTGTGCTGTCCATGGCTCGCACCATGATTCCTGATAGTGCCGGCAGCCAGTTCTTCATTATGCATAAGGATGCCCCCCATCTGGACGGCGAGTACGCTGCTTTCGGCATGGTCATCGATGGTATGGATGTGGTGGACGAGATCGTCAGCCAGCCTCGCAACATGATGACCAACAAGCCCAAGAAGGATCAGGTCATGGTCAAGGTATCCGTGGATACCAAGGGCGTCACCTATCCCGAACCGGAAAAGCTGCCGGAACGGTAATTTCTGTTTTTCGTAGGGGCGGCCCTATGTGGCCGCCAACTATGATGTATATATCTGGGGGTGTACCGGTTTCGACGGGGGCGTGGAAACGGGATAAGCGAGCGGCGGCGCCTGACCGCCTTAAAACGGGCAATTTATAAATTAAAGAACACCTACGAAGTTTCTTACGCTGCTTAATTAAAGCAGCCGTCTGAACCGGAGAGGCCACAGCTCCGGGGAAGGCGTCGTTGATGTGGCGTCCGTGCGGCGGGTAAGAGTTGCCCCGCCCACGCATCATGACTCTACTGAGCCGTACAGTCTGTTAAGTGCCTGTACGGTAAGGGAATGTTGAAACTTAACTGCGCTCGGAGAAAGTCTCGCGGAAATACTTTCGGACAGGGGTTCAACTCCCCTCACCTCCACCAAAAACAAGGCCACCCCTCTGGGGTGGTTTTGTTTTTGGTATTATAGGGGAGGAGAGTTGAAGCCGGCCTCCAAAAATGCAAGCCGCAGGAGCAGCATTTTTGGGAGCAACCATTGAGAATGGTTGCATTCGGCCGTAGAAACTCCCCTCACCTCCACCAAACAAAAAATACCACCCTTTTGGGGTGGTATTTTTTCTCGCTTTCGCTTCATTTCACCGCACCGATTTCGTGCAGTCGCTGAATTTCCTCTTGGGGCAAACCCAAATCGAGCAATACCCGATCTGTGTCGGCGCCTACAAATCCCGCCTGCTCCGTTCCGAGCTTACCATAATCTGAAAATTTGATTGGTGGTGTTGCAAAAGCAGGGGATTTTCCATCTTTGTAGTTTACATAATCAAATACGCCATTTGCCGCCGCCTGGGCATCTGCCGGAACTTCCCGATAGTGGAGCAAGCGTTCGTTAGGGATATCGTTTTCATCGAAAAGCTGTTCCCATTCCCGACAGGGACGGGTCCGCATCAGCGTTTCCATCTTGCGGGAAAGCACCTCCACAACGCCGTTTTCCCGCATGGTAGGCAGATCGCAATAGCGGGGATCCTCTATCAGCTCCGGTAAATCCAGAATCCGTGCCATCGTTGCCTTATCCCGGATGTATTCCTTCTCCATCACCGCCAGCCATTCCCCATCCGCACACTCGTACAGATCAGAAAATGGATTCCACGGCTCGTATCGCTCTACCGGGTATTCTCTTCCGTACTGGCTGTCCAGCACCGCACAGGCGGAACACCAGATGCCGCCGTGCTGCAAAGAGGTGGAGATCAACGTGCCGTGGCCGCTGGTCTGGCGGGCATATAATGCCATCAAGATACCGCTGAGGAAGCTGCTGGCCGTAGCCAAATCGCCAAAGGCAAACGCCGGACGAAGGGGAAATGAGCCCGGTGTCAGCCAATCCTGGCTGGGGCCGGAACGCAGCCAAAAGGCGGTGGAGTCAAAGCCCGGGCGATCCACATCCGGCCCGGTCAGCCCGAAGCCGGAAAAATGACCGTAAATCAGGCGGGGATACTTCTCTTTCAAGGTATCGTAACCCAAGCCCATCTTCTCCAGCGACCGCATTCGTACGTTAGTCACAAAGATATCCGCTTGGGACAGCAGTTGGTGGAAAACCGCCATGCCATCGGTTTTTTTCAAGTCCAGCGCCACCATCTTTTTTCCGGAGTTGCACAAGTCATACAAGGGGTTGTTATCCGGCTCGGTAGGCAGATGAAATCCGGCACCCACAGGACGAAGCAGATCGCCTGACGGTGACTCCACCTTAATGACCTCGGCGCCGTAGGTGGCCATCATCCGCGCCACAGTCGGTGCCGCCACCACAGTAGCCAGTTCCAGCACTTTGACACCTTTCAGCGGAAGTTCCAGCATATTATCTTCCTCCTCCGTCTATTTGATATGATTATATAATCCCCCGCCGGAATTGTCCAGTAGCAACCTCTTATTGAATTCTCGGCCGCCGTGTGGTATAGTGAGATCACTTCGGAAAAGAAAAGGGAGTTATCCTTATGCAGTGGACTTTTCTGTTTTTTGCCAATAGTGTTTTATTTGGCGTAGGACTGGCCATGGATGCCTTTTCTGTCTCCATGGCCAACGGGCTCAATGAGCCGAAAATGCCGCCGAAACGTATGAGTGCCATCGCCGGTACATTTGCCCTGTTCCAAATTGCCATGCCGCTGATCGGGTGGCTATGTGTCCATACCATTGCCAAGCTGTTTACCTCCTTTCAGAAGCTGATCCCCTGGATTGCCCTGGCTCTTCTGCTTTATATTGGCGGTAAGATGCTGTTGGACGGCCTGCGCCGCAAAGAGGATGCCGAAACACCCGCCGTTGGTTTCTGGGCACTGATCCTGCAAGGAATCGCCACTTCCATCGATGCTCTCTCCGTGGGCTTTACCATTGCGGATTATCGTTTTTCCGCCGCTCTGGTAGAATCGCTCATCATCGGCATCATCACCTTTGGTATCTGCTTCGGCGGACTGATCATCGGAAAAACCGCCGGCACCAGGCTGTCTAACAAAGCCTCTATCCTCGGCGGCGTGATTCTCATTGCCATCGGTTTGGAAATCTTCATCACCGGCATTTTCTGATTCATAACCATCTCAGGCAGCCACTTTAAGTGGCTGCTTCAGCTTGTCGAAAAAGTCTGCCTTAGGGCAGAATTTTTTACGTCAGACCGTTTCTGGATTTCGCAGGAATACTGACGTATTTCAAGAAAGACAGGGACGGTATGGCGGAAAAAAGGCAAGCAAGGGGCGTGCCGGCTATTTTACGGATAGGCTCTAAGCCTATCCATCAATAATTCCGCTACCGATTTCAACGCCTGCATCACCGTCAACAGCTCCGTGCAGCACACCCCCAGGGCATAATATTCATAAAACCTCAATACTCATTAGACAATATGAAATGACCTCCGATTTGTAGGAACGTGGATTTACCTGTATAAT
>CALCRH010000233.1 GCA_937894515.1 uncultured Clostridia bacterium | reverse complement strand
GCCAGAAGCGGCGTGTAGGCATTTGGCCTGATCTGCGCGCCGACGTAGAAGATGATGCCCGTTTTCGGCACTTCGCCGCTCTGCGGGAGGATCTCCACGCCGCCGTCGTCCGCCGTGTTGATCTGCACGTCGGAATACACATCCTGATAAACCGCCATGGACTGCACAGCGGGCCGCTCGTTGAAAAGGCACATCCCGACGACCACGGCAGAAAGCAAAACGACTGCGGCTATGATGACGAGGATGATCTTCCGTGCGGTTTTTCTGTGTTTCACCTGACTCATTGCGCTTCGTCTCCAAATGATAGTTGATTTTTTATATTATATCAGATAATCACGCAAAGAGGAACCCAAATTTCTCAATCGGGCATTTGGGGTGATTCGCTTTTTCGCCATGTCCTTATCATGGAAAAATCCGAACTGTGTATGATACAAATGTCGCCGCTCCATTGCAGGCTTCCACAATAAATAGGTTGAATTCTACCTATCGGCGGTGAGCCGGACTATTTTCCTCCTGCTTGAATGGGTGAGAAATCATAAGAAATTGTAGGCCATCTATTCTTTGCTTACAGCGACGCAAAATTTGCGCGCACAAACGACTTGACTTCCCCCCAGCTCCAAGCTACAATCCAAGCACTTTCCGGATACAAGCATTCCCCGATGCGGCACAAGCTGCATCGGGGAACGCTTTTATAAAAACATCACGTAATAAATCGGCAGATAGCTTATCTTGCCATCTGATTTAATTGTTCGCTCATTTGACACCACGAATGCTTTTTTGATGTGATAGTCCTCGTTTTTTACGAAGTTGTTGAGTGCGCTGTGAACGGTGTAATCCTTGCCGGACTTGACTTCGATGGGCACGGCGGAGAGACTGTCATAATCGTCGATGAGATAGTCCACCTCACCCTTGCTGCGGTTATCGTAGTAGAACAGCTTATGTCCGTGTGCCGCAAGCTCGCTTGCCACAACGCTTTCATAAACCGAACCGAGATTGATGCTTCTTTCATCATCAAGGACAGCACGAATATTATTGCCGTAGAGAATGCCGGTCAGAATGCCGACATCGTTTAGATAGAGCTTCAGAAGATTCTTTCCGCTCGACTCGATCAGCGGGAATACCGGATTGGAGATTGCCTGAACATTCAAAGCAATTCCGGCGCTGATAAGATACTCGAACTCATCCTGATAGTCCGAAAAGGTCTTGCCCTTTTTCTCTTCAATACTCTGCGCGATCACTCGCTTTTTCTTGTTTTCCATATTCGACGGGATCAAATCATAAACCCGACGGATTTTCAGTTTTCGCTCTGCATCATATTTGGATGCGTCTGCCGCATAATAATCGTGAATTTCGTTTTGAATCTCACGCACTCTTTGAATATTCTTTGTTTCGAGGTAGGCATTGACGGCATCCGGAAGTCCACCGACAAGCAGGTACTTGCGGAACAAGTCCATCATCTTGTTGTGCATCGATTCGTCAAGTGCTTCCATTCGCTCATACTTTTTGCGCATGGATGAAATCACAAGATCATTCATGCCGTTCGCATACAAAAACTCTTCAAAGTCAAGCGGAAACATTCTGACCTTACGGATGCTTCCCATTGGGATAGATGTCGTCTCAGATAAGGTCACGCCCAATAAAGAGCCGCTGGCAATGTAGGTGAACTTATCATCCTGTGACAGGAATTTCAGCAAGGTCAGCAGATGGGGATACGCCTGAATTTCATCGATAAAGATCAGCGTATTTTCCTTCTCCTTCATTTTGTCGCCGTGGAGCATGCTGACCTGCAGATAGAAATCTTCTACCGATTTGGTTTCTGCAAACAGCCTTGCGCCGATTGAATCCTCCACCATATTGATTTCGATATAGTTGGGGAACAATTTTTTCCCAACGTGGCTGATGATATATGTTTTGCCGACCTGACGCGCTCCGTCCACCAAAAGGATTTTCGATGAACCGGATTTCAAGTGCTCTTCAATTAAAGATTCGATCTTTCTATAAAGCATACGGACACCTCCATGGCACTTTTCAAGTGTACTATAGCACGTTATTTATGACTTTTCAATATAATATGCAGATATTATTTTCAACTTTTCAATATAGTTGCAATCAGCTTTTGAGCATTGACGCAATAAGGCGAAATAAACACGAACAAAATACGAACAAAACACGAAACATTTACGAAATCTTATTGTATTTCTCATAAAACTCGGTATGCTAATGGCTAAGTGATAATAATGGCTATTAAGGAATTAAGAATCCACCTTGATAAATGATACGGTTCTGTCGTAGTATTCTTTGAATACAGCGACGCAAATTTTGCGCACACAAACGACTTGACTTTTCCCTTGCTCCAAGCTACAATCCAAGCACCTTACAGATACAAGCATTCCCCGATGCAGCGCGAGCTGCATCGGGGAATTGTCGTTTGACCACATCTTTGACCATAGTGCCGCACGGAGGACGCGGAAACAGCGGACACAAGAGGCTCAAAAAGTATCGTTTTCGGAATAAAAACTATTAAAAAGTGCCACTTTTCAGCTAAAAAAGTTTTTTGGATTTCTTTGGGACCAAGAGACCGTGCGTTCGAGTCGCACTACTCGGACCAAGTTTAGTTGTCCAAAAAGATATCCTGCGGGAAAACCCGCAGGATATCGGACTTTTTCGGGGTTTTTAGGCCCCGATTTTTTCATGAATTTCAAAAGATATTTTCGGGGTTTTCGGAGTAACTGAGGGGAGTTGAACTCTCGTGAAGCAAAAAAACGGAGCAGTTTCGCCTCCGATCCATTCTCCCAAACACATTTCTAAAGCGGCTTGTATCGCATCTGATACGAGCCGCTTTTTTGCGTTCAGCAGCATTTTCCTGCAGTCCTAAATAATAGGACTTTCCTAAAAGATAGGACGAGTTTCCTAACTTGTTAGGACAGCACTCGTCAAAAAGTAAAACTACATCAGCAAGCCGAAGGCCGATATCCAACAATGGGTATCGGCCTTTTTTGCTATCCAAAATCGAGTAGGATCGCCAAGTCATGTGACTTGGGTTTCTTATATACAACCAATCCAAAAAAAGAAAGGAGAAGCAAATGCCCAAATACTTCATGCGCGATACCCCTTACTTTGCGTTTGAGGCAATGATGATGGAACCGCCTCACTCGCATCGGAACGGAGCGGATGACGATGAAGCTGTTATGCGGAAGCAGCCCACATCAAAGAAATCCGTCAGTTCCGGCAAAAGCAATTCAACACATAAACGAACCACGGAGGTAAAAGGAAAATGAAACTATCGCAGAAGGTTGGCTGTGCAGTTTTGGTCTTGATTGCACTGCTTTCCCTGAGCTGCTCGGCAATGGCAGTTGTGAAAACACTGCATTTTGAAGACGCGAAAGACCATTGGGCAGAAGAAATCATCGAAGCTCTTGCAGAGAAGGAAGTGGTCAAGGGCTATGACGATGGAAAATGCCACCCTGACGAGCTGGTAACTCGCGGCCAATTCAGCGCCCTGCTCGCCAGATATTTCAACTACAAGGCAACCGGCGACATCTCCGGTTTCAGTGATGTGAAAGGTCATTGGGCTGAGGATGCCATCTCCGGCTTGGTGGGTGCAGGCATCGTAAGCGCCAAGGAATACGAAGGCATCTACAGACCGGACGAGCATATGACTCGCATCGAGATGGTCTATATGATTGACCGTGCCTTGGGCTTTGAGGAAATCGCAAAGGCAGACAAGTCTCACACCACATTTACGGACGATGCCTCCATTGCCACAACGCACAAGGGCTACCTGAATGTCGCTCATGCGCTCGGCATCGTCAACGGCTTCGGAGATAGCTCCGCCCAGCCCTATGCGCTTGCATCCAGAGCGGAAGCATTCGTCATGTTCTACCGTATGCTGGATGTGAAAGATATGCTGGGCAGCATCCGCAGCGGCGATACGCAGCTGACTTGCCAGCAGCAGTACGAAAAACTGCTGGAGCAGATAAAGGAAGCGGAGGAAGCCGGAAAGCAGCCGGAAGCGCCGAAGCCCGAAGAACCGAAGCCTACGACTCCATCCTCCGGTGGAGGTGGTGGAGGCGGCAGCTATGTGCCTGCACCTCGCATCAGCTTCGAGCTGCCGGAAACCGCCTATGTCGGTGTGAAGATTCCCGTAACCGCAACCAGCTCCAACGCAAAAACAGTGACTTGGACACTGAGCAAGGATGGCGCTGCCGTGCAGCTGGAGGACGGTGCGCTCAACGAAGCTGGCGGTTCGCTGAGTTTTGATGAGGTCGGCACCTACACGCTGAAGGCCGTGGCAGCCAACAGCAGAGGCAGAACGGAAACCTGCGAAAAGACCATTACCGTTTATCCGGTTATGGGTATTGCCTTTGTGCTGCCTTCTACCGCACACACGGATACGGCAATCCCCGTTGAGGTCATCACCGAGAACACCGGCGATGCTGCCATCACTTGGGAGATCAAGCGGGACGATGCGCAGGTGACGCTCTCCGAAGTTGCCGAGGGCTTCCTGGACAATGCCAGCGGAATGCTGCAGTTCAAGGAAGTCGGTACCTATACCGTCACCGCCTCTGTTGTGGATGCACTCGGAACGGTGACCACCTGTGAGCAGACCGTGCAGGTCTACCCTGTAGCGTCGATCTATCTC
>CALCRH010000232.1 GCA_937894515.1 uncultured Clostridia bacterium | reverse complement strand
CCGAGAAGGGCGGGCAAGGAACTCCGCCGGCTAACAAATCAACACCACGGTATGGATGTCCATCAAAATCGTGTACGTCTGCACAGATAACATTCCATTCCGGGCGATTCTGCTTCAAGACCTTGCAATAGTCTGCTTCATATTCAACAAGCGCAACGTGAATAAAACCTGCCATTGCGAGGCCAAGAGCCTGACCGCCGGCACCGGTACATATTTCAACGCAAGTTAAAGGCTGCTGCATAGATTCTTCTCCTCACTGTTTGTATTTGCGCGATCATTGATCGACCTCTTCATCTGTAAACTCCATGATGTCGCCTATGTCACAAGACAATGTCTGGCAAATCTTGTGGAGGCTTTCCATCGAGACGAATTCATTTCGGCCCATCTTGGCTAAAACATTGAAGCTAATCTCCGCAGCATCTTTCAAATCTGTGCGATTCATCTTTCTGTCAATCAGTAATTTCCAAAGCTTGTCATAGGAAACGGGCATTGCTTTTCACCTTCCAGAAATATCTGATGATATTATACCACGAATCACACGGAAAAGCAAGATTATCTCACAAAATCATGAGCACCATATTCGACAAAACCGCCCGCAGGATTGCTCCCACGGGCGGCGTTGCTTTTTCAGTTCTCAAATGGTCTGTACACGGTGACTGTTTTCAGATACTTCTCCGAATTGCCGTTCAGAATCAGATCGGCGTATTCCAGCGGCGCGTTGTAGATCAGCCAGTCCAGTTCCGACCGCTCATACATATTGTCGGCAACCTCGCGTTCCACCGCAATGATATCAATAGCGATCATGCTGCCGTCATCGAATTTCAGCTCGACGAAGGCGGTGTCCATATTGAACTCACAGGAAATCATCATCACAAATCCTCCTTTCTCGTCCGGATTCCGTTTGCCTTCGCCTGATTGCTGGCCTGCCGTCTTCGTTCCTCGCTGTACGGCGCAGTTAGCTTGAAACCGAAGCGTCCTTTTGTGATCTCAAAGGTCAGACAGCCGTTTTCAT
Organism: uncultured Clostridia bacterium; assembly: GCA_937894515.1. Classification (GTDB taxonomy): domain Bacteria; phylum Bacillota; class Clostridia; order Oscillospirales; family Oscillospiraceae; genus Vescimonas. Next base: position 3,809 of record CALCRH010000232.1, on the reverse strand, counting down.
CGTCGTCTGTCTGCCTGCATTCGGATGGGTATTTCCCAGCGTATTCAGTCAGCCTGTTTTTGAGATCGGTGTTATAGGTGCAGACCTCCACAATGGGGCTTGCTTCGTCAAAATAGATGGTGGTGGACTTCTGTTTTTTAGAAAGACCTGTTTTCATAAATACCTCCGATTTTCGTGATTTTTCTCCGGCTCATCACCTGAGAAAGTGGCCTGTTTTTTGAATGGGAGACGCCCAAACGATACATGGTCTGTTTCGGATGCCGCTATCGGGAAAAAGCCGTTTTTTCCAGCTCATCACGGGATTATCTGACATCCTGTTTCCAGAGCGGATTTTTGTGTTTTTGCGGCAGTTTGACAGCTCTGTTTTTCTCCGATTCGATCTGTTCCGGGGCAGCTCGAAGCACCCGATCAATGAATGCCATGACGCGCTCCGGGGCGCGTTCCAATGCTGCAAGGTAGCCCTTGACCTGCTCCTTCAAAGCGTCAAACTGTGCCTTGATTTTCTCATATCTGCTTTTCCAGACATGAGCGTCCTGCCGCGCTTTTTCCAGATCGTTTCTGAGCTGATAGATGGTGGACTTAGAACTGATTGCCTCTTTCGCCAGCGCCTTCAAATGCGAAGCTTCCGGCTCCGAAAACTGAACCTTTCCGGTGATCGTCTGCTTGCCCATGCTGTCGATCTCAGCGTCGCTGAGTACGTCCGCTCTGGCGCTTTGAATCTTCTTCCGGGTATCGGCAAGCTCTGCCTGTCCTTTTTCGATTCGCTGCTCGATCTTATCCAGCCGTTCCTGCTCGCGCTCGACCTTGAACTGCGTGACCGTCAGATGTTCTTCGGAGCTGCCGCGCTCGCCGCGTTCCACATCGCCGTAACCGGCTCGTTTCATAGCGTTGAAGAAATCGTCCTGCAAGACGCTGTAGGATTTTTTCAGAACGGGCTTTCCGTTTTTCTGCATCAGCGGATTCCCGTCTGCGTCAAGCGCAGGCTTGGAAATCCATTTCTTACTGGAACTGACCTGCATGATCGTTTCCTTGACCGTGCCGACCAGCGCCGGGTCTTTGCACCGCTTTGTCCAGAGTATCTGTTTCTCGACCACCGGGACATATACCACATGAAGATGGTAGTGGAACACGTCCCGTCCCAGCGCTTCCGACATGGCGCGGTTTCGCTCGTCTGCGTGCATGACTGCCGACAGAATATACTGCTCGCCGCCGACAATCTGGACGGCAGCTTTGTAAGCGTCCTCGTAGAACTGCTTCGCAAAATCGTAGCCTCCGTGGTTGAAGAAATAGGCGGAGTTTACATCGAAGATCAGCTCGCCGTAAAGGTTGGCGTCTTCCTTCAATCCTCGCGTAGAGATCGTGCCGTCCGCGATCATCTGATCGAACATTTCGGCATAGCTGCCGGTCGGCGTTTTGAAGTGGATATTATACTGAGTACGTTCAGGAACGATGTCCTGATTGACGTAGGATTCTTTCTCGCGCTCGTTATGGCGCTGTGCGTTTACAATGCTCTTTGCCGTGAGATTTACGTTTCTTGCACTGGTGCGATTTACACCATCGCCTCTTGCCATAGGCAAGTCCTCCTTTTTCAGATTTGGAACGAACAAGCTTCCGGGGATGCACTTCTGCGGAAGTGTAATAACCCACTATGACACTTTCATCGTTCCGCTGCAAAGTGCCGTGGGCTCTGCGAGGCGGTATGCGGCTTCTGCGGAAGCCTCTGCCGTTTTTGTGGCTTGCATTGGGTACACAATCCATCAAAACCGGCATGGCCGTCCGATTTTTCGCAGACGCTCTCTGCTCAAAACTGCCGTCCATATCCGTCTCAAAATCTGCGGATTTTGGGGCGGGGACGAGAGACGCGCGGGGGTACATAACGAAACGTTAGGCACCTTTCACCTGGCTGCCGGAACAGGAGCGTGGCACGCTCCTGTCATAGCTCCCAGGGAGGAACAGTCCAGCGATAGCTCTGCGGTACGCCGCGCCGGTCAAGGTATTCCTGCCGCGCCTGTTCCCGCTGTTCTTCGGTGGGCGCGGTCTTGTACTGCGAATAGAGCTGACGGTTCAGCATCGCGTCGAGCTTCTGCGAAAGTCCCTGCCGGATATCGTCCCGAAAATCATCTTCGTCGTTCAGGTGATAGAGCACCAGATCGACAAATAGCTCGTAGGGAATCTGAACGCTTTTCATCGTATCGAATCGTATCCTTTCTTACGGTACGGTATGGACCGTACCGTACTCCGGCTGTTAAGTGTGTCGCGTTTCGTTACACACCTGCCGCAACGGTAGCGACGATAGCGACGGTGTTTTTGATGGTATCTTTTTCATCGTTGCGACCGTCGCAATCGTCGCACTTTGATTATTCGGCTGCCATACGGGTCAGCCTGATTCTGCGTCCGGTGTGCTTTGCCTTGTTCTCATATCCGATCTGATATTCGTCCAGCAGCCTGCCGGATTTCACATTCAGATACTTGGTGAGCGTGTTGGGAGCCATATCGGTGTGAAGCGCTTCGGCAAGCTCCGTGGGGCTGCCTGTCCATTCATTCTGTCCGTCAGGAATCAGCCGGGAGACAGCTTCCAATATCGGGTCGGGAGGCTCTCTGTGCGGCTCGTTTTCCACCTTCGTCAGATTCCAGATCTGCGTTTCCGCATCCTTGGTGAGGTAGAGAATCTGATCCTGCTGATCGCGTCCGGCAACGTCGATGGTAGCTTCCAGCGCGGTACGCTTTTTCTTCTGCATCAGCAGCGCACCGTCGGCACATCCGAGCAGTCCCGTCGTTCCGGAAATCATTTCAAAGCTGTCCCCGGAAGGCTGCTTTCTTGTGTGGTGTACCGTGAGGATGCAGATGTTATATCGGTCTGCAAACTGCTTGAGCGCGCCGATGATCTCATAGTCGCTGGCGTAGCTGTATGCCTCGCCGCCTGCCTCGCGGATTTTCTGCATGGTGTCAATGATGATGAGCTTGGTATCCGGGTGCTCCCGCAGGAAGCCTTCAAGCTGTTCGTTCAGTCCTTTTCCGACCTTGTTCGCCGCCGTTGCGAAGAACAGCTTGTCCGTGTCCTCTACGCCGTACATCATGAACATACGCCCCTGAATCCGCTGAAAGTCGTCTTCCAGGGCAAGGTACAATACCGTGCCCTGATGCACTTCATAATTCCAGAGCTTTTGTCCGGTGCTGACATGATAGGCGAGCTGCGCCACAAGGAAGGACTTGCCGATCTTGGGCGCTCCGGCAAGGATGTAGGCTCCGGAGTAGAGCAGACCGTCAATGACGGGCGGTCTGCTCTTGTAGGAGGTCTGGTAGAGTTCCGTCATGGACACCGTATGAAGGTAATACGGGTCGCTCATACGGAGCATCTGACGGTACATTTCCTCCATATCTTCGTCGGGAGGATTGATTTCCGAAGGTTCTTCTGATATACTATTGTCAGTGCATATTTGAGACGGCTGTCCTCCATCTGCGCCAACAGATGGGTCGAGGACGGTCGTTTTCTCTTTTTCATCTGCCATCCGCAGCGTCCTCCTTCATTCCTTCCATGATGCCTGCCATCATGTTGATGGTGTCCAGAAGCTCGTCGCTGACGCCGGAACCGGCTTCGATGCGCCGCAGCTCATCCAGCACGGCGGCGAACTGATCGCGCAGAGCCTTGTACACTCTGGGATTGCCCTGTACCACCACATCCCGGCAGAGAAGCCGACGGGTGATATAATCCTGCTTGGTGAGACCGGTGAGCTTCACCGCCATTTCGATCTGCTGATCTTCTTCCGGCGAGACCCTGAACGCTACAGTGATGTTCCGCCATCGGTTGT
>CALCRH010000231.1 GCA_937894515.1 uncultured Clostridia bacterium | reverse complement strand
GCCGAGATCCACGGCTTCCGCACCGGCGTCCTCACCGGCCCCACCGATAAGGGGAGCTGGGTCAACAACTGGCAGCCCAAGCGCGACTGCTCCAAGATCGTGGACCAGACCGCCACCGAGATGGGCACCCGTCTCAAGCTGCGTCAGGTCATGGACATCTACAAGACCTACGCTCCCGAAGTCTTTGAGGACGCTTTCCTCTACGACATCGCTCCTCAGCTGGGCACCCGCGGCTCTCACCGCATCGTCGGCGAGCACGTCATCGGCTCCAACGACTGGGCCTTCCCCAAGGAGCATGAGGACTGCATCGCATGGCACTGCACCGTTGAAACGCTCAATGACAATGCGCCGATCGAAATTCCCTACCGCGCCATTCTCCCGCAGAAGGTCGAAAACCTGCTGGCGCCCGGCCGTCATATCTCCGCCGACCGCATCGCCATTGACAACGTGAACCTCATCCCGCAGTGTGTCGGCACAGGTCAGGCCGCAGGCGTTGCCGCGGCAGTCGCCGTTGCGGACGGCAGCAGCACCCATACCGTCAACGTCTCCAAGGTGCAGGATATTCTCGCCGGCGAGCAGGACGTCCCGCTGCCGAGAAACAGCCACACCGATCCCAGCTATATGCAGTGCCTTGTGGATCACGAGTACGGCCTGTATACAGAGCCCGCCAAGAAAGCCAGAGAGAGCAAGGATGCAGCCGGTACCTACCGGCATTGGACGCTCTCCGGCGGCGCAGGCAATCCCAACCACGGCTGATAATAAGCAGAACATTGAAAAAAGCAGCCCGCTTCGGACTGCTTTTTCTTTCTCTTTCGGCGGTAGACAGAGCGCCGTGCAGGGGAGTATACTGTCCGTAACAAGACCTTGAAAGGCTGCTGCCATGAAAAGAACGATCTGTATTTTAGGAATATCCGTGCTGCTATGCCTGCTTTTCTCCGGCTGCGGGGGAATGGACATTGGATTCGAGGGCGGCTTTATCTGTAATAAAAAGTCCGTTCCGCAAAATTCAGGGTGGATAGAAAAGAATATCAATGAGAACTGGGTCCTGCTTAAAAAAAACAGATTTAACACGATTTTCGCCAACGACATTCTCGACGAGGCCTTACTCACATGGCAAAACTATATGAAACGCTACGGTAAAGACTCCTCAATTTACCATACGGAAAGCATAGTCGATCTCGTTAAAATGCACAATAAGGGTGCAGACATTTTCCCTCAGAACGTTGACGTCCTGACCGGCTGTACCGTTATCCACGTCCATATAGCCGTTCTGCAAGGTGTGGATATAGTAGTGCCCGTTTCCGTCGGCATCCTTGAACACCCAGCGCTGGTCGTCGTCGCCGTCATCGTTCCATTGCGTGATGTTCGCGCCCGGTGCAGAATCCCAGCCGGAGACGTCGAGGATCTTTCCGGAATGTTCCGCGCGGATGATATAGGCGTTCTTATTTTCGTCTCTCTCCAGATGGAAGATATTTGCTTCAGCGGAGTCGGTCGGACAAAGACGAAGGTTGTCTCCGTCGCTCTGTGCTTTGACGCCGCCGCAGATATCCAGACAGTAATTCCCGTCCAAAGCGCTGTATATCTTATATGACCCTTCTTCGGGATAGGCAACCGGTTCAGATCCATTATAATTGATCTTTTCCAGGGTCCACTTCTGGTTTTGGGCCCCCGTGTAACTCCAGACATAAACCTTGGTATACTGTTTGATATCATTGTTGGCTACATCTATCCAATGGTTTTTCAGTCCGATAAAGGAACTGATAGAAACATTCCCGTTGCCTTCATCGTAAAAAAGCCAGCGCTGACCCCAGAAGCCGGTATCCGCCTCCTGGCGTATTTTCGTGCCGTTATTTGCGGCAAGACCTTCAATCCCGAGTGATTTTCCCGAATGCGCCGCCTCGATCTTATAGGCGTTGGTTTTCTTATCTTTTTCGATCTTGAAAACCTTCGCATCACTGGTTGCTGCCGCCTGAAGCTGCGTGTGAGCTCCGGTATCCTTTGCGCCGCCCTCAATGCCAAGGCACAGAGCCTGGAAGGACTGGGTGTGAATGATATAAAATCCTTCCTCCGGATCTACCCTGTTCTTGAAAACACAGTAGGGGCAGTTTTCTTCTGTGAGGGGATTTCCGTTTATATCCATACAACCGAAAAGCGTGGTCTGATACTTTTCTTCGCTGTAAACGTACGAATCCACGCCATCGGCTTTGCAATTTTCGAACACACAGTCTTTGACCCTGCAGCCGTCCGAGCTTGCCGTCCGCCGCAACGCCCGTCGCCTTGACCCAAGCCGACGCCCTGTAGCGGCCGCCAGGCACGACGGATACGGCGGGACCGTAATAGCTGTTCCAAGACGTATTGTCGCCGAGCCGCGCCGACCGCGCCCCCGTATGCGCCTGCGCGGACGAGATCTCGAGCTTCATGCCGCCGATCGCCTTGTTCATCAGCCCCCGCCATCCGCCTAACAGGGTGAAGCCGTTCGAATACGGCACCATCTCGCCCTTTTCAAACGAAGGATTGTCAATGAGATTCGCGGACGGCTTTTCGAGCTGCGCGAGGACGGTGCCGGCGAACGGCTCAAACACCACGTCCTCCGCCGCGAGCCGCCGCCACGCGGCGACG
>CALCRH010000230.1 GCA_937894515.1 uncultured Clostridia bacterium | reverse complement strand
TGTCGTTTTTGCCGATGACAGAGTTTTTTGACAGTCTCATAAAAGATCGCACCCGAAGTGGGTGCGATCTTTTATCAGCGTGTCAAAAAAGTCCGGAGGACTTTTTTGCCGCGCTGAAAAGCCGCCAAAAAATGCATGAGCTATGCTCATGCATTTTTAAAGAAAAAGCCTTGTTTCTCAAGGGCACTGAAAAAGTCAGATTTACGAAAGTAGGTCTGGCTTTTTGAGCGTAAAGTAGTAAAATAAAGCTGAGGAAGGCGGGATGAAAATGCTGAAAGATAATGGGCAAATGGAAATGGATCTATCACCGTACAGTGGGTTATATGAAGCGATTATTCCGCAGGATCACATATTGAGAAGGCTGAAGGAAAACATAGATTTCAGCTTTGTAAATCCCATGCTTCGGAAGCAATATTGCGAGCATTTCGGAAGACCGGCAAAAGAGCCGGAAATGATGTTTAAGCTGTTGTTTTTAAAGAAGCTGTATGACCTGTCAGATGAGAGAGTCATATCGAGCGCACAGACAGATATGGCATATAAGTATTTTCTTGGGTTATCTCCAGAGGCAGGGATGGTCGATCCAAGTTTGCTCACGAAATTCAGAAAAACGAGGATAACAGAGGACATATTGGAGGATATGCTGAAAGAAACGATTCAGCAAGCAATACAAAAGGGATTGGTAAAGTCCGGAACGATTATAGTGGATGCGACGCACACAGAAGCGGCAGTCAGAGCAAAAAGCGTCACACAGGTGCTCCGGGATTTGAGCCGGACACTACGAAAAGAAATATACAAATACGAATACGATCTTTCGGAGAAATTTCCGGAGAAGCCATCAATAGAAGCGGATTTAACAGAGGAAATAACCTATACATATCGTCTTTTAGAAAACATTCGGGAGGGCGTAGAAGAAAGCGATAGTAAAGAAATAAAGGCGTTGTATGAACGCATCCGTGAGCTATTGGACAGCGACCGTATCAGGCAGATTCGATCCAAGGATGACGAGGACGCACGTTTCGGTCATAAAACTCCGACGAGTACATTTTTCGGATATAAAACGCACATTGCCATGAGCGAGGACCGCATAATAACCGGGATCGAGGTAACAGACGGGAGCAAGCCCGATGGTCTGCAGTTGCCTGCTCTGCTGGAGCGAAGCAAGGAAAACGGGGTTGAAGTAAAGGAAATCGTAGGTGACATGGCGTATGTCAGCGACGACAATCTGACTACATGCGATGAAAATGACGTCATTCTGTATGCAAAGACGAATTCCGCCGTAGCTGCCGCTGCCAACAGAAGCTTGGAAGAAGGTTTCAGTTACAATAAAGATGCACATATGTTGCAGTGCCCCGCAGGTCATTTGGCGATGCGAGTAGAGAAGAAGCAAGCTTCGAACGGCAACACTTACTGCAAATACTGCTTTGATGCAAAGAAATGCAAAAGTTGTCCTTTGAAAAATGATTGCAAGATTGGGAGATCCAAAACGCATACATACAATGTGACGCAGGTGAATGATATTAACAGAGCTCGTCTTGAATTTGAAAACAGCGATACATTTTCTGACAAGCTCTCAATTCGCCAAAGGATCGAAGAGAAAAACGGAGAGATGAAAACAGCCCACGGCTTCCGACGAGCGGACTCAGTGGGCTTAGTTGCTATGCGATTACAAGCATATTTCACAGCGATTGTAGTAAATATGAAAAGAATTGTCGCGGTAATCCCGAGCTGATTGCTTGTTTTTTATTTTACGCGGCTATTTTTCCACAGATTTTTTCTGATGATAAAAAAGGTATGCCTTTCATTTGAGAAAAGCATACCTTTTTCAGTGCCCTTGTTTCTCAAGACTTTTTCCGTGGCGGCGATCCAATTGAGGCGGGCCTTGCCCCCTCAATCTCCCCCGCTGCTCTATTGTCGTTTTTGCCGATGACAGAGTTTTTTGACAGTCTCATGAAAATCCGGAAGTCTTTGAGACTTCCGGATTTTCTCTTTTGATCCGATCATGTGTAATAATGCGCTTCGTGGTAGCGGTAAAGCCCTTGGAGCATGGAGGTAATGTTGCTGGTGGAAACGGTGGCGCCCGTCACCGCATCGGCATCCACGCAGCTAAGCTGCGTGCCGTAGCCGCCCCATGCATCGATCTCCTCCTTCGTGGCATGAACAAGGCTCTGCACGAAATGCTCATCCATGTATTCCTGCGTGTATTCGGAAATATAGTGGTTGGGATTGCTGTCGCCCCAAAGCCCCATGTTGTTGCCGAAGGTTATGCTTCGGATGGCGGAGTCCTCGACCGATGCCTTGTTGTTCAAAAGCTCCACATAGCATACGGAATAGTAGTTCACGCTTGGGTCGCGGCAGG
>CALCRH010000229.1 GCA_937894515.1 uncultured Clostridia bacterium | reverse complement strand
TACTCTTATTGATGATGTCATAGAGCAGTTCCAGGCAAAAATCGTCGGCATAACGCGGCTCAATGACCTCCAGTTCACATAGGTCTAAATACCGTTTGGCGGTATCCGCTTCCTCATTGAGCCGCTGGATGATACCCTTAACATTGTTCCGCCGTGCCTTCATCCGTGATTCATACTGAAACACCATGAAAAAGCGGTGCTGCAAGGCTTCACTGGCAATGCCTAAACCGATGTTGTCGATATTGTCCCGGATCATCTCACGGCAGAAAGCATTTTCCTCCGTTTTCAGGTATTCACCCATCCGCTCCACATAGCGGGTGGTATCGGCCGGCAGGGTGCGGGTCTCAAACTGCAATTCGTCCGGCGCGATTTTCAAATAGGCGGCAAAGGCTTCCACGAGAGCGTGGCGATCCTCCGGCGATTTCAGGTAGATATTCACCGGCTGGATCTCCAGCACCTTAATGAACCGATTGTCCTTGGTGATGATGACCCCGCCGATGATATTCTTCACCGGCAGCCACGCCTGAATACTGTCGCGGTAGGCTTTCGCGCCCTCCACGTTCACATTGCCGCCCAGCAATAATTCCTTGGTACTCATTTCTTTGTCACTTCCCCTCGATAGGATATCATGCGCCGACTGCGCCGCCAGTGCCACCAGCAATGAAACCAGCGGCTCAGACTGTCATCCCGGATCCCCATAAGGCCGAAGCCGCCCACGGGAACCACCAGCGCCAGCGTAATGATGATTTTGGGTGTCATTGCCAGCGGGATCAGGGTTATGCAGAGGTACAATACCGGGATAGTCATAATGACCGCCTCTATGAGATTGCGGATCTCAAACGTACCCATGATCTTGCCGGCGTTGGTAAAATTCGTTGGGATATGATAGATGTCAGATCCCATTTTCATCAACCTCCTCCGCAGGCTCCAACAGCCTGCCTTGATATTTTTGCAGGTCCTCCTCCAGCGCATCCAACAGTTCGTGATGATGCAGAAGATACCCTGATAATGCCCTTGACAGCATTGCCTCATGATGAGCTGTGGGCGCTACATCCAAAAGCTCGATGTGATTCAGATTTTGGGGTGACAGAGATATCCCTTTGGCAAGCTCATCCAGGGAAATGCCGTACTTCATACGCAGATAGCGGAATGCTGTTATTTTCATTCGCTTATCCTCCATAGGTCACTCCCGGTACCTGACACCAGCCCTCCCAGCCACGGCCATCCACCTCGGTTTTGACTACGCCCTGTTTGGTGCCGACGGCTTCAATGGCATAGCCATTTCCGATATACACACCGATATGGCCTTGCTTCCACAGTGCAATACCCGGTGTTTCCGGCATGGTATCCATAGCACCGCGCACAGTGGCGGTAGCATACATCTGATCCGCATTGAGATCCTGCATCCCATTGGCACCGTATTCTATGGACAGCGTGGAGGCATCCAGCCAACCGTAGCCCTTGATGAGTCCCACACAGTCGGCGGTACGGTGGTTCAGCCAATGACTTTCGATGAAGTCCTCATACTTTCCCACACCGTCCGGGTACTGATTGACTTTGTATTCCAGCAGCGCCGGAGTCAGGACATTGCCGTAAGTACCCCATACATAGCCCCAGCCGTTTTCCCATGCCTGAATGGCAAAGGCGGCAAGGTCGTGGGCGTTCTTGGTATTGGGACTTGTAAAGCCGGAAATGTCGATCTCATCACTACTGCCACTGCCCCGTTCATAACGGCCCTTGTAATCATCTCCGTTATAGTTGGGACGGTAAGCTCCGAACTCTTCGGCATAGGTATCCAGCGCATCACTTTCAGACAGGACTTCAAACAGGGCACCGGCCCAGGTCTGGGCTTCCTCATCAAAGCCTAATCGCTCCATGGTGGTGTCCGGGTCAAGATGCTCAAAGGTGATCTCCAGTGTGGTTTCCGTGGTGTTGCCTTCCGTCAGGAAGGAACCCAAAGAGGGTGTGGCTACAATACGGGATACAGCCAGCGCATAGATATCCGCCGCTGTCATCTCATTGAGGTTCTGCTGGTGTGCCACGGAGTTGATGGCAATGAGCCAGCAGAGGTCATCCTCATCAAATTCCACGTTTATCACCACGCGGTTGATCTCCACACCGTCTTCCTCATACTCAGAGATGATGCCGGTGACGATGGCATCCATTTGCGTGTTCTCGAAATCCTCCAAAGTCAGATATGTGTTGCCGAGGTAGAGAGCGCGCTCGGTCATCTCCTTCACCGGGATCGTCTCTGAGGTCTTATAGCCGAAGAAGATATTGGGCATATAGGTAAACACCGCTATGGGAACTAAAACCACAGCGATGAGAAAACCAAGAGCCAGTTTGGCAAGGAAAGGAGCGCTTTGCTTTGCCGCCTCCACAGCCCCGCCCTTGAGACCGCCCACGGCTGTTGCCTTGGCGATCCGTGCAGCGCGGCCTACATTGGCGGCGGTTTTGGCAAGCTGCCGGCTGTTACTTTGACTTTCGGCCATTCTTCTTTCCTTTCCGCTTGCTGCTCTTGCTGGGTTTCTTCTTTCCCTCCGGAGCCGCTGTCATCTTGGGAGTCAGCTTTGCACCGTTGGGTACGGTACGGGCAGCGGGTTGGATCTGCGGCGTTTTCACACCGGGTGCTGCCATTCCTGCGCTGCCGTGCTGGAGACTGCTGCGATTGTCCGTGGGCTTCTGCGTGGTAGACCTTGCCGTTTCCTGCCGTGCCGGACTGGGCGCTGCTGCCGCTGGCGGAGCCTTGGCAGTTGTGGGAGTGGGCGGTCTTCTGGTGGAAGCGGTCTGTGTTACGCCTGCTGCCGTTGGAGCTGGGGCTGCCGCAGTTCTCGGTGCTTCCCGGTTTACTGTACCGCTGTTTGCACGGATCGCCGAGGCCGCTGCCACTGCCATAGGTATTTTCGTCTGGGCAGACGGCGGCGCATTCCTGCTGAATCGTGTTGAAGTCGGTGCGCTGGGACGGGTTTCCTGCGGTGTCGAAACGGTCTGCGGTGCGTGATTGGTGGTGCTTTGCGCGGAGGAAGTCAGATTCCTGCCGCCCCGTACCTCACTGTGAAGGGCAGAGCGGGTACTCTGCATGGTTTCGGACTTTCCGTTTTGCGCATTCTGCACGTAGGTCGCACCGTGTTTGACACCGGAGGCCACAGAGGTTTTCCGTACAGACGAACCTTGTGAACCGGCCTGCCGCACTGCATCTACAGGAGGTACAACAGCTGCCGGTGCATAGCTTTTCGTATTCTGCGCTGTGCCGGCCACAGCGGTTTCCTGCGGTGCCGCATTGGCAGACTGAGCAGAGGTCGCATCCCTCTTGCTTTCCACAAAGGTATTTTTCGTTTGCGGGACAGCGTGGGGAGAATACGGAGTGCCGGCAAAAGATTTGCCGTACTGTCCCTGTCGGGGAACAGCTCCACCGGAAGCAACCGTCGTTCCTGCGGTGCCGCCATTGGCTCTTGCACCCATGGGACTTGTTGCTGTCCTCGTTCCTGCGGTGCCGTTTGCTGTGGTGGTAGTACCTGCACCGGCAGTAGCGCCTGCTTTTTCCAGAGCGGCGGCAATGGAAGGGA
>CALCRH010000228.1 GCA_937894515.1 uncultured Clostridia bacterium | reverse complement strand
CCTGGGGAGACCGCACAGCCATCCGCTGCGGATATGCAGCAAAAGAAGAAAACCCGCTGCGAATTCGCAGCGGTTTGCAGAAACTCGGGCCGGAGGAAACGGTTGGACGGATTACCCACATAATCCCCAATGACCGGAACCCGGAGGCCATGATGACAACGGCACCGGCATGGTGCCAGAGGGCAAACAATGGATATTGAAGAAAGCTATGAGCCCAAGACATTTTATTTTGTTTACGGGCGAACCCTGCGGCACCCATTTGCAGCGGGATGGACGGAAGTCATCGCTTCCTGCCGGATGGATGCAATCTGGGGCTTTGATCGGTGGCATCCCCGCCGGGAGGACGGCCTGATCCGCTGTGACCGCGTTCTGACGGAGACAGAATTCCGCAACGATCCGGTTTCCAAAACCGGAAATAACGGCAGCTTCTGCATGGAGACCTTGGTGGTCGAGCGGACAGTACGCCGAGATTAAGGAGGAAATATGGTTATTCATGACAAGGGGCTGCTGAAGGTCATAAAGGCAGCAGCCAGAGGCAAGGGCTACGAGCTGGGAATCCGCACGCTGGAGTCCGGCGAGGACTATTTCGTCCTGCACGGTGAGGGCTGGACTGTGGAAACCCTGCGGAAGTACATCCCAAGAGAAGTGCTGGCTCTGATCGTGCAGCACTGTGGTTTTATCCCGGAGGCCGGGACGGTGCACAAGATCACCAAGCATATGGGAGCGGAAGCGGAGCTGCCGGACGAGTTCTGGGCGGCAACTGTGGCCACCGTGGCCGGTGCAGATGCCTGGGTGAACACCCCGAACGCATTCGCCAAGCACACTGGCCTGGTTTATGGTGGAGACACCACACTGATGAAAACTCGTGGCGGGAAGCTGCTCCCGGTGGACAGCACCCTGCTGGACATCGGCTCCGGCATCCTGGGCATGCATTCGGATGGAAACATCCTGATTTTCCAGGGAAACGTGAGCATGGTGGTGATTGGCAAGGCAGAGCTGCCTGCAAACGGAATGGACTACCTCACCCGGATCGGCGATGCAATCCAGCTTTCCTGGGACGAGGAAGAGGAATAAAAGAGCGAGGCACCCCAAAATGACCGGCGGGTGCCTCGCAAAACAGCAAATGACGAATCGGCTGTGCTTATATTATAGCATAGCCTCAGTAAAAAAACAAGGAGGCAATTATGGGAGCATATGAGAAGATTTCGGCCCAGCAGGGGCAGAAAGGCACCTCGAAGTGGATGATCGGCGAGCAGTTGAAGGATATCCTTCGCCGGGAGCCTGACCTGGCTCCACTAATCGAGGAGGATCTGGAAACCCTGTCCCTGGACGGCTGTGCAGAAGCCATGCGGCGCAAAGCGGACGAGCTGCGCAAGGAGCTCGTCAGTGGCAGATGTGTTTGCATTCCTCCCGATGTGGCTGAGGGCGTGATCCGGAAGTATTTCGGCCTGCCTGAGGCCGGGGAAGATGTCCAGGCGGCTGAGCCTGCACCTGCTCCGGCCACCAGCGACCCCGTGGAAGCATTCCTCGAGCTGGAGGCGTTTTTCTGATGACTACGGAAGAAAAGGAGAGGATTCTGGGACTGCTGCCGGAGAAGGCCACGGACGACCTGATCCGGTGGACATGGGATAACGTTGTGCACGCCAATAGCGAACTGGGCGACCAGTATCTGATTGCAAACAGCATCCGCACCCGAGAAGCTCCGATGATGTATGAGCTTTTCAACAACATCCCGACCGGGAAAAGCAAGTGGATTTCCGAGTGCTACTGCACCGCCTGCGGTGAGCGAACCTACACGGATAAGTGGGAAAGCGGCATCATCCTATATGTTGGTGACGATGGCAATTATTATGCCAATATCGAGGAGGCCGTAGCGGCAGACTACTGGAGCGACGATGAGGACGACAGCTTTGACGGTTATACCGCAGAAGTGGAATTCGGCGAGGAAATCAGATGCCCGCTGTGCCAGGAGAAAGTGTATCTCGCTTCCGGGCGAAAAATCCGGGATGGCAGAACGTTTCAGCTCATGCTCATGACCCTGGAGCGTGTGGATCGATACGGTGCCGTGGTGCTATGGCTAGCATCCCGGTCAATCGGGAGATATGGGAGCAGCCTTCACGTCTCACCGGCTGAGGCGTATATCATCGACGATGGCGGCAAGGTTGTCCAGTTCAGCCACATGCGCTCCGGCGGCATGGTGTCGGTGCTGGATCGGCACTGGAGGGCCAGGTCGAAGTATAAAGAGCCAGATGAGATCACCTACAGCGACTATCTCAGCATCAATAACCGCAAGCGTGGGTATCAGATTCGGAAGCCGGAGCAGAGCATGGTAGGCACCACGGTGGAAAAGACCGGCCTCCACAAGTATCTCCAGGAGGCTGGAGCCGATCCGATTGCATATCTCAAGCTGTGGCGGAAGCACCCGGAGGTGGAAAACCTGATCAATGCAGGGTTTGCGGAGCTGGTTGACGGCATTCTGGAGACGGGGAAATCATCTGAGGATGAATACACAGCCCTGATCCAGCCTGATGTGGCCAAACCGCACGAGATGCTGCGGATGACAAAGCAGGAAATGAGGCACTTCGCAAAATACGGCCTCCGCCATTCCGGCCAGCAGAGCTGGATCGCATATACAAACGCCGGTGGCGGGCTTTCTGCAATAGACTTTTTGGATATCGGAGATCATACCAGAGATACGCTGGTGCAGATTCTGGAGGAGTATTGGGACGATGTTCCCAAGGTCGAACGATACCTCAAAAAGCAGGGGCTTAACCTGCATGATGCCAGATTGCTGCTGGATGCCAGGGAAATGGCGGAGAATGTCTATGCAAGGAAGCTGACAGAAGAGGAGCTGTGGCCAAGAAACCTACAGCAGGCACATGACCGGCTGGCTGATATGGTGGCCTACGAGTCCGACAGCAACGAATTCCAGAAGGGCTTTGACAAGGTCTGCGCGATGCTTGCCCCCACCGTCTACACGGACGGGGAGCTGCTCATGACCTTGCCGACCTGCAACGGAGACCTGATCCGGGAGGGCAATGTCCTCCGGCACTGTGTAGGAGGGTATGGCCATCAGCATGCGGATGGCGTTAAGGTGATTTTATTTGTCAGGCATGCCAGACGGCCAGAGAGACCGTACTACACCCTGAACATCAGCCTGAAGGATTCGGCCCCGAAGGAAATCCAGCTCCATGGATATGGAAATGAGCGTCACGGAGATCACAAGCAGCACAGTCATAGAATCCCGAAAAAGGTCAGGGATTTTTGCGATTACTGGGAGCGGGAAGTACTTGCACCCTACTGGAAACAATATGTAAAGGAGCATACAGCATGAGCGATATCATCACAGTCAGAGATGCCGTCACCGTGGCGGCTGAGATCAAAGTCATTGTACGGCAGACCCAGCAGGTCGTGCTGTCCGCTGCTGTTGAAATCGGCAAGCGGCTGGAGGAGGCCAAGGAGCTGGTTCCTCACGGAGAGTGGGGCAAGTGGCTGGAGACGGAAGTCAATTTTTCCAAGTCCACCGCAAACAACATGATGCGGCTTTACAGGGAGTACGGCCAGG
>CALCRH010000227.1 GCA_937894515.1 uncultured Clostridia bacterium | reverse complement strand
CGGCACACCGGCTCATATTGCCCGGGTCGTCGCTCCATGCGCCGATGATCTCCTGCGTTTCCTCCGCTTTACTCTTTGCGGCACATACGGCATCAGCGACAATATCATCCGTCTGATCGCTCTGTCGAAGCAGAGATGTGTCAATCATCTTGGAAACGGCCTCCGCCTGACGCTGCTTGCTGTCCAGTTGGTTGGCGGCGGCAACGATGGCACGTTCTAACTGCTCATCCGGCTGTCCTATCCGCTTTTGACGTTCCAGCAGGTCTTTCAGCGTGTCCTCGGCCTGTGTCTTTGCTTCCTCCAATTTCTCCAGCGTATGAAGCATTCCCTTATCCCCGCCCAGCTCTGAGAGCAGGTCATCCAGTCCCTCCGCTGTGCGGGAGGTGAATTCACTGGCTGCCTCATAGGACAGGAGATCCCGCCCCTCACAGATGTTTTTCAGGGTAGGGTAATCGTCCTGTTCCATGGCATGGGCAATGATATGAGTATTGAACTTCTTGGCCTCGGTAGAAAGTGTGTCTTCCTCCACCTTACGGGGACTGAGGGAGTAGAAGGACTGATAGATGTCCCGGGACAGTGCAGGGAAACTCTTGAGCTTTTGCCCGGCTGACTGCTCCACGGCATCCATTTCCTCATCGCCCTGTCGGAGATCGGCATAGATGCTGTCCTCCAGACGGGTGGAGCGGAAGATACGGTCGGAGCCTTCCGTGCGCCGGGTAGTCAAGGCTCCCAGCTGCGCCCATGGACTGCACAGTACATCCTGTATATTGCGAAAGGTCTTAATCATTCCGACCCCTCCGTTTCAAAACTGTGCATCCATGCGCTCAAAATCTCACCGGCTTTTTTCCGATTGCCGTTCAGCTCTGGGAAGTTCTCCAACAAATATGGAACCGCACCGTACATATTGGTTTCGCCGGATTCCCGTAGCTGTTCCAGATAGGCAAAATAGGGCTGCAAGGAAGTATCCTCTATCTTTTTGGCAAAAGCATAGAGATACATATTGTAGTCCCTTGTGCGGGTAATCAGCCGGATCCAGAAATCACAATACTTCCCTGTCAGATAGAAATTGAACTCATCCTCATATTCCTGTGAAACGCAGGCTTCCATATGCTGACGGCAATACTGCCGCAGGGTATCCAGGTCTTTCAGCCCATCCTTGGCGATTAGCATCGCATAGGTGGCATCGATCTCCTCGGAAATCTCATCTGTCAGCAATTCATTATGGCAGGGCCATGCGGTGTTCCACCAGCGGTAACCGTCATAGTCGGCTCGCAGGTGACCCACCTTGCGGCGGGGAACCGGAATGGAGGAACCTTCATGCAGTTCCGTATCTTCAAAGACTTCCGGGAACGGGCATTGTGTAACCAATGCCGAAAGTGTTTTATTCTGTTTCATACATACCTCCGAAACAGAAGGACAGGGCTGCCGTCATCGGTAGTCCTGTCCTTCACCATAATATTAAGTTGGTATCATACCACCCATATTGTACTCGTTGACGCTACGTTTATCAACTGTATCTTTGTGGCAGGGAGTGGAAATTCCCTCCCTGCTGATATAGTTTACAGGTGATCCGCAAAACCCGGGTCAAAGCCCTCAGGAATCTGAAAGTCATCGCCGATGTTGGGGGTCGCTTGCCCGCCGTTAGGCTTGGAGTCGCCGAAATACACATTGTCGGCAACCACCTCCGTTGTGCGGCGCTTATTGCCCTCCTTATCCGTGTATTCACGCATTTGGAGCCGACCCTCGATGATGGCCATACGACCCTTGGTGAAATACTTGGACACAAATTCGCCGGTGGAGCGCCAGGCAACTACATCAATGAAGTCGGTTTCCTTTTCGCCTTTGTCGTTTTTGAAATCACGGTCGCAGGCAATGGAAAAGCTACAAACGGGGATGTTGGAATTGGTGTGACGCAGTTCGGGATCATGGGTCAGTCTACCCATCAAAATGATTCTATTCAACATAGGTTTTTCCTCCATAAAAATGTTTTTCAGCTCAATGGCTGTACTTTTGTAATACGCTCTTGTCGTATCTGCAAATTGGGATACTTACATATCCGCTGGGCAGATAGGCGAGTATTTCAGTCACCAGCCCAAGGGCTTTCATCGTTTCTAAAATACCCTCGTTTTCACTGTAGTCTTTTACAGCTATGCAGCCGTCCGGTAAAGGTACGTCTGTGTTCACGGTTACATTCATGATATAGTCAACCTCTCCGTCATCCGCGCTATCCTGCGCAATGCCTATGAAAAGATTGCCGTTAACCATGTAATGATCCGTATAGAAATAGCACCTTTTGTATTCTGCATAGGGAGTTTTCAGTTCAAATGTCATGACATAGTTCTCCTTATGCAAAAATTACTGCAATGCCGCCAGCTGTTCCAGCGGCGCATAGGTGAAGTTCATAGCATCATGGGCGCTCTTGCTGACGGTCTCCAAGTCGGTGAGAAGTTCTGTTGCCATATCCTTTTCACTGTCGGACTGAGCAGCGGCAAGGATCTCCTGCTGCATCTGATAAAGCCGGATCAGCTCACCGCGCAGCTTAATGAGTGCCTTGCTCTTGGTCGCTCCGCTGCCGTTTTCGGCAAGGACAGCATCAAATTCCTCCTTGGCTTCTGCCGCCATAAGGATGACACGTTCTACCTTGTCTTTCAGCGGATTGACACACAGCCGATTGAGAACGGACTCTACCACAGCGCGGTCACCGGGCTTTTGCCAAAGGTAGCACTTGAGGATCAGAAGATCCTCTGAGGTGACAGCGCTGTGTCCCGCCAGCCACGCCTTGGCCTGTGCCAGCGGATAGTAGTTGAGATACTTTCTGTCCGATACTGTCACTTCGTTGCGGCGCAGCTCACAGAGAATATCGTCCGCCAGTTCATTGATGGCATCCGGAACAGGAATGGCCGACACCTCTTTCTGCATATCCTCCAACTCGGAGAGCGTTATGGTGGCGGAAACCTGTCCCATGGTGCCGCTCTGCTTTCCTTTCAGAACAGCAAGGCGCTTATCACGGTCAAGAATATCCTCCGTCACCACCTTGATTTGCAGACGGTCATACAGTGCCTCCAAGATCTTCTCCTGCGGGTCTGAGAAATTGGGGATCTCGTTGGATGCCGCGAAAAAGGAGATGGTGGGAATGGCATAGGTATGCCCTTCATTGGTGTACTTGCGCTCGTTTAAGGCCGTCAGGAGAGAATTTAGTACACCGTCGTTGCACTTGAAAATCTCATCCAAAAAGCAGATATCCGCCGTGGGGATCTTGCCGGTGGTATTGACCATCGGCTCCGATTGGTGAAGCTCCGCCATGGCCTTGCGATAGGCTTCCAGCTTCTCAGCGGCAGAAGATAGTTTCTCCCGTGCATCCGCATCGCCGGTATGCTGGCAAAAGTCGCTCAAAGCACATTCCAGTTCTGTCCGCAGGGATTCATAAGCGGTATCGTTTTTCAGATATACTTCCGGAATACTGCCGGGGATCAGGCTGGAGAGGTCGATGCGGCCAAACAATTGGTCTTCATCGGTCTGCTTGGAGAGCAGACGCTCAAACTGTACAGCATCGGTGATACGCTGGCGGAATTGATTGATGGAATAGCTTTTCGCCTGTCCGGGCTTGCCGAGGATAAAGAGGTTGTTGCGGGTCAGCAGAGCAATGGCGATCAGCTCAATGAGTTCCTCGCGCTCTGCCACTTCTCCATTGACCTCCTGTATCACGGCAAGCATCTTGTCACGGAGGCTTGTATTTCTGTTCATTTTCTTTGATCCTTCTTTCTCTGTCGTGTTGTTTCTTTTCACGATGAATGGCCCAATCCTTCGCTTGGGTCAGAGTATCCCCACAGTACAGAGCTTTTCTTTTCCTGCGCAGGAACACCTCCACACCGGTAGGCCCTCTGACAAAATAGTATTTTGCCGTCAGAAGAGTCTTTCCCTGCATGGTGAACCCCTTGCAGTAATAGTCCAGCTTTGTAATCATGGGAACTCGCCCGTATTTAGCAATTAAGAATTGGGTAAAAAGTATTTTGAGATTGCGTTCATCCAGCGGAGCAAAGTCGGCATATCGGGAGGTATAGATCCCGACCCCCAGAGGAATATCCAACCACAGCTCCGGCTCTACCTCGCATAAGCGGCAAAAAAGCGACAAAGGTGTTTCATCCTCTGTCAGTGTGCCGCATAGCAGGATATCATGATGAACGCAAAACTCGATCTGAGTTTGTCCGTATTCGCCTACACGCAGTCCCCCTCCAACACCAGCTCTGAACTCATGATGTCATAGCGGGAAGAGCAGGCCGCAGCATAACCGTCCTCATAGGCTTCCCAGTAGTCCGGACCGGACTCAATGCAGCAGTTTTCCTTGCAAAGCGGGATATTGTTTTCCTCTACTTTCTCTTTTACAAGCCGCTCCATTTCCTCCTGCGCCCGTTCCAGTGACAGGAAGCTGCCCTCCAAACTGGGCGGTGGGAACTCGCCGTGGTCTGCATCCACATAGGTGTGGACAATACTGTAAATGGTGACTGTTTTCATTTACGCCGCCTCCTCTTTTTTACATAGTTCTATGACCTTCTGACATTGATCCATTTCAAAGCCTCCGATGTGAGCACGGTTTTCCGGTAGATGCAGCTGCGCTGCCAGCCACCGGTATGCCTGTGTCCTGCTCATGCTTCGTCCGCGCCAATAGGCATCAAAGGTCTGATGGGTCTCCATCCGCTTGAGCCGCAGCATCTCATTGGCCACGTTGCCAAGGGGACGTGTGGTGCCCTTATGGCAGCCGACACGGGCGTTGCAGTTCTGGCATTGGTAGAGCATTTCCTCCTCCATGCCTAATCGCTCTGAAGCTTCTCCATAGATCGTATTTGCGGGAACAAGACGGATCACTCCGCCGCAGTAACGACAGATCTTGGGTATCTCCAATCGCATCCCTCCTTTATGCTGCTTTCTTTTCGCTCTTAGCCTTACGGCTCTTTTTTGCCGCAGTGGCCCGCATGGCAACCTGCATATACTGTGCGTCCTCAGAACTCAGCGTCAG
The DNA here is from genome assembly GCA_937894515.1 of uncultured Clostridia bacterium. Lineage (GTDB taxonomy): Bacteria > Bacillota > Clostridia > Oscillospirales > Oscillospiraceae > Vescimonas. Next base: position 2,222 of record CALCRH010000227.1, on the reverse strand, counting down.
AGCGCCGCCCTGAGCAATACCCACAGTGATGGTTCCGCCCATGGCACGGAGGGACTGACTCAGCCGATCCACCATGAAGAAAAACTCTCCGCAGGGATTTCCGGACAGAGGGATCACACCCACCGATGTTTTCGAGTTTCCGAAGTCACTGCAGCATGAGAGAAGCAGCGAATTCCCCGAAAAGGTGAGCTTCACCCGATTGTCACGGGTCAAGGCGCTTACAGACTCCAATGCACTGCGCAGTTCCATAGCATCGCTCAGTACCGTAAAGCTGTTTTTCAGATTATTGAAGATCTGATCGGTGTTGATATAGCTGCCGGCCATGAGGCGGGCACTGTAAGCAAAGTTCTCCTTGCGGAATACGATGCTCCTGTCCCCAATGCCCACGTCGAAGGCATCCTTATCACTGCACATCCGCGCCAGCTTTTCCAAGGACGGTGCCGGGACAAGCAGACTTGCCTCACCCGTACTCTGCTGGTCGCCCCGTGCGGAGATAGCACAGCTTCCATCGCTGCTGACAGCGCGAAGCCCCTCACTGGTAAACCTGACGTTTACACACTTGAATAGGGGCGTGGTTTCGCTGTCCACGGTAGCAAAGGTAGTTCTCTGTACCATCTTGGGGATCTCGCTGACCTTAACAGTGTTATCGGGTGCCGGGAACTGCACATGGGGATATTCCTTTCCGGCCATTACCGGGACACAATATAGCGCGTCTCCACCTCTCAGGGTGATCTGTGCCGGATTGTCCTGTGTCAGCTCCACATCGTCGCCGTCCAACTGTGTCAGCATGGCTACCAGCAGTTTGGCCTCGATAGCCAAACTGACATTCTCACCCTCGCAGACACTTGTGGGAATTGACTGCTCCAGCGACACCTCCAGATTGGTGGCCGTCAAGGTCAATGTACCCTTCTCGGTATCGGTTTCCAGCAGGATACATTTCAGCACCTCCAGTGGGGATATGCTGGGAACCACAGTGGCTGCCTTTTTTGCAGCCGACAAAAGCTCCTGTCTGTTGGTTTTACATTTCAAATCATCACGCTCCTTTACGCAGCAAAGTCAAAGAGCGATAGCTGGTTTTCCACCTCTGCCGGTCTCTTTGACTTCCTTTTGATTTCCATATTCGATTTTTCCAATAAGCCCTCATAGAGAATACGCTTCCGCTCATTTTCCACGCTTATTACCTTTGGCTCTGCTGGCTGCTCGATCTTCTCCGGCTTGGCAATGGGGATCACCTTGGGCCTCTGACGGTTGGGATTGATGATAGCCATTCTCTTGAACGAGGCGGCAATATCCTCCACATTGTCACGGATGCCCAGCATCAGTTCCTTTGCCATTTGGGAGGTCAGATCCTTCACATCGCTCATGGCAGATAGTCCTTCATCGGAGAAGGTGCCCTCGATGATCCCGGCTACCGCCAGTTTGGATGCCATCAGCTTCATGGCCTTGGCTTGCATGGTGTCGGCATAGTAGAGCATATAGACCTCCACTCTCGGTGCCGTCTGGTTGATACGCCAGGAGCGCCGGGAAGCCTGCCGCAGTGTGAACAGGTTATACCCCATGGAGTAGAAAATGAGGGTGGTAAAGGCATTCAGGTCAAGTCCGGTCTCCACGCATTTGGGATTGGTGATCAGCACCTGCAATCCGGCATTGACACGCTTCTCTACCCATTCCTCCCGCTTTTCCGGGGTGATCTTCGGCAAGAGAACATCCGCCTTGATGCCTTCCTCCCGCAGCAGCTTCATCAACTTTTCCCTTAATGTATTCAGGTAATAGCTCGGTAAATAGCTCCTTAGAGAATAATTTCTTACTTTTTTCGCTAGATGTGAAAGCTTTTGCAATTTGCTTTCTCAAATTGTTCTGTTGATTTTGTAAGTTCTTCTTGTCCTTGGGGTCCTTTGTTTTTTGAAATTTTTCAATAGCCTCGGCAAGAGGCTTCCAATCAAACGTATTTTTAGATAGAATTTCGGCAATGAAATCCTTGTGAAGGTTATCAATCAATTGTTTGGCACCAGGATACTTATCTGCCCTATTTTTATCGGATTCCAGAAATTTTTGAATATTTTCTTCAGTCTTGCCGATAGGAATAAGACGATTCTTGAGTGTGATGGAACGAGAATAGCCATTGTTTTGACCACAGAACTGATTAATTGCTTGCATATAGAATCTCCTGTATAGAATGAATATAATTAACTAGAATGTCAGTATTTGACATTCTAACAAAA
>CALCRH010000226.1 GCA_937894515.1 uncultured Clostridia bacterium | reverse complement strand
CCTATCTCATCCCCGAATTGCTCGACCTGATGGACGAAGGCAAAATCGCCTTGACTGTCGGTGTCGAGCTTTCTTATTTGGACGACCGGTCGCAATATGATGTGCTGGATATTTGTGAGCAGAACGATTGCACCCCGTCTTATTCGCAGTCCTATCATTTGCACAAGGCAATGACCGAAGGCACTTTGAACAAGGATTTCATCATTGACCTGTTATCAAAAGAAAAAGCCAATCAGCGAGAAACCATGAAAATCCCAATGGCACGGCTCAAAGGGAAAATACCGGACAGTTACACTTATAAGCAGGCAGAGGATTTTATCCTGAAAGCTATTGACCACTATGACACTTATCTCAAATCTCGCAAAGAGCCAGTAAGATAAGAAAGGAGAAAAAGCTTCAGAATGTTTATGGAAAAAGAAAAGTTAACACCCGAAGAAAAGAGCATGATGCAATTCATCGGTGCAAAGGAAATTGCGGAACTGATGGGTTGCTCCATTCCGATTGCAAGACAAATCATGCACCGCAGGGATTTTCCTCTCGTCAAGTGCGGGAAAAATCTCCGTGTGATGAAATCTGAGTTTGTCCGCTGGGCATCGGAACGCAGGGTATAATCCACACAATTGAAGGCGGCGGGAATGTTTTTTATAATATTCCCGCCGCTGAAATCAAAATAAGGAGGAATTTGAATTGAACAGTAAGAAAAAGAAAGGAAACGGCGAAGGAACCGTTTTCAAAACAAAAACCGGATACAGAGGACAAATCGTTGTCGGGCTGGATGACGAAGGAAAGCCGATTCGCCGCAGTGTGACCGGGAAATCCGTCAAAGAGGTCAACGATAAACTGACCGGCATCAAAAACAGTATTATTACCGGCTCATATATATCACCAAATAAAATTACAGTGTGTGAGTTGGCACGAATCATCCTGCAAGACGAACTGAATCTCAATTATATCAAGGAAGGCACTTATTACCGCCACATTGAAACTGTCAAACGAATGGAAAAAGATCCGTATATCAAGAACACACCGATTCAGGAACTGCACTACACGCCGGTCAAAAAGTATCTGCTTTCCGAAACTTGTATGTCACAAAGCATCATCAACAAAATCTACCTGATGCTTCAAAAGACGATTCGGGAAGCTATCAAGCGGCGCATTCTTCTTGAAAATCCGCTTGCTGATTTGAAACGCCCGAAGACATCAAAGCAAACCGTAAAGGTGCGGGCACTGACAACCGATGAAGAAATGAAACTGTATAAGGTACTGACGACAGAGGATGTCAACTACTCGCATCAAATGCTTTTATCCATGTTGACCGGAATGCGAATGGGAGAGATCAATGCCCTGTCGCCACAGGATATCAACCTGACTTTCAAAACCATCTCGGTAGAGAAAACAATGGCAAGAACACTCAAAGGCGAAGCGTTCATTTCCGAAAGCCCGAAGACCGAACACGGCAGACGGATGATTCCGATTTCCGATACAGTTATGCCGCTGATCAAGGAAATACTGGAATGCAAGGCAAGCGATGAACACTTATTCTTGAATCACGGTAAGCTGTTGACCACATCGCAGGTCAATCTGCAATTTCAGCGTACGGTGGAGAAATACGGCATCCTTGATCCGACAGTGAAAGGCAAAGTATCCCCGCATTCTCTCCGACACACCTTTGCCACCCGTTGTATTGAAGCCGGAATGCAGCCGAAGGTTTTGCAGCATCTGTTAGGTCACGCCGATATTACCGTAACGCTCAACACTTATTGCGATGCGTTCGAAAATTACCAGAAAGAGAACATTGCCAAAGCAGATGAGTATTTTGCAAAGCTCGGCATCAAGTATGATTTTGATCCTGTGAATCTGGCAGAGGCATAAAAAAGCAGTCCCCGACGAGGAGGTTTTCTCTTCGTCGGGGATATTGATTTTGCTGAATCATTTTCCGAAAATTTTTCCGAAAGTCAACTTGGGATAGGTTAAGTGTGCAACCGTTGCACGCCGGTTGCACACCAAAACCGAAAAAGCCCAGTATTTATGCGGGTTTTCGGACTTCAAATCCAGCCCCCGCAACCATATCGAGTATTCATAAGGGATTTGACTTATGAATACTCGATTTTTCTTTGAAATCAACATTCTTCTTATGTATG
>CALCRH010000225.1 GCA_937894515.1 uncultured Clostridia bacterium | reverse complement strand
AATGCGCACAGGGGCTTCTCCTTTTTGCATCTCACATGCCGGATCTTGTGATCCTCGATCTGGGATTGCCGGATCGGGATGGACTGGAGTTTATCCGGGAGATCCGTAAAAACAGTGTTGCTCCGGTCATCGTGCTGTCTGCCAGAACAACGGAAAATGATAAAATACAGGCACTGGACCTGGGTGCAAATGACTATGTAACCAAGCCCTTTGGAACCGGAGAGCTTCTTGCCCGCGTAAGAGCGGTTCTCCGAACGACCCGTCACGGTACGCAGCTGAGCGCCGTCCCCGGCGGAATCTTTCGGCTGGGAGAGCTTGAAATCGATTATGATAAGCGGCTTGCAACGGTTGCGGGTGCAGACGCCGAATTAACGCAAACCGAGTATAATATCATGGCACTGCTTTCCGAACACGCCGGAAAAATGATGACATACACCGCTATCATTCGTGAAATCTGGGGCAGCTGTGATTCCGGCAGCGTGAAAAAGCTGCAGGTAAACATGACAAACATCCGAAAGAAGCTTGGCTCGAAGCCGGGAGAACGTACTTATATTGTCAACGAGCTTGGCGTGGGGTACCGGATGCTGAGTGAAGACGATATTCAATGAGTCATAATTTCCGTTCTGGGCGGCTAAGACATAGCTAAGAAGCCTCTCGCTCTGTTGACGCAAGGCTTCTGTGTCAGTAGAATTATTAACGACGCGATAGTCAAATATGGAATTTGGAGGTAAATAGTATCATGGATGAGGACAGTAGCGAAGACGCGAACTGTAGCAACTTTATATGGTATTTGAGATTTCGGGCATACCTTCGCTGTGTTCAGCACGGCTTCAGGCATGCCTTTTTGCGTTTATAAAAAATAACTGCATCTCAAATCTCATGAACATATAAGGAGTTAAATATTAATGACAAGTACATATATTATTATCATGGCAGTACTGATTCTGCTGTCGGCATATTTTTCTGCGACGGAAACCGCCTTCTCTTCTCTGAACAAAACCCGCATCAAGACACTTGCCGAAAAAGGCAACCGTAAAGCAAAACTTGCCTGCAAGCTGTCTGATCAATATGACAAGCTGATCTCTACTATTCTGGTCGGAAACAACATTGTGAATATCGCTACGGCTTCTATAGGAACTGTGATCTTTGTGAAAATCTATGGCGACATGGGTGCGACGATCTCAACCATTGTTATTACCGTGCTTGTTCTGATTTTCGGCGAAATCACCCCTAAAAGCATTGCAAAGGATTGCCCCGAAAAATTCGCAATGTTTTCCGCACCGATCATTCATCTTCTGATATGGCTGCTTACACCGGTGAATTTCGTCTTTTCTGCATGGAAAAAGTTGGTTTCCAGGATCCTGAAGCTCGAAAACGATTCCCGTATGTCACAGGAAGAACTCCTGATGCTTGTGGAGGAAGTGCAGCAGGATGGCAGTATTGATAAAAATGAGGGTGAGCTTCTCAGAAACGCAATAGAGTTTACAGAACGGGAGGCCGAAGATATCCTGACACACCGGGTTGATTTGGAAGCTGTCCCGGTTGACGCCACAAAAGAAGAGATTGCACAGGCTTTTTCCGAATCGCGTTTTTCCCGTATTCTCGTTTATGAGGAAAGCATAGATAACATCATCGGCGTAATTCACCAGAAGGATTTTTACCATCACAGTGGTATTTCTGAGAAAGAAATCAGAGAACTGCTTTCTCCGGTAATCTTTGTCATGCAAAACGAAAAGATCAGCAGTCTGCTTCGCAAGCTTCAGAAAAACAAATTACATGTGTCGGTTGTTCTGGATGAATACGGCGGAACCTACGGCATGGTGACGATGGAAGACATTCTGGAGGAACTGGTTGGTGAGATCTGGGACGAGCATGACGAGGTATCCGAAACCTTCAGAGAAATCAACCCCGGTATATACCGTGTGGATGGTTCGGTCGATCTGGATGATTTCTGTGATTTCTTTGGTGTAAAAACAGATTCCGAAATGGTCTCGCTCAGCGGCTTTGTCATGGAGAAGATCGGCCATCTTGCAAAGGTCGGTGACAGCATTGATTATGAGAATCTTTCAATCAGTGTTACAGCGATGGAGTATCACCGGGTATCAGAGGTAGAGATCCGCAGAACAGAGAATAATCCGATATAAAAAAGCGACCAGAGTAAGCTTGCTTACAGGACAATCCATATCGTCCCCCTGAACGAGAAAAAACGCTGCGGTATTCACTGAACTCAGGTGGATACCGCAGCGGTATTCGTATGCAAGATTAATGTTTGTTTTGTTTCAGTCGCTGTATTGTTTTAAAGATTCTGAAGGTTAATTTTCTGGAGCATTGTGCCGATCCCCTTAATTATGCCGAGAACCAGAATGCCTCCGAAGCACACAGAAAATATGTAAATCAACAAAAACAGCGGATACGGGACAAGCTCTTGAATGTGGCAAAACACGGGTAAGCGGCAGGGATAGTATGGGCTAATGTAAAACATGTTAAACTCCGCCCCTTGATTGATGCCGGAGCACTCAACAATAACATTTAGAGCCAGCGCAACACTGGCCAGGCAGAGAAAAACCACAGCGCCCTTCAAAACGTTTTTTACAGTAAACTCCGTCAGTCGATTTATGATGACAAACATTGCCACGACAAAACCGCCTCCGTGCAGGACCATCGTATGAATGTTGATGATGACGAATTTTGTAAAAACATCACCTGGAAAAAGCATGACCAGAGTCATGGAAATGACGGAATAGAATGCAAGGAAACTGTAAAAATACTCCCGGAGTTTTGCACGTTTCAGAAAGCACAGTACCAAGCAGATATACAGGGGCATGGTGCAGAACTGAAACGGAGCCGAATACCAGGAATATGCCCATGTAATAACCCCGTCTGTTTCTTGCACCGACCACATCAACTGCTTTACCAGCTCAAGGAGCAGTGTCAAAAAGCTATACCATGCAAATACCTGATTAGGCGCAATCGTGACACTCTTTCGCCTTGCCGTGATGAAGCATCCGACAGCCATAGCAGAAAGTGCCAAAAAGAGAATATGAAACCAACACCAGGCGGTTGGGACTGGCATGGTCAGCAAATTGAGAAAAAGCAAGATTTTTTCTATGATAATCATCTTAGTATTCGGCTCTCTACCTTATCGCTGCGCAAAGAAAAAATCAGATTCTAATATGTTCCGGAAACCGTATCAATCCTATCAATCTCATAATTCGAAAGCGCAAACGTGACTCCGCTGGCGGCATCATCGAATTCCAAACTACTCATAGTTTTCAATCTGCGTAATTGGGTTTTTAACGTGGATTATTTATGCATAAAGTAGCCAGAGATAAATATAGGCAGGAATTACCGCTCCCAGAGTGAACGGAATACCGATGCGCGTAAAATCCTTTGTTTTTACTTCATAGCCGG
>CALCRH010000224.1 GCA_937894515.1 uncultured Clostridia bacterium | reverse complement strand
AAGCGATATATTCTTCGTCAAGGGAGGTCTTTCCATCACCGTCAAGGTCGAATAATCCTCCTAAAAAATCATCATTTTTATAGCTCATACAAGTCACCACCTTACTTTATGACAGTATAAGTATATCATCATAAGTGTCCCATAAAACGGACTTGCGAATATCAATCTTTGATGTTCTTGTCGTATTCAACAATCTGCTCAGCGCATTTTTCGGCACTTGCATAAGTAAAATACTCCAAAGGTATGCTGTGCGTCCTTGTGACATCAAGGATTTTATAATAGAACGCATGTCCTATTGCGTTGGATTGAATCCAAACGGCATCGGAATTTAACATAAGGTTTGCATTAGGTAATACAGTACCATCAATAGGTGCAGTATAAACTTCATCATCTACTAAGAACATAACGTTCATAGTACCTAACATAACCGGCGAAAGTAGTCTCTCTGATACCGGTTTTGAGTTCCTTCCACAATTCGAAATAGGAATTAACCGTAGCTTCAAGTTTGCTGTAATCGATGCCGTCCAATATGCTCTTGATAATCTCTTCTTCCTTTACTCTCAGTTCGGAGATAGTCTTGGCATATACCGAGTGTCTTTTGCCTCTTCGATCCGACCACTTATACTCAAAAGTGTTGTTGTCTCTTAGATATTCTCCTTTCCTCAACTTGACTTTGCTCTTTGTAGTTCTACCACTCATTTTTATGAACCTCCTTTAGTTCATAAAAAATGCGCTCAAGTAAATTATAAACCCAAGCGCATCTTTTACGAAGTTTATTTTTCAGCAGTAATTCTTAAATTGAATATTGCTTGTACAAATATTCTTTGAACGGCTCTCGTTTGATAAGCCGCTTACTTCCGTTCCATAGCACATACGGACAGTGATCGTCCGATGTCAGTTCACGGATTTTATTCATACCAATGTTGAAGTATTTGCTGGCTTCTTCAAGGGTAAGTAATGCCTTCTCAGAAATTGCAACTTCATTCTCCATGACAATCACCTCCTTCTATGTTTTCAATCGAGATCTCTATAGCTTGTCCGACTGTGTGCGGACCGACAATTATTAATATTCGGTTAGTCATATGCTAGCCTCCTTACAATGAATTTTCCCAACGAATTGGGAATGTAAATGCGCCACTCGAAGTGACGCTAGAGATCTCGTTTCATGTGGTCTCATTGTTTGTATCAGCGAATTCGCTTATGTCTTCTTCGCTCCTTCTCCTGTCTTTCCAGTTCGTCTAGAAGACCGGGAGGGAGACGGTTAATCTGCTGTTGTAGTTTCTGTTGCTTCGATTGAAGCTCGAATATTTTGTTATCCCTTTCCTTGATTTCATCTTCGAGTTCTTCGGTTTTTTCTTTCCAATAGCCGCCAATATCTTTCTGCACCCTGATTTCACCTTTGAGATGATCAACATGATTGTTTACGGACTTAATCTGTTCTTTCATCTTCGCCATTTCCGGTGCATAACGTGAAATGAGCTCGATTGCCTCAGACCTCTTCGCTTTGCCATTGAAAAGTCCTATGTCGTTAATCGCCTGTGAGATCTCGTCGAAGTGCTCCATAAGAAGGTCTGCATTCTTGAACAGATATACCGGAAGGTGTTCACGGTGAGTAAGATATTTCGGAATACCTCGCTTCAATTCGGGATAGAATGAAGCCATGTGTTCGTAGTACTCATCCTGCAGTTTTGAAAGACCTTGCGGACCACCGATTACAGTCTTGGAAGATAACCGTCCTTCCTTTGTAATCGGGACGAAGCAGATGTGCATATGCGGTGTCTTCTCATCCATATGGACTACGGAAGACACAATGTTTGCCTCACCGAATTTCTCTGTATAGAACGCGTACGCTCTACGGAAGAAGAGTGAGATATCCAGTTGTGACTTTCCCTGGAAGAACTCCGGCGAAGCACTGCAGAAGCTGTCCTGCATCAATACGCTGTCTTTGCGAACCCTGCAGCCAACTTCCTGAATCCGTTCTTGAATAAATCCTTTGTAGCTGTCGGGCGGTGGTTTGATGTGAAAGTTTTGTGAGGAACGTGTCTGATCAATGTCGGGATTGCTCTTGTATTCCTGCTTCTTTCTCTCGTGATGTTTCTCAAGTCGACCGATAGCACCCGACTTGCATTTGCTGATTCTCATAATTGCGTAAGCCATTTTTAAGCCTCCTTTTTGTTTGTAGAAATTGAAAAAACCCCGCTTGTTTTTTAGCGAGGCTTTATGGGTTAGTTTTGCAAGATGTTAAGAAGTCAATAAGTATAGGTTGTCAGCAAGTAACATCCTGCATGCTCGTTTGGGTTTATACACCGCATCAGATACGGAAGGACGCTCCTTATGAAAGATTGCCCGCATAACGCGGCGGTCAATCTTCCAACAGAGCTTTGTTGTGTCGATATAAGAGTGCCAAGGACGGCGGCACTCTTAATCTCCCCAACAACCTCGAATATCGTCGTCAATACAGTCGTCCACCGGAAGACTGTATCTCCTAAATATTCTTTCCGTATCTGTTGGGTGTAACACACTACACCTTGCAAGCAAGATGGTGTGCAAGGGGAGTTCCCCTTGACTCCCTTTTGCGGACACGAAGTCTGTAATGTAGCTCTCATACTGAGCCACATTACTTATTGACTTCTTGTCCTATTACGGCAAAGACCAAGTCCATGTCAGCGCCGGTTTCGATGAAACCACGCCGAGCATTTTCTTGGCTTTCTTTGCCGTACTTGCCTTGATCCCTGCCTCCCTCAATCGTGCTTCACACTCCTTTGAGGAAAGCGGTCCTTCGGCAAGCATCTCGCTGATGAACGTCATCGCTTCCTGTGTCTTATCGTCAGGTCTGCCGATAACAGCAGAGAATCGATTCATCAGCTCGTCAGGTGTGGCATCGAGTTCCTCAATGAACTCGATACCATTTTCACTAACCGAAAAAGAAATAGCGTTGCCCATCGGTGCAAGGTTCGATTTGGTCTGAACAAAGTACCTCTTATCACGATCATCAGGATCGCAGACGATAGTGTTCACGCTTCTGACCGCACCGACCACATCAATCGATCCGGGAGTACGGTACAAAGCTTTCTGAGCTTCACCCTTGTTCATATGATCGACTACGATGATGGTGCATCCGTTTTCTTTTGCGGCTCGGATCAGATGATTGAACTCCGGGCGAACTTCATTCGCCGCATTCAGAGAACAATCTCCGATATACGAACTGAGAGGATCAAGAATCAGGAGCTTTGCTCCGGTTTCCTTGATTGCTTCACCGATACGTTCATCGGCAAAGGTCAGCGGCTTATCCTCTTTGATGAATATGAGTCGATCTCGGTTGCCTCCTGCTTTCATAAAGCGGGGCACTACGGTATCATCCGCATCATCTTCTGTGGTTTGATAGATTACTTTCATCGGTTCAAGAGGTGTTTCCGGCTCAGAGAACGGAAGAATCTCTCCGTTGGTGAGCATGGCAGCAATAGTCAAAAGAAAAGTGCTTTTGCCATCGCCGGGATCTCCCTGAACGATGCTTACCTTGCCGAGAGGAAAGTACGGATACCACAGCCACTGTACTTCCTTCGGTTCGATTTCGCTTGCGGTAATAATTTCAAGCTTTGGTTTTGTT
>CALCRH010000223.1 GCA_937894515.1 uncultured Clostridia bacterium | reverse complement strand
ATGGCGCTTCCCTTGAACATCACGCACCGGATGGCGCTCTCCCCGTCCTTCAGAGTGAAGTAGTGATGGCCGGAGGGATAGACTTTATAGTTGCTCAGCTCGCCGCGGATGCAAATGTTATTCAGCAAGGGAATGTTGTCAAAAATCTGTTTGAGGTACTGATTGACCTCGCTGACGGAATATACCTTTCGCTCCTCCAAAGCCTCACCTGCTTTCGCATTTATAACATGGGAAAAAGGCAGAGCCGAAAACGCTCTGCCTGTGGTTTATTCTTTGATTTCTTCCCGGAGGAAACTGCCCAGGATACCGTTGATAAACTTCACTGTCTCCTCTTCCTCATAGCCCTTGGCAATTTCCACCGCCTCGTTAATGGCCACGCCGTGGGGAATGTCGGGCATATACATGATCTCATACATGGCTACCCGCATAATAGCGGCGGCCACTAGGGAAATGCGCTCAAACTTCCAGTTTTTTGCGTATTTAGCAATATAACTGTCCAGTTCTGCGGCGTGTTCATACACACCGCGGACAAGACGGGAGATATATTCCATCTGCCCGGCACCCGGCATTTCCTCGTAGAGGTCGCACTCTGTGGCCAAAGCCGCAAAGTTCTCCTCGCTCAACCGGGCTGCCAGGAATTCTTCCACGGGCAACTCGGTATAACTCAATTCATACGCCAAATGTGTGGCGATCTCTCTGGCTGTACTGCGCTGCATAGATATTCTCTCTCCCTGCTATGATAAACTTTAGTTAAAGCTGATGCCGCCCACATGGACATTCACCGTGCTGATCTGGAAGCCGGTCATACCCTCCATGGCCCCGTAAACCGCCTTCTGCACCTTGGTTGCCACCTCGGTGATGGCGCTGCCGTAGCGCAGCATGATGAACAGATTTACCACGATCCCGTCATCATCCATTTCCACGCGAACGCCCCGGGCCGTCATCTTCTTGCCGCCCATAAAGTCAGACATATTGGCGCTGAGCAGACCGCTCACGCCCTCCACCTCCAAGGCAGCCGAGGTGGCAATGGATGCCACAACATCCTCAGAGATCTGGATGGTACCCATATCCTCCTGGTGGATCATATAGTCCTTGTTCTCAGCCATAGCCAAATTCTCCTTTATCATTCGTACAAATTAAGTATACCATTTCTTCACGGAGAATACAACTATAAATTTCCATCAATTTGCTTCCATGATCTTGATCTGGTTGGGCGTATATTCCGTTTCGGTGACCACAATGTCCTTGATCCGCGCCACATCGGCCGCATCCAGTCCATCCGCATCGGATACCACCACGCTGATGGAATCCGCCCCCATAAAGGCAACGCAGTCGGCATATCCCTTGGCGGTTACCAGACTTTCGATCTGGGACTCCGCCACCGTATAGGCCGCCAGCACCTGCAAGGTCTGTGATGCTTCGTTGAGAACATCCTCCGTTGCATTCTCATCCACCTCAGCCTCCTGCAAAAGACTGATCGCGCTGTCCCGTGCCTGCTTACGGCTCAGCCGTGCCGTAGCAAAATAATCGCCCTCGCTGACGACCGGTGTGGAAACATCCTCTACCCCTTCCCCGTTTTCATTTACCAGCGTTGCCTCGCCCAGCACCTTTCCGGTCTGGGCAACGTTGTCCGCATAGCGCCAGTTCAGGTAGACCGATGCTCCAACCAACACCAGAACGGCTGCAACCACCGCATAGCGCTTTCCCTGCTGCTTGGTTATTTTCCACTTCATGCCGAAATTTTCCTCCATTTTCCGATTTTTTCCGATTTTTTCCGATTTTTTCCGTTTCTTTAAGATTCCTGCCATTTTGCAATTTTAATTCTATCGCTTGTCAGCCCTGTCAATACGGACACCGCTTCTGTGACTGCCAGGCAGACATTTGGATCGTCAGCCCCATCGCAAACCACTGCTGCACCCAGATAAACCGGATAGGTTTCCTGCGTGACAACCACCTCTTGTGTGCCGCTGCCGCGGTTTAACTTAATGATCTCAGTATCCTGTTTCTTTTCGTTGTTTCTTTCATTGTAATCCTTATTTTGCGCTAACTGTAAAGTATTACCGCTTTTCAGAGTAAGCATGATGCTGACGCGGCCGACACCATGGATTTTTCCCAAGATTTTCTCCATTTCAGTCTGTGTTTTTATCAGGGAATAGCTCTCTGCTTTCTCTGCCGCAGGCTTTTCTTTTTGCTCGGTCATAGGAATCAGCATCAGGGCAATTCCAACAGCAAGGACAAGTATCGGCAGTCGATATTTTTTGATTTGCCCTATCATTGTTTCTTTCATTCTGTCACCTCTTGCCAATGCTGTTTATCCAATTTTATGTCTAAATCTATATCAATTTGTTTGGAAAGTGCATCAAAATAAGGAATATTCATCACAATTTCTGAGGGGAATGGAACGCCATCTCGATCTACACATATAACCTCCGCATCACATACCACCCCCATCGCCGCCGCTTTTTCTTCAATATATGCAGCAGTTTTCTCGGCTATGATTTTCTCCAGTTCCGTCCTTTGATTTTCCTCATATTTCTCGCTCATACCATCCAGTTCCCATTTCCAATCCGTAAAAGCACGACTGTATCCTGTCCAATCTGCCTGCAAAATCGGCTGCAGCATGGCAAACAGAAAAACAAGACCGCCGCCGCAACGCAGGATCGTGCGGAATTTCCCTTTCGGAACAATTGATTCTGCCACAGAAAGTAGCGCGGAAACTGCAATTACGCTGAAGATCCAGTTTTTCAACATTGTCATCGAATCACCACCGAAACGGAAGAAGAAATTGAGATCAGGAGAAGCAAGGTACATGTGCCTGTCATACCAAGCAAAAGGCCAAATGTACTGCTGAGGGACTGAATATAGCCTGTCAGGGTATCGCTGAAGATGCCGGATAGAAATGCGCTTGCCTTATACAGTAAGTATTGCAGCGCTAAAGTCAAAAACGGTATCAAACAGACAGTAAGTACGGCCAGCAGCCCAAAGATTCCAATGGTGTTTTTCAGTACCGCCGCGCCGGCAAGCACTGAGCCGGTCGCCTCTGAAATGATACCGCCGACCACAGGAACTGCGGTGGATATGGCACTTTTTGTCAGTTGGGCGGTCAGACTGTCAGCCGCACCTGCCGCTGCGCCGGAAATGGACAAGTAGCCGGTAAACGCAAAAATAGAGGCAGTAAGCGCCCAGGTAATCCCTTTTCGGATCCATTCAGTAAGTTTCCCAAACGAATGGCCCGGCAAGCCTGCATCTGCGGCTGACAGAACAATCAGGACCCGCAGCAATGGCATAAAAATGTTTTTTATTGCGGCAATCAGCAAATTACAGAAGCACACGGTTGCCACCTGACGTACAGAGGCAGATACCATACCGCCTGAAGCACTGACTGCTGCTGCCAGCGTTGGGAGAATACCTTGCGATAGGACAAGCAGCTGATCAATGGTCTCTTGTCCCAAGCCAACCAGGGTCTCCACATTCCCTGCCACAATGAGCGTAATTCCAATGGTTCCTGCCAGCGGCACATAATTGGGTATCTTTTCGTTATCTGCAGCTTGATAACAGCTCTCTGAAATGCCGGTCAGGATCGCTGTCAGCAGAACAAGTATCGCGCTACGCATGTTTTCTTTTATCTCTGTGGTAAAAAAATCCGTTGTAATCCCCCACAGGCGACGAAGTCCGGATCGCCATGTTCCGGTTAATTCTTCCTGCTCTGCGCTTTCCCAGAGTTCCTGTACCTCCTGAGGCATCGTGTCAAGCAATTCTTCCGGTATTGCGTAGACTGTTTCAGGCAGAATAAGGAAAATTGTAAGAGCGGCAATGATGATTTGCTTCATATGAGCTCCTGTAAAAGGTCCCAAGCTACTGTAAAAAGCGGCAATGCAACCAGGACTGCCGTAAATGCGCCTGCTGTTTCCACAAGATTACCAAAGGCTGATTCTCCGGCATCGCGGCAAATATCTGCGCCGATTTTTGTCATAATGGCAATGGCGACTATCTTGAGAAGCGGCAGAAAAATCTCCTCCGGCAGGTCGATTACCGAAAAAATGCGCTGAAAGTTTTGGGTAATCTGGTCAGCAAACTCCGCAAATAGGAATACCGCCATACAACAAACCGCAAGAGTCAGCAAATATGCCATATCCGGGCTTGTCTTTTTCAGAAGTGTGACGATTACCGCGGCAATCAGAACGATTGCTAAAATACGCCATACGGTGTCCATCATAAGGAAAAGAGATTTTTGATAAGATCAAACAGGTCGCTGATCTGTTCCAACAGCATCATCAGCACGACAACCAGTCCGGCCAAAGTTGTAAGAAGCGCCTGTTCGTCTCGTCCGGAACGTACCAGAATCAAATTCAGCACCGCAACCAAGATACCGATAGCCGCAATTTTGAAAATCAGATCAACGTTCATATGTTTCATCCTTTAATTGTTCATAGCAGTAGAATGATAATGACTCCGGCACCGCAGAGCGTTGCTGTGACTTGTAGCTTTTGCCTTGTGTTCTGTTCTGCACGCTTTTCCGCCTGAAATTTTCTGATCCCCTCAGCGGCAAAGGTAAACTGATCTTGTAAAAATGTGCTATCGCCGGATAGCGAAATGTCACAGAGAATTTTAGAGATTTCCACCGGCTTAATGGTCGAAAATACCTCTTCCCAAGCTTCTTGTAAAGGCATATTGCTTTGCAATAAAAGTGTAATTTTGTGAAAAAACAAACCGGCGTATTTTTGCTTTTTCTGTGAATCTATACTATCCGGAAGAGTCTGCTTTTCCCAACGTATCGCTGTTTTGATATTCTCAAGTGCCGATAGCAGATCCTGTACGGTTCTACCTTGTTGTCGGCAGGCCTTTTTTTCACCGATCAGATATAGACACGCCGACAGCAGAATCAATCCAGAGCCAAATAACCGTATCACAACAGAGTCTCCACGCTGTAATGACGCCGTCCGGTATCCCATGTGATCACGATTGCTTTTTCAAAGACATGCAGACGAAGGAGCTTGGCAAAAATCGGTTTTCGCTTCAATTCTCCCACATTTTCACCGTGGATCGTTGCCAGCAGTTTGACCCCGCAGTTGGCTGCCTGTGATATGGCAAGCAGATCTTCCGGCGCTGTAATCTCATCTACCGCAATGATCTGTGGATTTACTGCACGCAGCAGCATCATAATACCGATGGATTTCGGCGATCCATCCAATACGTCTGTGTGACAGCCAACAGATAGCTGCGGCACACCGTGATAGGTACCGGCGATCTCACCCCGCTCGTCCACTACTGCAACACGATATGCCGGAGATTCCGCCGTACCGTTGGAAAGATTGCGGATCAAATCTCGCAGCAATGTGGTTTTTCCCAGTCCCGGCGGTGCTACAATAATCGTACTTGCCAAACCGCTATTTCCCGTGAGCTGTGGCAAAACGGTATCCGAGATTCCAATTTTTTCCTTGGCAATTCGGATCACCGCCGAAGAAAGTTGGCGCAAGTTTTGATTTGCACCGTTTTCCATTACCGCTGTGCCGCATAGTCCTATGCGAAAACCACCCGGTGCGCTTAAATATCCCTGTGCGATCGTGTTGGTTACAGCATAACGGGAATAGGCGGTCACTACATCGCAGAGCTGCTCGATGTCTGACGGCGTAATGATTTGCCGCGCCTCCCCTGCCCCAAATTCTCCCTCCGGTAAAAGGACGGTCATGGGATGTCCCGATCGCAGCCGCAGTTCTTCCGCCTGTGCTTTTTGCCAATCCGGGATACTGCGAGCTATCCGCTGCCATTTCGGCGGCAGGAGTGCTGCTGCCATTTCATAGCGCGCAATGGCAAGACTCTCAGTCAAGAGAAACACTTCCTTTGTGATTGATGTTGCAGTATATGAAGGCTCGTCCCCTGCTATGACAGAAAAAAGCCTTCGCACATTGTGCAAAGGCTTTTTTCTTTATTCGTTTTACTCAAACAGCGATTTCAAAATTTTGCCGTAAAGAAATTCAGGATCCTTTTCAAAGCGGCGCTTCAGATCTTTGGCAAGATCTTCATTTGCCACCATGAGCTGTAATTGCATCAGATTGTCTACATCATCATTCAAGGACAATTCTACGGTATAGGTTCCGTTTTCACGGCGGTGATAGCGTCCCTTGATCTGGGAACGGCGCAGCAGCTCCTGATTATAAAAGGCCAGCTCCTTATCTGCCCGCAGGCGCACCGAATACGGCAGGCTGGACTGGCAGATCTCACTGTTCTTCAAACCCTTGGGCGTAATGGCATAAAGGCCATCATCTGACAAATGCAGATGCTCCGTTTTCACCAGATCGTTCAGACACTCGGAAAACGCAAAATAATCAATGCCGTCATCGATCATAGTGAGTTCCTGGATACCGGACAAAGGAACCGGCTCCATGACGCGAGCGGCGATATAAAGAATCAGGAATTTGATTTCCAGCTTGTCCTGAATAAAGCCAACACTCACAGCGCTCACGCTCCTTTCAATTTCTATTATAATGGATGGGAAAACATTTGTAAAGGGGTGGACAGCAGTCCACCCCTCCCCGTTTATGTGCGGTTTTCGCAATAGCACCGCGTGGCGTTATAGTCGCTTGGTACTTCTACGGTATTGGGCGGAAAGAATTCATTGACCGGGAACGGTACATTCTGGAACAGGCCGCAGGGATCCTCCGGAGAACCGGACGGCGGACATTCGGTCTGGGGGACACAGTAGTCATAGGCCGGGATCAACAACTGCGAGTCTCGTTCCAGACGAACCAGAGTAAACTGGCCCAGTGTCACATAATAGCGTGCGCCATTTCCGTTATTGGCAAGATCCAGCTCGCTGTCGAAGGTCTGTGCAATAAAGGCCGGCACCTCCGTCAAAGCGATACCGCCGTTAAATACCGGCACGGGAACATCGGTATTTCCGACAATACGGCTGCCTAATACGATGGGATCTACTGCCTCGACGACTGCGGTAGGCAGATTGGTACGCATACGTCCCGGAACGTCCAGTTCTTCCAGTACTGTGTCGGATGTGAAGATCTTAGCATTGCCCTCGCTGCCGAACAGAATGGCGCGCTTATCAAATACACACAGACCCTCGGCTTCGGTATAGCGCGGCATGCCGGTATAGACCTGCAATCTGACACGATAGAAAAAGCGCATATCCACCGAATAAAAGCCGCGATTAAAGGTAACCGGCTCCACATCGGTATAGACGTATAACAGCTCTGCGCTGCCGCCTTTGACATTTTGTGCGTTCTGCAGCACCGACTGTGCATTGGTCGTGGGATAGAAACGCAGATCTTCCATGCAATCTTTGTCTCTGCAGCTGTCGAATATCTTTTTGGTATGGATACACACGGCCTCGCTGATTCTGCTCAAATCATTCACCGGGCCGGGCATAACATTTTCGGGCATTTAAGAATACCTCCTCTTATGGATTGAAAGTCAATTCGCTTTCAGTACATTCTATGCCCACTATCGACAGGGGTGAAAAAAGAAGAGGCTTTTGCCTCTCCTTTTTATCTGCTTTCACGGACGATCACGTTTTCCTCGCCCAGCCACTCACAACATTCCTTTATGAAGGCCGGATGATTCAGACATTGTGCACCGATTAGTTTACCGCTGTCAGCCAAACGGATCTTGATAGGTGTTTCCCCTTCAAACATGGTCATTACCAGTTTGATGTGAGCAAATTCGCGGCTTTCCAGACCGGGTACCTTCAGGTAAATCGTTGCTTGGGAGGAATTGTCGGCACGAAGAACCGATGCATTGGATACGAACTCTTTTTTCAGCGGATAAATGCTGTCGCACATGATCTGCGGTGCTTTTTCGTCCCGGACGGAAAGCCGGCCCTTCACCAGAACCGGCGTATTGACCTGCATATAACTGCCGCACTGCTCAATGGTCTTGGCAAAGCATAGAAGCTCAATGCCGGCGACCTCATCCTCCACCGTAACGTACGCCATCAGAGTATTTTTCTTGGTGGTGCGGGTCTTACTGGCTGTCACGATTCCCGCCACGGTGATCTGCTGTCCATCGGAAAAGTGAGTAGGGCCTTCTTCGGAATCAAAGTCCTCCAGAATGGCGTGGATCGAAGCGGCACCGGCGGCCTTGGCGGCAGCGCGATAGTCGGCCATCGGATGACCGGAGAGAAACAGCCCTGTGGTCTCTTTCTCCATGAACATCAGCTCGGTTGGCGCATATTCCGGAATATCCGGAAAAACCACATCGGATACGCTGCCGGCGCTGTTTTGAGACGCCATTCCAAAAAAGTCCAGCTGCCCCTCCACGTTGGTGCGGCGACTGTTGGCGATCGCATCCAGCACCTTTTCATAGACCGTCATCAGCTGTGCGCGCTTTACCCCGGTGCTGTCAAATGCACCGGCTTTGATCAGGTTTTCCACGGCGCGCTTGTTCATATCATTACAGTCGAACATCCGCTCGCAGAAGTCCTGGAAAGACGTAAATTCACCATCCAGTTCCCGGCGCTGTACCATACTCTGGATAAAGCCCCGGCCGATATTTTTGATTGCGACCAAGCCAAAACGGATACCGCCATCCTCCACGGTAAAGCGGTCATAGGAGCGGTTAACATCCGGCGGCAGCAGCGGGATACGGCAGTCCTTGCACTCGGCGATATACTCTGCGATCTTGTCGGAGTTATCCAACACCGATGTCAGCAGCGCTGCCATATATTCCTTGACATGGTGGCACTTGAACCAAGCCGTCTGATAGGCAACCACCGCATAGGAAACGGCATGTGCCTTGTTGAACGCGTAGTTGGCAAAGTCGTAGATCTCGTCATAGATGGCGTTGCCGATATCCTCCGGAATGCCCTTGGCGATACAGCCGCAGATATTTCTCTCAGCGTCACCATAGATAAATGCGTTGCGTTCTTTCTTAATCTGTTCGGCTTTCTTTTTGGAAATGGCACGGCGCACCATATCCGCCTGTCCCAGAGAGAAACCGCCCAGCTGCTGGAAGATCTGGATGACCTGCTCCTGATAGACGATACAGCCGTAGGTATTGTCCAGAATCGGCTTGAGTGCCGGATGCTTGTAGGTGATCAGCTTCGGATCGTGTTTGCAGGCGATAAACCGGGGAATGGATTCCATGGGGCCGGGGCGGTACAGCGCGATGATGGCGGTAATGTCCTCAATGTTCTCCGGCTTTAGACCAAGGCAGACACCGGTCATACCTGCGGACTCCATCTGGAACACGCCGGAGGTCTTGCCGCTTGTCAGCATTTCATAGACCGCCGGATCGTCAACAGGAATATCTTCCAACCGGAAATCCGGCTGCGTCTTCTGCACCATCTTTACCGCATCGTCCAACACAGTCAGGTTCCGCAGACCCAGAAAGTCCATCTTCAAAAGGCCCAGCTCTTCCAGGGTGATCATGTTATACTGGCAGACGATGGAATCATCGTTCCGGGCTAACGGCACGTACTCATAGACCGGCTTTTTTGTGATGACCACACCGGCGGCATGTGTACTGGCGTGGCGCGGCATACCCTCCAGGGATTTTGCCGTATCAATGAGCTTATGTACCTTTTCGTCACTCTCATAAAGATCACTGAGCTGTTTGGATATCTTCAGCGCATCATCCAGGGTAATGTGAAGCGCCGTCGGCACCAGCTTTGCCACCACGTCCACATCGGCATAGGGCATGTTCAGCGCACGGCCCACATCACGAATGGCTCCGCGTGCTGCCATGGTACCAAAAGTAACGATCTGTGCCACATGGTCATCGCCGTATTTCCGGCGGACGTATTCCACCACTTCCCCACGCCTTGTATCGCCGAAGTCCATGTCGATATCCGGCATGGAGACGCGCTCCGGGTTGAGGAAACGCTCAAAGTACAGGCTGTACTGCATGGGATCAATCTCGGTAATATAGAGACAATACGCCACCATAGAACCGGCGGCGCTGCCACGGCCGGGACCAACAGGGATTCCGGAGCGCTTGGCATACTGTACAAAATCAGATACGATGAGGAAATAGTCGGTAAAGCCCATTTTCTCGATCATATCCAGCTCATATTCCAACTGTTTTCGGTATTCAGGTCTTTCACCATAACGCGCGGAAAAGCCCTCATCACAGAGCTTCCGCAAATATGTTTTGGAGTCATATCCCGCCGGCAGTTTAAATTCCGGCAAATGGTATTTGCCAAAGGTGAATTCCATCTGACAGCGATCGGCAATGCGCTGGGTATTTTCTACCGCCTCGGGATAGGCAGAGAACAGCGCCTCCATCTCCTCCGTAGAGCGGAGATAAAAATTCCGTGGCTCATATCGCATACGATTTGCATCGTCCACCGTCTTGCCGGTCTGGATACACAAGAGTACATCGTGGCTTTCCGCATCCTCTTTCCGCAAATAGTGAGCATCGTTGGTACAGACCAGAGGGATACCGGTCTCGTTGTGCATTTGCAGCAGAGCCTTGTTAACGATCCGCTGGTCAGCGATCCCGTGATCCTGCAATTCCAAATAAAAATTTCCTTTGCCCAGAATCTCCTGCATCTCCAGCGCATACGCTTTCGCGCCGTCATAGTCGCCGTTTAAGATGCGCTTGGGGATCTCACCGGCCAGACAGGCAGACAGACCGATCAAGCCCTCGCTGTGCTGCCGCAGCAGGTCAAGATCAATGCGGGGCTTGATGTAAAAGCCCTCCACATACGCCTGCGAGACCATGTAAGAAAGGTTTCGATAGCCGGTCTCATTCTGACACAGCAGCACCAGATGGCGGGATTCCGTGTCAAACTCGTGCATTTTGTCAAAGCGGGTACGGCGAGCCACATAGACCTCGCAGCCGATGACAGGGTGGATTCCCTCTGCCTTACAGGCGCGATAAAAATCGATCACGCCGTACATGGCGCCGTGATCTGTGATAGCGCACGCCGTCTGCCCCATCTCACGGACCAGCTTGGGCAGGTCACGGATGCGGCAGGCACCGTCTAACAGGCTGTATTCCGTATGTACATGCAAATGGACAAAGGACATACGCTTACTCTCTTTCCAAATCATTCAGATAGTCATGCAATATTTCCACGGCAGAGACAATCATCAGCCCGCAGTGGTTATCATGCATCAGCTCTTCCGCAATCGGCGTACCGTGCAGATCTTTTGCCGATAATAGCTCCCGGCAGTTCAAGTAACCGAACTGCGCTGAAAAACGGCGCTGAAATTCCTTGGTAAGGGTTGAGCTGCGTTTTTTCGTTTCGGCATCTACCGCAGGATATTGGCAGCCCAATACCACCACAGCACCGCTGACGCTGCCGCAGATCCCGCCGCAGCGCATGCCGCCGCCAAACCCGCTGGCAATGGCAAGGCTCTGGGATTCCGTTAAGCCGGTCTTATCCTGAAAGGCCGCCAGTACGCTTTGGGCACAGTTAATTCCCTTGTTATGGCAAGCTGCAGCAATTTCGCAGCGCTCTCTTTTTGTCATTCTGCTTTCCTCCCAAGTTCCATGATCTTCCGCAAGCGGTGGTTTAGACAGGATTTTGTGATGGGCGGATCGTGCTTTTCCGCCAACTGTACCAGCGACAGCTCCGGGTTTGCCATGCGGAGAAGCGCTGTCTCCTTGATCTGTCGGGGTAAGCTGTCCAGTTTTCCGTCACGCCGCAGTTTTTCAATGACTATCATCTGACTTTCGGCGGCGTTGACGGTTTTATTTACGTTTGCCATGTCACAGTTCATGGCGCGGTTTGCGCGGTTCTTGATCTCCTTGTCGACTTTGGCCGTCATTATGTCCATGGCGGCTACCGGCGCACCAATGGTGGTCAAAAAGTCTTCAATATGCTCTGACTGCTTAAAATAGGTGACGCTGTTCCCGCTGCGCATTACGGCGCGGGGAGAAAAACCCATTTCCTCTAACAAGGTAAAAACCTCACGGCTGGCGTGGCTATGCACCGAATCCAGTTCCAGATGATAACGCTTTTCCGGATCCGTTACGCTGCCGCCGGCTAAAAAGGTGCCGCGCAGAAAAGAAATTCTATCACATTCCTCTTCCAACAGGCCAAAATTCACATGCAGGACCGGCATCTGCCTGGCATCATAACCCAGGATATTGATAATGCGGCTGAGTTTCTCCTTTGAGATAATTTGAAAGGTCATCTTGCCGCCGTTTTCCGCCGGCAGGACGTCAAACTGCACGTTAAACGCGCGCTGAAACAATCTGGGCAAGCGGGCGGCAAAATCCGGGTTTTCCGTGATGATACGGATCTCTCCTGTGTTGAACGTATTGCCGTAAAGCAGAATACCGTAGCATTCCGCCCTGGCGCAACACAGCTTTTGCACCGGCGTACGGCACAGTTCTGCTTTCACTTTATGAGAAAAGGACAGCATATCGCACCTCCAACGGTTCCTACTGAGGAAATGCACATATCGTCAAATCCCCTGTTTCATTCGTCAATGATTTTTACTTCCGGCTCCAGCATCACACCGCTGTTGAGCATGACACGATTCTGTACCTCACGGATCAGGTTCCTGACATCAGCGCCCGTCGCCTTACCGCCGTTGATGAGAAAACCCGCGTGCTTTTCCGATACCCGGGCGTCGCCTACCGTCAAGCCTTTTAAACCGGCCTGTTCGATCAGAGTGCCTGCAAAATAGCCGACAGGGCGCTTAAAGGTACTGCCTGCGCTGGGGTATTCCAAGGGTTGGGTCGCTTTCCGTTTTGCCATCAGTTCGTCCATTTTACTGCGGATTGCGGCGCAGTCTCCTTTTTGAAGGCGAAATACCGCATAGAGCACGATAGCATCCGGATGATCGGTCAGGACGGAGTGACGATAGCTGAGATCCAATTCCTCACAGGGCAGAAATCGAACGCCCTCATCAGGGAATAGGATGGAAGCGCCTTGCAGGACATCTTTTATCTCGCCGCCGTAGGCTCCGGCATTCATGCTCACCGCACCGCCTACGCTGCCAGGAATTCCATGGGCAAATTCCAGGCCGGTCAAGCTATTGGCGCAGGCAAAATTTGCCAGCTTTGTCAGCGAAACACCGGCCTGTGCCACCAGCTCTCCTTCGTTTTTGCCTAATTGAAGTGCCGAGAGTTCTCCGGTTTGAATTATCAGGCGGTCCAGTCCTGCATCAGGAAACAGAATGTTGGTACCGTTGCCAATCAGCAGCGGATCGGCACCGCACTCAGCAGCAATGCCCTGCAACAGCACCATCTGTTCCGGCGTCTTGGGAAATGCCATACGTCTGGCCGGACCGCCAATACGAAACGAGCAATGTCGGCTCAATGGCTCCTCTTGTTCCACGCGTAAATCGGGCAAATAGTCCGCTATTTTCTGATCAAAAGTTTCATACCAGCGCATATAACGCCTCCTAAATACGCTTATTCTTCCCCAAAAGTGCTGCACCAATCAATCCGGCCTGAGTTCCCAGCTCTGCTTTTACGATACGCGTCCGCTTTTCCGGCACACAGGGAATGCTATCCTGCTCCACCAAACGGCGTACCGGCAGCAGGAGTTGGCTTTCCTCTTCATTGCTGACACCGCCGCCAATGGCCAGAGTGTCCGGTTGGTAGATATTGACCAGATTGGTAATGCCCATGGCCAAATATTCTACATACTGATCGCACACCTGCTGTCCGACAGGACAACCGCGCCGTGCCGCAATAAATGCTGACTGCCCGGAAATATGGCCTTCATTTTCGTCTACCACCTGACGCAGGATACTGTTCGGATTTTTCTCCAGCATATGCTGCGTCAACCGTTTCAGAGCAATGGCAGAACCGTATTGTTCCCAACAGCCTCTGCGGCCGCAAGGACAGGGCTCCCCGTTGCGCTCAATGACCATGTGGCCTACTTCTCCCGCCATACCGTTGGCACCATGGGAGATCTTACCGTTGTGAATCACGCCGCCGCCGATACCGGTGCCTAACGTGATAGTAATAAAACGCTTGGAGTCTCTGCCCGCTCCTACATAGTATTCGGCCAAAGCTGCACAGTTGGCATCATTTTCAATATAAAGCGGTAAGGGTGACAACTGATGAAACAGTTTCCGCAGCGGGACATTTCGCCAGGGTAGATTGCAGGTATAGAGGATCGTGCCGTAATGGATCTCTACCGTACCGGGTACGCCGACACCAACAGAGGCGATCTTCTCCATGGGGACACCTGAAGTTTCACAGAGTTTTTGAATCAGCGCATACAGGGTCCACGCCATCTTTGCCGGGTCTGTCAACTCGGAAACCTTCATCTTTTCCGTGGCAAGCAGAATACCGGCTTCATTGACAAGGCCGGCTTTTAAATTAGTGGCGCCGATATCGATGCCGATATAGTTCATTTAGTTGCCGCCCTCTTTCGCCATCTGGTCTACCTTGCTGTCAAACTGGGACACAAAATCATTCGCACCGTTATAGCCGTATTTCTGCTGACGATTTTTCATGGTTGCCAGCTCGATGATGCCGGCAAGGTTACGACCGGCGCTGACCGGGATCTTGACCAGCGGAAGCGGCACGCCCAGAATATCCTCTTCCATG
The DNA here is from genome assembly GCA_937894515.1 of uncultured Clostridia bacterium. Lineage (GTDB taxonomy): Bacteria > Bacillota > Clostridia > Oscillospirales > Oscillospiraceae > Vescimonas. Next base: position 66,136 of record CALCRH010000223.1, on the reverse strand, counting down.
GCATCAATGCCCAGACGGTCATAGAACTTGCCGTCCTCCCACTTCTCTAAGCGCACAATCAGGTCAATTTCCGAATCAAACTGCACAGCACCCATACCGAACAGCTTCTGCACATCTACGATACCTACACCGCGAATCTCAATAAAATGCTGGATCAGTTCCGGCGCTGTACCGTACAGGCTGTCGGAAACCCGGCGGATCTCCACTGCATCGTCTGCTACCAGACGGTGACCGCGCTTCAGTAGTTCAATAGCAGTTTCGCTCTTGCCGATCCCGCTGTCACCGTAAATCAGCACACCCTGGCCGTAAATGTTCATCAAGACGCCGTGCCGGGTGATCTGGGGTGCCAGTGCGCGATTGAGGTAATCGATGATATTACTGGTGGCATCAACCGTCTCCAAGCCGGTACGAAGTAGTGTCCTGCCATGTTTCTTGGCCATTTCGATCAATTCCGGATAGGCTTCCATATCCCGGGAAATGATCAGCGCCGGGAACGGATAGCTCATCAGGCGGTTAAAGGCATGCGTGCGTTCTTCCACTTTCATGCGATCCAGAAATTTGACCTCGCTCATGCCCAGTATCTGCAGGCGCTTTACATCAAAATAGTCAAAAAAGCCTACCAGCTGTAATGCCGGACGATTGACATCGGAAACGGTAACAACCTCGTTTTCATAGTTTTCCCCTTTATACAGGATCTCCAGTCCGAAATCTGCCACCAGTTTCTTTAAACTGGCCGGTGTGCGCTTGATTTTTTCCATATGGTTCTCCCCTTTTACGGAATCATTCCGTTACTTCTACTTATACAGAATATATTATACCGTATCCATTTCCATTTCGCAACTTTTCCCAGACACAAATTTTTTCAATTTTTTGTCAAATTATGCTTGCAATTTTCGAAAACTTCTGTTATGATAGCTTTTGCTTGTGAGAAACAAGAAGCCAGTATGTTATAACAGCAAGGAGGTGCAACGGATGGCTAAATGTGAGTTTTGCGATAAGGGCGTGACCTTTGGTATCAAGGTTTCCCACTCCCACAGACGTTCCAATCGTCCCTGGAAGCCCAACGTAAAGCGTGTGAAGGCGATCATCAACGGTACGCCTCGCCATGTATATGTTTGTACCCGGTGCCTGCGTTCCGGTAAAGTTACCCGCGCAATCTAATTGTGATACAAACGAAGCCCTGCTCTTTTGAGCAGGGCTTTTTCCATGTAGAGACTCTTTTTCGGAGGAAGCTCAAATAATATCTTATCTGTAAGAGCAGTTTGACAACAAACAGCCGGGAGGATTCGATCCCCTCGGCTGTTTGTTTATCCCTTCACCAGATGGCTCATAGCCGCTTTAAGCATCAATTTCTTTGTGCCCACATTGTCAAATGCAATTTCAAGAAGTGCATCACCGCCCATAGGCCGGACTGACAGCACCATACCGCGGCCAAAAGCGCTATGTTCCACGCTTTCTCCGGGTTTCAGATCCAGTAACGGTACGCTTTGAGTTACCGCTGTTTTCCGTATACTATCCAGCGTGGATTTCACTTTTTCCCGATGGCGTTCAATAGACACATCAACAGCCCAGGCATAGCCGCTGTCGCGGTCACCATCCCAGTCACGCTCTGCTTTGGGTTCGGGCTTACTGAGCCACTCCATATTCTCAACGGGAATCTCCTCCAGAAAGCGGGACGGCAAGTTGGGTGTCGTACGACCAAATAGCATACGCTGCCGCGCATTGGTCAAGGTCAGCTTCTCCTTTGCACGGGTCATGGCTACGTAGCACAGACGGCGTTCCTCTTCCAGCTCATCGTCCTCCGCCATTACACGATTGCCGGGGAATACGCCCTCCTCCATACCAACCACATAGACAAACGGAAATTCCAGACCTTTGGCACTGTGCATGGTCATCATCATCACACAGTTATCGCTGTCTGACGTTTCGTCCAGATCGGTATAAAGCGCTACCTCATCTAAAAATCCTGCCAAAGTCGGATTATCCGGATCATTATCCAAAAAGGCATGGATACTGGACGCCAGTTCTTCTACATTCTCCAGACGTCCGCGGCTCTCCATGTCGCCTTTTTCCTGCAGCATGGCTACGTAACCGGTCTTTTCGCAGACGTATTCGTAGAATTCTACCAGCTCGGTACCTTCCAGTTTTGCGCGGATTTCTTCAATCAGATCTGTAAAGCTAATCAGCTTGTCAGCTACGTTTTTTAGTTCTGAATACTGTTTGGCGTTGCGGAAAATTTCATAGAGCGGTTGATTGTAAACTGTGGCAATCTGCTGCGCCTTGTCCACAGTCGCCGCACCGATCTTGCGGGACGGTACATTGACGATGCGCCGCAGCCGCAGATCGTCTGTCGGGTTGTTGATGACGCAGAGATAGGCCAGTATATCCTTGACCTCAGCACGGTCAAAGAACTTCATGCCGCCTACGATTTTATAAGGGATGCCCTGCCGTTTAAACGCATATTCCAACGCATTGGACTGGGCGTTCATACGGTAGAGAATGGCGTTGTCCTTCCAACTGTGGCCACGATTATAAGCCATCAGGATCTGCCCGGCCACGAAGTTGGCCTCATCGCCTTCGTTGAAAGTGGTCTTGATCGTGATCTTTTCCCCGGCACCATGATTGGTCCATAAGGTCTTCCCCTTGCGCCCCAGATTATTCTTGATCACGGCGTTGGCTGCATCGAGGATATTCTGTGTGGAGCGATAGTTCTGCTCCAGGCGAATGGTGCGGCAGTCCGGATATTCATCCTCAAAGTTGAGAATATTTTCAATATTGGCACCACGGAATCGATAGATACTCTGGTCATCGTCACCTACCACGCAGATGTTGCGGTAACCACCTGCCAGCAGGGTCGCCAACTGATATTGCAGGTTGTTGGTATCCTGATACTCGTCGATCAGCACATATCGAAACTTGCGCTGGTAATATTCCCGTATCTCCCTGAAGTCGCGGAGCAGGATCACAGTATGCAGAATGATGTCATCAAAGTCCAGTGCATTGGCATCCCGCAGCTTTTTGGTGTAAAGTGCATACACCTTACTAATACGCTGTTTTCGCCAATCACCGGTATGATCAGCCAGCTGTGCGTATTCCGCCGGCAACTGCATATCGTCCTTGGCGCGAGAAATGACGGAAAGGATCTCCCGCACAGGAAATGTCTTCTCCTCCAAGCCCAGTTCTTTCAAGCAGTCCTTAATCATCCGTTTGCTGTCGTCCGTATCATAGATGGTAAAGTCCTTGGAAAAACCAAGTTTGTCAATGTCTCTCCGCAAAATACGGACGCAGGCGCTATGGAAAGTCGAAGCCCATACTTCGCGTGCCGCTTCACCCAGCATTTGTTCCAAGCGCTCTTTCAGTTCCCCGGCAGCCTTATTGGTAAAGGTGATGGCCAGCACTTCCCATGGCATGGCCGGCGATACCGCGCAGAGATAATCCGCCAGCGGCTTTTGCGCCGGATCGGGATTCTCTATATATTGCTCTAAAAACTCCACCTCGTCACCGGTAATCGGCATGGGGATTTCATCGGAGTCGCTCCCTTTCCCATAGCGGAGCAGATTTGCCACCCGATGGATCAGCACAGTTGTCTTTCCGCTTCCCGCACCGGCCAGCAGCAAAAGAGGCCCTTCTGTCGCCAGAACACCCTCTCTCTGCCGTTCATTTAAGTGGCTGTATGATAAGGCAATCGCCTTTTTGCGGGCTGAAATAAATCGTTTTTCCAAGTCAGTCATAGCTGGTTCCCTCTACAAATTGTGTCATCTTTTGTATTGTAATACAAAATCCTGCGTTGGTCAACTGTTTGTGAAAATATTAGAAAATTTGTTCTATTTTCTATTGACAGAAACGCTCGTTCGAGTTATAATGCAATCGAACAAAAGTTTTATGGAGGTTTTTCTTATGACAGGAATTGCTTACTTTTTCATTATTTTAGGCGCTGCCTTTGTGGCGATCAACATGATGCGGCTTATCGATCGCGTAGATAATCCTCGCAAACGCCGTACGGCCTGATGAATGATGGACGTTCTGGAGAAGCTGACCATATTAACCGATGCCGCCAAGTATGATGCCGCCTGCACATCCAGCGGAGTCAATCGCGGTTTTCAGCCCGGCAAAATTGGGAATACATCCTCTTCTATTGCTGGCTGCTGCCACAGCTTCTCTGCTGACGGGCGGTGTATTACGCTTTTAAAGGTATTGATGACGAACTGTTGTGCGTATGACTGTAAGTACTGTGTCAATCGCCGCAGTCATGATACGCCTCGCGCAAGTTTTACGCCCAGAGAACTTGCCGATCTAACCATCCAGTTTTATCGCCGAAATTATATTGAAGGGTTATTTCTTTCCTCCGGCGTCTTGCGTGATCCGGACTATACCACGGAACAGATGATATCCTGTTTACGTCTTCTGCGGCAGGATTACGGCTTTAATGGTTACATCCATGCAAAAGCAATCCCCGGTACTTCGCCGGAGCTGATCTATCAGTTGGGGCTTTTTGCCGATCGGCTAAGCGTCAATATGGAGTTGCCTTCCGAGCGCGGTTTGGAGCTGTTAGCACCGGATAAGAGCAAACAGGCGATTTTGAAGCCCATGGGGCTCATTCGTGATAAAGCGACAGAAAGCAAGCAGGAGCTTATAAAATATCGTCAGGCTGCACGGTTTGCACCTGCCGGGCAGAGCACACAGCTAATCGTAGGAGCCACCGCGGACAGTGATTTGCACATTTTGCGCTTAACGGAATCCCTTTACCAAAAATACCGATTAAAAAGGGTTTTCTACTCGGCCTATGTACCGGTAGTAGAGCACTCCCTTCTTCCCTCCTTGGACACCAAGCCGCCTCTTCTGCGAGAACACCGACTTTATCAGGCAGATTGGCTGCTGCGGCTCTATGGTTTTCGCGCTACTGAATTGTTAGATGAGACGCAGCCGGATTTCAACCCACAGCTGGATCCCAAATGTAACTGGGCTGTCCGACACATGGAACAGTTTCCTGTTGAAATTATGCGCGCCGATTATGAAATGCTTTTACGTGTACCGGGCATTGGACTGACCAGTGCACGACGGATTTTGTCTGCAAGGCGAGTTGGTGTGATCCACTGGGAAGATTTATCGAAACTCGGTGTTGTGGTAAAACGTGCTCAGTATTTTCTTCTCTGCAACGGGAGAATGCGTAATGGACTTTCCTTCTCGCCTGCTACCATGACCCGTCAGTTGGAAATTTTAGAACGCGGGTTGTTACCTCCAGCTGAGTTGGAGCAACTCTCTCTATTTGATACAGCGGGGTGATCAGATGAAATGGCAAGAAGTCGTCTTTCAATATGACGGCACCTATGACGGCTTTCTGTGCTGTGTTTATGAAAGTTATGTCCATAAAGAATTCCCCATCGCTTTTTGCTGCGATGAGGAATGTTGGTCGCTGTATGAGGTACGCTATGTGCCGACAGATCGGCAGCATGCACACCGTGTTCTGCGCAGTATCGTAAAGATTTCTCCCGATGCGGCGGACCTGCTGCGTCGGGCTTTTTTGACCTGTCTGGAAGAAAAAGAACTTCGCCTTTACGCTCTGATACGAAAATTATATCAGGAGGGGCCGGCTTTCCTGAAAAGCCGTTCAGATCCCGTTTATTATCCCATTGCAAAAGCGCTGCGTCATCTGAGCGGTGAGCTGGAAAAACTTCGTGGATTTGTACGTTTTTCCGATTACAGCGGAATATTAGGCGGTGAAATTGAGCCGAAAAACCGTGTCTTACCCCTGCTGCGCCGACATTTTTGTGACCGTTATGCCAACGAGAGTTTTTTTCTCTACGACCGTACACATGGGGAAATCCTGCTCTATACACAGGGAAAATCCCGCATCTTTCCGCTGGATCATTTACATCTGAATTCCCCGGATGAACAGGAAATCCATTATCGAACATTGTGGAAGCGATTTTATGATACAGTTGCCATTCAAGAGCGCTATAACCCTCGTTGTCAAAACACTTTTTTACCGAAACGATACCGAGGCACCATGACAGAATTTCTTCCTGTCAACAGCACGCCAGATGTTCCCGCAGGTGAGAAATACTGCGGCGTTCCAGACGGGAAACCTGTACTTGCGACACCTGTAAAATCCGAGCTGTTTGCTGCTGAGTCAGGCACTTAAAAAAACGCAGAAATATCACTTTTCGTTCCTGTTCAGGCAATGCTTCGATAGCTTCCCGCAACGCAATTTTTTCCACCAGCTTTTCCTCGATACCGCTTGTCCCCAAAGTGGACTCCAGAGATAAGCCATCCTCGTTTTCCTGCTGCAGCGATTCCGGCGCAATGTTTGCTAATTCAATGTCGGCAATCTCCTCCACCGATAACTTGGTATACTGGGACAATTCCGAAATTGTGGGGTCTCTACCCAACTCTTTACGCAGCGTCTCCCTGGCGCTCCACAGAGCTTGTCCTCTTTCCCGGAGGGTTCGCCCCACTTTGATTGCGCCATCATCCCGCAAAAACCGGCGAATTTCTCCGGCTATTTTGGGAACAGCATATGTAGAAAACTGTGTTCCGTATGTAATGCTAAATCCCTTTACAGCTTTTATAAAGCCAATGCATCCGAGTTGATATAGATCGTCAAAATCAACGCCGCAGCCACTGTATCGTCTGACAATGGACCAAATCAAACCGCAATTCTCGTTTATCATCTGTTCGCATGCTTTTTCGTTTCCTTTTTGCGCCTGTTCCAGCAGAGCGATCCATTCTTCACTCATCGTTTTGCGCGGACTGCGACACGCTTTCGCATCACCACCGTGGTGCCTTTACCCGGTTCTGACTTTACTTTCAATTGATCCATAAAGCTCTCCATGATGGTGAAACCCATACCACTGCGTTCTTCTCCGCCGGTAGTATATAAGGGACGTCTCGCCTGCTCTATGTTTTCGATACCTCTGCCCCAGTCACGCACTACAATTTCCAGTATGTTGCCGTCCAGCAGCTTTAGCTTTATCAGGATACGTCCCAGTTTGTCCGGATAGGCATGGACAATGGCATTGGTCACTGCTTCGCTGATAGAGGTCTTGATATCTCCCAATTCATCCAACGTGGGATCAAGCTGCGCGGCAAATCCCGCCACGGCAATTCTGGCAAAGCTCTCATTGGTACTTCGGCTCATAAACTCTAACGTCACATAATTCTCCGTTTTTCGCATCTTACTGCTCCTTTCACTCAAAAGTCACCATGCGGCTGATATTGGCTGCATCAAAGACTTTCCTCGGCTGCGGTCCTACATGCCGCAAAATCACATTACCGTCTAATGTTTTCATTCGCTGCCAGGAACGTAGTACTACAGCGATGCCGGAACTGTCCATAAATGTGACCCCGGAAAAATCCATGGTCAATGTCAGTGGCAGGTTTTGTGTTATGATTTCTTCCATCTTCTGCAGCAGACCTTGTGCGCCATAATGATCCAGTTCTCCTTTCAAAAATATTTCCAGGCTCCGATCCTGGCATTGTGTCATAACTTCCATAGTGGCTCTCTCCTTTGGTAAAAAATAATCACCGTAGATCAAATCTACGGTGATTATATACTTTTATGGCCGTTTTTTCTGTTGAATGTTGTCTATATCTTACAGTTTCATAGCCGCTGCTGATTCATCCAGTTTTGCAATCAGCAAGCGAGTCTTTTCTGCCTGTTCGCGAGCTGTATTGACAACCGCTTCCGGTGCCTTTGAGGTAAATGCTTCATTGGAAAGTCTTGCCTCAATTCCCTGCAAGGTCTTTATCGCCTTTTCCCGTTCTTTCTGGATTCGCTCCAGCTCAGCGGCAATATCCACCAATTCCGCCAGCGGTAGATAGATATTGGCATCATGGGTGATCACAGAAACCATGCCGGACAAATTTGCAGGAGCTTCGGCGGCAACCGTCACTTCGCTGGCATAGGCCATACGGGTGATAAAATGCCTGCCTACCTCATAGTTCTCAGGCTTTCCGGTAACCAGAATCATCTTGGCCTTCTTGCTGGGCGGTACGTTCATCTCGGCACGGCGGGCACGTACTGCGGAAATGGCATCTTTCACATCCTCCATTGCCTGCTCATCGGCAACAAAGTTAAACTTTTCCTGATAGGTCGGCCACTGTGCCTTGATCAGGAAGTCGCCCTCATGGGGCAGTGCCTGCCAGATTTCTTCGGTAATAAACGGCATGAACGGGTGCATCAATTCCAAGATACGCAGCAGCACATAGCACAGCACATTCTCAGCCGCCAGCTTGGCCTGTTCATCCTTGCCATTCAAGCGAGTCTTGGTCAGCTCAATATACCAGTCGCAGTAGGTATCCCAAATGAAGTCGTAGATCTTAGCAGAGGCAACGCCAAGTTCAAAGGCCTCCATATTGTCAGTGACCTCTTTAATCAGGGTATTCAGCTTGCTGAGGATCCACTTATCCTCCAGTTCCAGCTTCTCCGGCAGTTCCACCTTGTCAATGGTCAGGTTCATCATCACGAACCGACTGGCATTCCAGATCTTATTGGCGAAATTACGCATTGCCTCACACTTCTCTACAAAGAAGCGCATATCATTGCCGGGGCTGTTACCGGTAATCAGGTTGAAGCGCAGCGCATCGGCGCCGTAAGTCTCCGCCATTTCCAGCGGATCAATGCCATTGCCCAGAGATTTAGACATCTTACGTCCCTTGTCGTCACGCACCAGGCCATGGATAAATACCGTCTTGAACGGTTCTTTCTTCATCTGCTCCATGCCGGAGAAGATCATGCGGGCTACCCAGAAGAAAATAATGTCGTAACCGGTGACCATCACAGAAGTGGGATACCAATAGTTCAAGTCGGGGGCATTCAGATCCGGCCAACCCATCGTGGAGAACGGCCACAGGGCGCTGGAGAACCAGGTGTCAAGTACATCCTCTTCGCGGGTCAACTTGGTGCAGCCGCACTTTTCACACTTGGTGGGATCCTGTCGGCTGACGTTAATATGGCCGCATTCATCGCAGTACCACGCCGGAATCTGGTGACCCCACCAAAGCTGACGTGAAATGCACCAGTCGTGTACATTTTCCATCCAGTTGATATAGGTCTTGGTGAAGCGCTCCGGCACAAACTTGATGGTGCCGTCCTCCACCACACGGATTGCCTCCTTGGCAAGAGGTGCCATCTTCACAAACCACTGGGCGGAAATCAAAGGCTCCACGTCATTGTGGCAGCGGTAGCAGGTACCAACATTGTGGGAATAAGGCTCGGTTTTGACCAGATAGCCCTCAGCCTCCAGATCAGCCACGATAGCCTTGCGGCACTCGTAGCGATCCATGCCGTTGTATTTGCCGCCGTTTTCGTTGATGGTGCCATCGTCAGCGATGACGCGGATGACCTCCAGATTGTGGCGCAGACCCACCTCAAAGTCGTTGGGGTCATGGGCCGGCGTCATCTTTACAGCACCGGTACCAAAGCCGATCTCGCAGTACTCATCGCCCACGATGGGTATCTCACGGTTCATAATGGGCAAAATGCAGGTCTTGCCAATGAGGTGCTTGAACTTTTCATCCTCCGGGTTCACCGCCACGCCCGTATCGCCCATCATGGTCTCGGGGCGGGTGGTGGCGATGACAATGTCGCCGCTGCCATCGGTCAGCGGATAGCGGACGTACCACAGACTGCCGGGCTTATCGGTGTACTCCACCTCGGCATCGGACAGAGCCGTCAGGCAATGGGGACACCAGTTGATAATACGGCTGCCCTTGTAGATCAGCCCCTTGTCATACAGCTCGCAGAAAGTCTCACGGACGGCCTTGGAACAGCCCTCATCCATGGTAAAACGGTCACGATCCCAGTCGCAGGAAGCGCCCATCTTCTTCTGCTGTTCAATGATACGGTTGCCGTACTTCTCTTTCCACGCCCAGACACGTTCCAGGAATTTCTCGCGCCCCAGGTCGTAACGGGTCAGGCCCTCGTTGACACGGAGATCTTCCTCCACTTTGATCTGGGTGGCGATGCCTGCATGGTCGCTACCGGGCAGCCACAAAGCCTCATAGCCCTGCATCCGCTTAAAGCGGGTCAGAATATCCTGTAAAGTGCAGTCCAGGGCGTGACCCATGTGGAGCTGGCCGGTAACGTTAGGAGGCGGCATAACGATAGAAAAAGGCTTCTTCTTGGGGTTCGGCTCTGCCTTGAAACAGCCGTTATCCATCCACATCTGATAGATGCGGCCTTCCACTTCCCGGGGATCATACAATTTTGATAATTCTTTACGCATTGGATTTCTCCTTTTCGAGTATTTGGCAAAACAAAAACCCTGTTTTGCCATAGCAAAACAGGGCGAACAAAAGTCCGTGGTACCACCTGTGTTCGGGATTTCTCCCGCACTCATAGGCCGATAACGGGGCCAACCGTTGCAGCTTACTCCATTCGGCTGAAAGCTCCGGGACGACTTGGGCAGCGCTTCACGGGAGCTTCCACCAACCGCTCCCTCTCTTGGCATCCGACAACCGCTTACTGCTTCCCATCATTGCAGTTTTTGTATGTTGATAGTATACCTGATTCTCCAAAACTTGTCAAGAGTACAGCAGCGGGCAGAGTTTATTCTCTGCCCGCTGTATCATACGTTATTTCACGGTCAAATCGCCGCTGACGGTTTCCACTCTCCAGTTGCTGTGTCCACTGCCGATAACATAGTTCCCATTGTGAACACTCATGGCGCAGATACTGTCGAAGTCACCGCTCACCGTTTCAAAAGCCAAGGTCAGGGCGGCATTCTGCGGCAAATACAAGATCACATTACCAGAGGTAGTTTCAATATCCAGGTCATTGGGTACTCCGTTTCGGCAATCAAGCAGAACATCACCGCTGACGGTTTCCGCTTCGAATTGATTTATCCCACCGCCAATGCTGACATTTCCGCTGCTGGATTCCGCATCAAATTTGTTTATTCCACCGTTTACGCCGAGGTTGCCGCTGACGGTTTCCAGTTCCGCTATCCCTGCGAAATCAATCACCGCGTTCAGATTACCGCTGACGGTCTCAACATCCAGCTTTTCCATGCGAAACAGCGGATCGTCAATGGTAACATCGGCACTGACAGTTTCCACCGACAGAGATTGCAGATTTGCCGCAAGAGTATCCGGCAAGATAACCGTCAACTGTTTGGCGGGCAAGTTGACATTGAGAAATCTTTGATCGTCGCAGTAGTGAATCAGCAAGGTACTGCCCTGCACATCATACCGTAGTGCCGTTTTTTCCGTCAAACCAGCCCCGGTCTCCGAAAATGCGATTTGCTCTGTATTACCGATTTTGATGACAACATTATCGCTGACCCAATCGATCTGAATCCCGTCGATTCCCTCTGCGGAGATAGAATAAGTGTTACTTTTATTGTATTCGTTATGCGGTGCTGTAACTCCGCTGCCGAAATGGAAAACCCCGGGTATCTGCATCCGACTATTCCAAAGATCAGAAAAATGTCCACCCATGCATCCGGTCACGATGACAAGCAGAATACCCATCGCCGCCAAAACTGCCGATACGATCAGCGTAATTTTTACCGTGCGTCTCATCTCACACCATCCTTCCGAATAAAGAGAGAACGGATCCATCTGGCGATACGTCCCGTCAGTCTGCAAACACCCTTCGCTGCCGCGACTGCGCCCAAAAATGCCGGAGCCGTCATTCCCAGACAGATCAGTCCCAAGCCAAGTACCAGCAGTGCCGGTACCGATGCCGACATAATGTTGACGGCAAACAGAACAATACCGGCAACGCCTGCTGCCAATATGCTCAGCACCACAGCAAACAGGACAATGATCAGCGACCAGATCACAATGTAAATACTAAGTACCACCGCGAACATCGCCAGCGCGATACTCAGCCAGATCGGCGACCCCAGAATTACCAGAATGACTGCAAGCACCGACCAACCTTTTTTCGGTCTGACACGCGTTTTGATCAGCTTCGTCAGCGGCATCTCCTCCATGATCTCCCGAGCCGCCTTTGCAGGACCTCCCAGCTTTTCCGTGATCTCCTCTTCGCTGAGTCCCTCTTCCTTCATATCGGCAAAAAGCTCCTCATAATAGGCGACCTGCTTCCGTTGCTCCTCCTCCGGCAGCTGTGACAATCCGGCAATCAAGGCGGAGAGATATTCATTCATTGTCATTTTTGATACTCTCCTTTACAAAACGATACACGGCATCCAGCTCTGCCCAGCCGTCAACAAAGTCGGCAATTTGCTGTTTTCCTGAAGCCGTAATGGAATACATTTTCCGCAGTCTTCCGTTATGCTCCACACTCCTCTCCGTCAACTGTCCGGCAGATTCCAACCGCCGCAGAATCGGATACAGCGTTGACTCCGATATGGAAACGCAGTCCGAAAGATCGCGGATAATTTTATATCCGTAGCTCTCATCCTTTACCAACGCACTCAATACACAGACCTCCAAGAGGCCACGCTTCAACTTTGGGTCCAACATACAATGCCTCCTTCCGCATATTACTATATGATACATAGTATTATTTGTCAAGCAGTTTATAACCATTTTTGCAAAATAATGGTAAACAATCCTTCGTAAATCTTTTCAAAAGACAAATTTTATGATAGAGTACACTTAACGCACAAAAAGCGAGGAGAAAACGAACAGAAGATGAAATTATTAAAAGACTATGCACCCATCCTTGTCATGCTCCTGTGTGCCGCCTTATTCGGTACGCTTCTGTTCACAGGTGTTATTGATCTGGATACCATACCACAGCTGGTAGATCACCGACCCATTCTCGCCGTTGCCGTGATCCTGGCGCTCTACGCCGTAAAGGGTTTTTCCGGCGTAATCCTTTACAATGCTCTGGTCATTATTGTGTCTCTGATTTTCCCGATATGGCAGGCACTCATCATTAACGGGATCGGTACTGCCGTCTCACTTTCGATCTCCTATTGTATCGGCAGCAGCACCAAAACACAAAACTTGGAGAGTTTACTTGCCAAGCACCCCAAGCTGCAAAAATACTTCAGCACCACCCAGAAATACGGTTTTGTGACTTGTTTTGCCATCCATATGATCGGTTTGAGCATGGAGGTTTTGGGTGTCATTTTTGGTATGCTGCATATTGGATTTTGGCGCTATCTTACCAGCTCCTGGTTGGCAATTATTCCCGGCATGATCTGTTTCACCATTGCCGGTAACAGTTTTAGCATCCGTTCTCCGGTATTCTGGACTGTACTGATCGTGGATTTTGCGCTGATCACCTTTGGTATCTTATACACCCGAAAAAAGGTCATGCAAAAATAAAAAAGCACCGGATAACCGGTGCTTTTTTGATTATCTCTTGTTGGAACGTACCCAAATTCCCTGCTTCTCAGCATCGGCGATCAGCTCATCGCGGAAGTCCGGGTGGGCAACGGATATCAGTTTTTCAGCACGTTCCCAGGTGCTGCTGCCTACCAGATTGACACCGCCGTATTCCGTAACGATATAATACGCCAGCGTACGGGGATCGGTAACCACATCGCCATGGGTCAATGTTGGCATGATGCGGGATTTCATTTGTCCGTTCTTATCAGTAAACGAGGAAGTCATGCAGATAAAGGCTTTTCCGTTATGGGACAGCGCTGCGCCCTCCAAAAAGTCCAACTGTCCGCCGGTACCGCTGATCTGACGAGTACCGGAGGTTTCCGCACAGATCTGACCGTATAGATCCACCTCAATGCAGTTATTCACCGAGACAAAGTTGTCAATTTTTCCGATGTTGCCGGGATCATTACAATAGGCAATGGGATATGTAACCACGCCCGGATTTTGACGTACCCAGTCATAAAGATCCTGGGAGCCCAATGCCAAACCAAATACGCTCTTATAGCGATCCAGATTTTTCATGCGGTTGGTGATCTTCCCTGCCTTGTACATATCCAGATAGGAGTCACAAAGCATCTCCGTATGAATAGCCAGGTCATGCAGGTCGGACTTGGCAATCATCTGCCCTACCGCATTGGGCAGAGACCCGATGCCCAACTGCAGCGTAGAACCGTCTGCCATGTGCTCCACCACATATTCGGCAATCTTCATCTCATTGGGAGAGGCCTCTGTTGCCGGAATATTAGGCAGCTGCTCATGCGGTCCTTCCACGATCATGTCCACATCGTCAATATGGATGCACTCATCCTGTCCGCCATAAACCCAAGGCAAACGCTCATTGACCTCCAAAATCACAACATCTGCCTTATCCAAAACGCTGCGGGCATAAGCATTCGCCACAGAGAAGTTAAAATAGCCATGCTCATTCATGGGTGTCACGCACATCATGGCCACATTCACCGTTAAAAAATGGTGATAATAGGCGCCGATATTGCGAAACACCATGGGGATAAAGTTGCAAAGTCCTTTATCACAGAGTTTCCGCTCATAGCCGCTGAAGTGCCAGCTATTGTAAAGAAAATGCTTGCGGGTGGGATCGCATTCCACCATCTGTATGGGACGGAATACCAGAGAACCGCGAATCTTTACATCAAAGAGCTCATCACGGCGCTTGGAAATTGCCTCATCCATCAGCGAGGGAAAACCGCAGCCCATGGAAATATCGATCCAGTCACCGCTCTTGACCACACGAGCTGCTTCATCCGGTGTACACAGCTTGCGCTTATATTCGTATGCGTAGTTAAAAGGTATTGACATGACATGATTCCCCTTTTCCACGTAGTTTATGAATTGACTTTGTTAACTTTATCACATTCCAACGCCTTTGTCAACGAAATTGCAAGAACTTATCATCATGAAAATTTCCTTTTATGTGCAGAATAGACAAAAAATGAGACAGGCTTTCGCCTGCCTCATTTTTTGCTTTTTAATCTTCGCTGCGGCGCTTGTAGTACTCGTACTTGGCCTTGGCATTCTCCTCTGCCTCGGCGAACAAGGTCTTGGCGTTTTCGGGGAAGCTCAGCTCCAGAGAGGCATAGCGGACTTCGCCCTTCATGAAGTCGTACAGCGGCATGCTGGGCTCCTTGGAGTCCAGCGTCAGGTGCTTGGTGTCGGGATCGTAGCGGTACAGATTCCAGTAGCCGGAAGCCACCGCGTCCTTCATCTCCTGCTGAACACTGCTCATACCCTTCTTGATGCCGTGGTTGATGCAGGGCGCATAGCAGATGACGATGGAGGGCCCCTTATGGGCTTCGGCCTCTTTGATCGCCTTGATGAGTTGGTTGGGATTAGCGCCCATGCAGCACTGAGCAACGTACACGTCGTCGTAGGACATCATCAAAAGACCCAGATCCTTCTTCTTGGTCTTCTTGCCGCTGGCCTGGAACTGCGCCACAGCACCAACGGGAGTGGCCTTGGAGGACTGACCGCCGGTGTTGGAATAGACTTCGGTATCCACCAATAGGACGTTCACGTCCTCGCCCATGGCGAACACATGGTCCAGACCGCCGTAACCGATGTCGTAAGCCCAGCCGTCACCGCCGTACATCCACATGGTCTTCTTGGAGAGGTCCTTCTTGCGCTGGAGAATTTCAGCAACGACCTTCTGCTCCTCTGCGGAGAACTTACCGTTCTCCAGCACCTTGACCAGTGCTTCGGCAGCGGGGGTGTTGGCATCCAGATCCTCATAAGTCTCCATGTACTTGGCGATAGCAGCCTTGAGGTTAGCGTCCTTGGTCATGGCGTCCAGTTCCTTGACATAGCCGGTCACGCAGGCACGGAGCTGCTTGACCGCCAGACACATACCGTAGGAGAACTCGGCGTTGTTTTCAAACAGGGAGTTGGACCAGGCAGGACCCTTGCCCTCAGCATTCTTGCAGTAAGGAACGCAGGGCATGGCAGCGCCCCATGCCTGGGTGCAGCCGGTGGCGTTGGCCAGATACATCTTGTCGCCGAACATCTGGGTCAGCAGCTTGATATAGGGCGTCTCGCCGCAGCCGGCGCAGGCACCGTTGAACTCCACGAGCGGCTGCTTGAACTGGCTGCCCTTCAGCGTGAACTTGTCGATCTTGTCGTTCTTCTCGGGAACGGTCATCAGATAGTTCCAGCCGGTCTGATCCAGCGAGACCTCGCTGGTGGGCACCATCTTCAGCGCCTTACCGCTCTTGGGACAGGAAGAAACGCAGCTGCCGCAGCTGGTGCAGTCCAGCGTGCTGACGCCCATGGTATACTTGAGGCCGGCGAGCTGGGGACCCTTGGCATCGGTCAGCACCATATCGGCAGGCGCATTCTTGGTCTCGGCATCATCCAGCAGGAACGGACGAATGACGGCGTGGGGGCAGACGAAAGAGCACATATTGCACTGCAAACACTCGGTGGCATCCCATACCGGCAGATGGGTGGCGATACCGCGCTTTTCATAGCGGGAGGTACCCAGCGGCATAGTGCCGTCCTCCATGCCCTTGAAGGCGGAAACAGGCAGAGAGTCACCCTTCTGGGCGTTGATGGGCACCAGAATGTTCTTGATGACGTAGGGCAGGCTCTCGTCCACGGGCTTGAGCGCCGCGCCGGTCAGGTTCTTCCACTCGGGCTTGACCTTGACCTCGACGAGAGCATTGATGCCGGCATCCACAGCGGCGATGTTCATGTTGACCACTTTATCGCCTTTCAAGCCGTAGGTCTTCTTGACGGCGGCCTTCATGTGTGCCACGGCGTCCTCCACAGGGATGACCTTAGCCAGCTTGAAGAACGCGGCCTGCAATACCATATTGGATCGATTGCCCAGCCCCAGTGCCTGGGACTCCTTGTTGGCGTCAATGATATAGAACTTGATATCATTGTCCGCGATGTATTTCAGAATTTCACCGGGCATCTTCTGCTCCAGCTCGTCCTCGCTCCACTCGCAGTTCAGCAGGAAGCTGCCATGGGGCTTCAGCTCAGAGATGATGTCGTACTTGGTCAGATAGGTCTGGTTGTGGCAGGCGATGAAGTCCGCGTTGCTCACATAATAAGTAGAGGAAATGGGCTTCTTGCCGAAGCGCAGGTGGCTCTTGGTGATACCGAAGGACTTCTTGGTATCGTATTCAAAGTACGCCTGGCAATACATATCGGTGGTTTCGCCGATGATCTTGATGGAGTTCTTGTTGGCGCCCACGGTACCGTCTGAGCCCAGACCCCAGAACTTGCAGGAAATCGTTCCCTCCGGCTCAGTCAGGAGAGGTGCGCCCAGAGGGAGGGACAGATGAGTCACATCGTCCTCGATACCGATGGTAAAGTGGTTCTTGGGCTCGTCCATGTTCAGGTTATCGAACACGGCCTTGATCTGGGCGGGAGTGGTGTCCTTGCTGCTCAGGCCGTAACGACCGGCATAGATCAAAGGACGGCTATTGTCGTTGATATAGGCGGCGCAGATATCCTCGTACAGAGGCTCACCGATGGAACCGGCTTCCTTCACGCGATCCAGAACGGCGATCTTCTTCACGGTCTTGGGCATGGCAGCAAGCAAGTGCTTGGCAGAGAACGGACGGAACAGATGCACCTGCAGGAAGCCCACCTTCTCGCCCTTGGCGTTCAGATAGTCCACCACTTCCTGTGCACAGCCTGCCACAGAGCCCATGGCAACGATGACCCGCTGGGCATCGGGTGCACCATAGTAGTTGAAGAGGTGATACTCCCGGCCGGTCAGCTTGCTGATCTGGGCCATGTAGTTCTCCACGATATCGGGGAGCTTCGCATAGTCGGTGTTATTGGACTCACGGAGCTGGAAGTAGATATCGGGGTTATCCACCAGAGAACGCATCCGGGGATCCTCAGGGTTCAGCGCATTGGCGCGGAATTTAGCCAGTTCCTCGTAGTCCACCAGCTTAGCAAGGTCGCTGTACTCCAGCGCCTCGATCTTCTGGATCTCGTGGCTGGTACGGAAACCATCAAAGAAATGCAGGAACGGAATGTGCGCCTTGATGGCGGACAGATGCGCCACACCGGCAAGATCGGCGGTCTCCTGCACGCTGCCGGAAGAGAGCAGAGCAAACCCGGTCTGGCGGCAGTTCATCACGTCAGAGTGATCACCGAATATGGAGAATGCGTGGGTACCTACGGTACGGCTTGCTACGTGCAGAACGCCGGGCAGGCGCTCACCGGAGATACGGTGCATGGTGGGGATCATCAGCATCAAGCCCTGAGAAGCGGTGAACGAGGTTGCCAGCGTACCGGCTTCCAGCGCACCGTGGCAGGCGCCGCAGGCACCGGCCTCGGACTGCATCTCCACCAGACGGACCTGCTGGCCGAAGATGTTCTTCTGTCCCTTGGCAGACCACTCATCGGCGTGCTCGGCCATGGGAGAAGACGGGGTAATGGGGTAGATCGCGGCGACTTCGGAGAACGCATACGCCACGTATGCCGCTGCCTCGTTGCCGTCGCAGATCTTCATGATCTTGCTCATATCAGTTTTCCTCCTCTAAAATATTAATCTGTTTCTCTATTTTTTACACAACACTATAATTTTAGCATTAAATCTGTGAAAGTCAATGGTAAAACAATGTATTTATTTGCACAAATTTCATTAAAAGAAACAGCGCATCTTATGACGCGCTGTTTCTTGATTTCACTTCAGTAATTCCAGAAATTCATCCTCTGTCAATACGGGAATCCCCAGCTCCTGCGCCTTGCGGAGTTTGCTGCCGGCAGCTTCACCCGCCACCACATAGGTGGTCTTTTTTGAGACGCTTCCGCTTGCCTTACCGCCGCGCTTTTCCACCATCTCCTGTGCTTCTTCCCGGGTGAATTTCTCCAGCGCACCGGTCATGACAAAGGTCATACCGGCAAAACGGCTGTCAAGCTTTTCCTCTTTACGGGTCATGTTCACACCTGCATTTTTCAGCCGCTCGATCAAATCTCGGGATTGTTCATTTTCCAGCCAACTGCGAATATATCTTGCCGTCACCGCGCCAATATCGTCAATGGCGGTCAGTTCCTCCTCCGTTGCCGCGGCGAAGCTGACAAAGGTCTCAAAATGGGTCGCCAGCACCTTTGCCGCCTTATCTCCCACCTGCCGGATCCCCAGCGCATTGATCAGCCGCCACAGATCGTTCTCTTTTGACGTTGCAATGGCGTTCACCGTATTCTCTGCCGACTTTTGCCCCATCCGCTCCAATTGGGCAATGTCCTGCACCCGCAAATCGTATAGATCGGCAGCGGTCTTGACCAGACCGCTCTCCACCAGTTGATTAATCACCGCCGGGCCAAGTCCGTCAATATCCATGGCATTCCGGCTGGCAAAATGGGTCAGATACCGTAGGCGTTGGGCGGGACACTCTGCACCGGTACAGCGGATCGCCACACCGTCCTCGTCCCGGCTCACCGGGGCACCACATACCGGGCAGGTATCCGGCAAATAGTACGGCAGTGCCTCTGCCGGTCTTTTTTCCTTTACGACCTCTACGACTTCCGGAATAATCTCGCCGGCTTTTTGTACGATCACCGTGTCGCCAATACGAATATCCTTCTGGGTAATGAAGTCCTGATTGTGCAGCGTTGCATATGTTACGGTAGTACCTGCCAAACGCACCGGAGACAATACAGCCTTGGGGGTCAATACACCTGTGCGCCCCACCTGCACCACGATATCTTTCAGCTCTGACGGCTTCTGCTCCGGCGGATACTTATAGGCGATGGCCCATTTGGGACACTTTGCCGTACTGCCCAGTACGGTGCGATCTGCCAAGTTATTCAGTTTGATCACCGCGCCGTCTATATCAAAGGGATAAGCCATGCGCTCATCGCCCAGCCGTTCGATCTCCTGCAAAATCGCCTCGCTCCCCTGTAAGGGCTTGTTGGGAATGGTGGGGAATCCCTGCTCCGTCAGATATTCAATGGTCTCCGTGTGGGTGGTGAACTCCTTGCCCTCAGCAAGCTGCAAATTGAACACGGCAATATCCAGCTTCCGCTGTGCCGCGATCTTCGGATCTTTCTGCCGCAGGGAACCCGCCGCCGCATTGCGAGGATTGGCCATCAGCGGCTTTCCCTCGATTTCCAGCAGACCGTTCAGCTCCTCAAATACATCCCGGGCCATATAGACCTCACCCCGCACGATGAGCCGCGGCAGCTTTTCCGGCAAAGTCTTGGGCAAGGACTTGATAGTACGGATATTCTCCGTCACGTCCTCCCCCACTCGACCGTCGCCGCGGGTAGCGCCGCGGAAAAAGACGCCGTTTCGGTACTCCACCGCCACGCTCAGTCCGTCCACCTTCGGCTCCACGCTGTACGCGGCGCTCTCCAGATTCCCGTCCACTTTTTCGAGGAACTGGCACACCTCGTCACTGTTGAACACGTCCTCCAGACTCTCCAGCGGCACCTCATGCCGTACCTCTGCAAAGTCGTTGAGGGTCTTATCCCCCACACGCTGGGTGGGGGAATCCGCCGTGATCTCCTCCGGATGTGCCGCTTCCAGCTCCTGTAAACGGCGGTACAGGTGGTCATAGTCGTAGTCGGACATGGTCGGCGCATCCAGCACATAGTAAAGCCGCGCCGCCTCATTCAGTTGTTCCCGCAATTCTCTGATTTCCTGCTGATACTCCATCTTCTCACCCTTTATCCGTTGTTCATGATGTACTCCTGCGCCGCGTTGTCAATCACGTCTTCACCGGCGCTGAAATAGGTATAGGTCTGGGGCACGCTGCCCACGATCACCGTCTCCGCCACGGTGATTACATTGGATACCGTAGTATAGGCCGAGAAACCGGGCAGCAGAATGCTCACGTTTACATCTACGTCCAATAGTATCTGGTGCTTGGTCTGGTTGATCCCCGCCGCAGAAAACTCGTTGCGGAACGCCGCACTACTGCTGCCCACCGTCTGCATCCGCACGCACAGGGTCGGGCCGCGTCCTGCCAAAATCGCCACGCCTGTCAGCGTTCCGATGGGGATACGCAGTTCGCTGGTGGATACCTCAGAAAGCCGCTGCAAAATATCGTCGCAGATGGCCGTCTGCAAGCGGTTTGCCTCTGCCATATTGCTCCGCAGGGCTGTCACCCGGCCGCTGTCGTCTTTCTCAAAACTCACCAGCGCATCATAGTTGATCCTACCGGATACCACGGCGTCGTCCACCGCCGCCACCACAATACGGTTCACCGTATTGGATACCCTCGCCGTGGCGAGACTTGTCAGCAGCGGTTTCAGGTGCCGCAGCACAACAACTGTCACCACCAACAGCAAAACGAGCAGTATTCCCAGCCAGATCAGCTTTCGCTGGCCGCGGCCCAATCGCACATATCGCAGCTCTTCCAAGGCAATTCCCCCTCGAAAGAACCTATGCAATGTTGGCTTTTCCTTATTCCTCCCAGCCGTTCACGATGGCCTTGAAGGTCTTGCCCCGCACCATAAAATTCTTGAACTGATCGAATGCCGCACACGCCGGGGAAAGGGTCACAATGTCGCCCTCCTCCGCCATATCGCGGGCGGTCTCCACCGCCTTTTCGAATGGCGTCACTTCCACGATTTTCGGGAACCCCTCCCGATAGGTCGGCGCGTTTTCCACCGCGGCACGGATCTGATCCGCCGTAGCGCCGCACAGCACCAGCAGCTTCACGTGCTCCACTACTTCCGGCCCCAGCACGTCAAAAGGTATATGCTTGTCATAGCCGCCTGCGATCAGGATCACCTTCTGCTTAAAAGACCGCAATCCCGCGATACAGCGGCTGGGGCTGGACGCGATAGAGTCGTTGTAGAACTTCACGCCGTGATAGGTACGCACCCACTCGATGCGGTGTTCCACCCCGCCGAACTCCCGGGCAAACTTCACAATTACCTCATCCGGCACCAAGCCGTCCACCGCCGCGATAGCCGCCATGTAATTCTCCACGTTGTGCACGCCGGGAATGCGGATATCGACAGTCGTCATCAGCTTGCGCTCCCTGCCGTTTTTTCGAACAATGATGTCCTCACCCCGCAGGAAAACGCCCTCCCGGGGTTCCTCCTTGCGGCTGAATTGCAGTACTTTCCCCACAGCACAGCCAGACTGCCCCCTGGTGATCTCATTGTCCAGATTAAAAATGGCTATATCGGCGGCACTTTGATACCGGAAGATATTTTCCTTGGAGGCCACATACTCCTCCATGCCGTGGTGCATATCCAGATGATTGGGCGCCAGATTTGTCACCACCGCGATATGGGGCGAGCGTTTCATGGTCATAAGCTGAAACGAGGATAGCTCCAACACAGCATAATCACCCGATTGCATGTTATCCGCCTCGCACAACAGTGGATTTCCGATATTCCCGCCCACATGGACGGTGTTCCCGGCTGCTTTCAGTAGTTCGGCAATAATTGTGGTGGTAGTTGTTTTGCCATCAGATCCGGTTACAGCGATAATGGGACAAGGGCAAACCTCAAAAAAGATTTCCATCTCCGAGGTCAGTATACTCCCCTGCTCGATGGCGGCCAGTAATTCCGGCATGTCGGGACGCAGCCCAGGGGTGCGGAAAATGATGTCCTGTTTCAACCCCTGCAAATAGTCTGCTCCCAACTGCAATTTGCAGCCTTTTGCCTCCAGTTCGTTGCCCAGCTCTCCCAGATCTTCCCGGCTTCGCTTATCACAGGCTGTCAAATCAATGTCGTGCTCCAACAGCAGGCGGATCAGCGGCGTGTTGCTGACGCCAATACCGATCACCGCCACACTTTTATTCTGAATGGACTTCAAATAATCCTGTAAAGTCATAGAAAAATCTCCTTCAAAAAGCTGTTGTTATTATAGCGCATTTTTCCAATCTATTCAATGAAAAGCGAAAAAAAGTCCACCCATTGGGTGGACTTTTTTCAGATTTCAATTTCTACCGGCTGATCCAGCGTCACCGGACCGCCGATTTTTGCCGAAACGATCTCACCGCCGTGCCGTTTGACCTCAGCTGTCACGATGCCGGCCGGCTGGATAAATGCACTGCGATAAACGCCGTCCAATTGTCCCTCGCTTCTGGCGATCTGTGCCGCCAAGGTACCGGAGCCGCAGCTTCCCTCCCAGAAAAGTGTATTGGTGGCAGGCACTTTCACCAGAGGTTTCATGTTCTTGCCATCGAGGAAAATGACGCCGTAAGCCTCCAACTCCGGCATTTCCTGAAAAATCGGCTCTGCATCAGCAAAGAATTTTTCACTTGGTGCCACATTCTCTGCAATCAGGTGGGCGATCCCGCCCAGATGTACAAGTGTATAGTTGTTTCCCTTTACATCGACTCGTTTTACCCACAGAGGCAAAGGCATCTCACATTCCGCAGAGTCTTCTGTTACATACACGGAAAGTGGATGGTCGCAGCCGCTGACATTTACCTGCACTTCACCGCAAACCCCCTGCTGACGGGCTACCAGCATGCCATAGGCACGACTGGCATTGCCGCAGAACTCACCGGCTTCCATGTCCATACGCCCATCGTGGATAAATCCCACCTGCTCTGCCGCAAAGCTCTCCAGAGCCATCAAGCGGTTTGCCACACAAGCATAGTCCGCTTTCTCCACCGGTGAAAGGACAAACAGGGTAATATTACCAGCCGGATCGGCACGCAACACGTTCAGTTTCATTGTTGATAATTCCTCAGGAACTGACGGGTTCTCTCCTGTTGGGGATTGCCGAACACATCCTTCGGGGTACCCTGCTCCACAATGACACCGCCGTCAATAAAGATAACGCGGTCGGCCACATCACGGGCAAAGGACATCTCATGGGTCACAATGACCATCGTCATGTTTTCCTCTGCCAACTGACGGATCACTTTCAGCACTTCACCGGTCAGCTCAGGATCAAGAGCAGAGGTGGGCTCATCAAAAAACAGGATCTCCGGCTGCATGGCCAAAGCACGGGCGATGGCCACACGCTGCTGCTGACCACCGGAAAGCTGACAGGGATAGGCATTGGGTTTATAACCAAGTCCCATTTTCTCCAACAGCTCCATGGCAAATTTTTCCGCCTCGTCCTTTTTTCGTCCCAACACACGGACTTGAGGATCTGTCAGATTTTTCAATACAGAGTAGTGGGGAAACAGGTTAAAGTTTTGAAACACCAGGCCAAACTTCTCCCGCACTTTTTTCAAGGTTTCCTTGTCGGCATAAACAGCCTTGCCGTCCTGATCGGTCACGGCATAGATGCCGTTATAGATCAGATCGCCGCCGTCCATGTCGTTCAGCAGAGTCGCGCAGCGCAGAAGGGTGGATTTACCGCTGCCGGAGGGACCGATGATGGCCACCACTTCGCCTTTTTCCACACTGAGACTGATATCCTTTAAAACCAGGTGACCGCTGTTAAAACTCTTTTTCACGTGGTTCATTTCAAGCAGTTTCATCCTGACACCTCCTTACTGGTAATAGCCCATGCTCTTCTCTACCCTGCCCATCACAAAGTCCACGATGGCGTTAAAGATAAAGTAGAACACACCGGCAACGATAAATGGCGTAAAGCTGGTCTGCGAGTTGGCAATCTGCTTTCCGATGGTAAACATCTCCTGATAGGAAACGGTAAATGCCATGGAGGTATCCTTCACCAGCGTCACCACTTCATTGGTGATGCTGGGCATGATACGCTTGATGACCTGGGGCAGAATGATATGGATAAAGGTCTGGATTCTATTATAGCCCAAGACCTCCGCTGCCTCATATTGCCCCAACGACATAGATTCAATACCGCCGCGGTAGATCTCTGCAAAGTAGGCGGCATAGTTGATGGCAAAGGCGATCACCACGGGAACCAGCTTGTTGCGGGCAACGGCTATGTCCATACCCAGCGACTGGCCGATGTAGTACGGGCCGTAGGTCACCGCCAGAAGCTGTAACATCAGCGGAGTACCACGGAGAACGGAGATAATAAAGCGGGTCACATTGGAAATGATCTTGCTCTTGCTCATTCGCAGCAGGGCGACGATCATGCCCAGCGGCAGAGAAAACAGCAGGGTCAGAAAGAAAATGGCACAGGTCTTGCTCAGACCTTCTCCCATCTTCATAATCATGGTGAGTAGTGTCATATATTGTCCTCATTTCACACACCAAATCCGGAAGCACCGAAGTGCTTCCGGAAAAGGGTCGTATTCACTCAAAAATCTATCGTTGGGTCTTATTTCTGCAGGAACACCAGATTGTCAACGATCTCGGGATACTTGGCAGCGATCTCGGCATAGGTGCCGTTGTCCACCAGTTGCTTCACAGCGTCCTCGATGAAGCTGCACAGGCCCTTGCCATCCTCGTCGCCGCGGAAAGCGATGCCGTATTCCTCAGCGCCCAGCTGCTCATCCAGAACCACGAAGCCGGCATTCTCAGCGGCATAGGAATCCGCCACAGGCTTATCCACGATCACCGCGTCGCAGGCGCCGCCGCCCAACTCGGTGAAGCACTTCAGGAAGCTGTCGCAGGTCATCAGCTCACCGAAGGAAGCGGCCAGCTCTGCCTGATCGCCGTCCTCAGCCAGCATTGCCTCGCCGGAGGTACCAAGCTGTACGGCAACTACCTTACCCGCCAGATCAGCGGAGGACTTGATGTCGCTGCCTTCCTTGACCATGATCACCTGGGCGTTGTAGAAGTAGGGAGCGGACAGGGTGTAACCGGCTTCCTTCATGCTGTCCAGAATAGTCATACCGGACCAAACGCAGTCGCACTCGTCAGCATCTAACTGGATCAGCTTCTCGTCCCAGTTCACGCCGAAAACCTCGAAGTTCCAGCCCAGCAGATCGCAGGCGGCCTTGCAGATCTCCACGTCGAAGCCGGTGTACTCACCGTCGCTGCCCAGATAGCTGAAGGGGGGATACTCGGCGTCAATACCCATCGTAAAGGTAAAGGCATCGGCTTCGCCATTGTTCACCGAAGTGTCAACGGGTTCCTGCTTGCCGCAGGCCACCAGGCTCAGCACCATCAACAGTGCCAGCATCAAAGCAAAAAACTTTTTCATGATAAATTCTCCTTTTCTGTCGGACGGTTTGTTTTTGTCCGCCTCATTTATTACGCTATCAATTTACCACTTTATCGAGCTAATGTAAAGATGTAACTGCTACAAATATTTTTCATTTAACGGTATCAAAATTGTGTATCTTGCACAACAATTCCGCAAAAAAGGGGAACACCTGTGCTTTTACGCAGGTGTTCCCATATCGATTGCTGCGAGCTGATCTGTAAGCCGGGTTCTGTATTTGACAGTCATCTATCTAGGCGCACCGTTGCCGATACGCTCAAGCCACCCCGGGGACGGTCGGGCCAACCTATGTGTCCCCATAGCGGTGTTGCTCCGGATAGAGTTTACAGCATCGGACTGTCTCCAGCCGATGGGTGAGCTCTTACCTCACCTTTCCACCATCACCGGTAAACCGGCAGACTATTTCTGTTGCACTTTTCCTCAGATCACTCTGGGCGGGCGTTACCCGTTATCCTTGCCCTGTGGAGCCCGGACTTTCCTCATGAGCAGACTTTCGCCTTACTCCCGCGACTGTCTGGTCAACTCGCATGGGTAATTATATATGCCGGAACAGGAAAAGTCAACTATACGCCTGCCTTATTATTATGTATGGCACCCCTGTCCTGCCGGACAGGGGTGCCATCTTATCGAATACAGGGAATCAGCAACATTCTGTGTTCTCCATTGTCCTGTGCATTTGCTTGACGAATGGCATCTTCATCCGTATGGTACTGCTTTGCCACATCCCAAAGGGTTTCCTCCGGCTGGAGACGCCGCAACACCAGACTGGGCTTCTTCCTTGGTGCAGAAAACTCTTCCAGTCTGATTGATGTGATTACCGGTATCGTCTCCTGATGCATTTCTTCCAGGCGGAACAGGATCGGTATGCGAATTTGACACGCAGTTCCGCATTGCAGGCTCTCCATGCCGCAATAAGCATGGACAGTTGTCGGTGCAGAATCCACGGATAAACTGACTTCTTGTGATGTTTCAAGGGTTGACGGCGCACCGCTATCGTCCAAATACAGGAGATGTACATTCACACTAGTACGCAGGAGCTGTCGATTTTCCTCTGTGACGGGAATCACCTGTGTACATTCCATATTGGTAATAAAGGCTCGTTCTCCCAGTATCTCCGGCTGTAACACCACTTCCTGCTGAATCTCTGCCGGTGGATATGCCGTCGGGAAGGGTATGCCCTGCTGTTCCGGAATGACATCATAACTCGTGCTGTACAAATCTGCCACACAGTCTGAAGCATAGTCTTCATAAGTACGCATACACAGCGCAATGCGGGCTGTTACGCCAAAACCGCCCCCCTCTTCTGTCCGTAAAAGCCGTGCATCGGACTCGCAGAGCATGGGGATCACTACATGGCGAGCACTCTCCGGCAAGTCGCCGGCTTCTACAATTTGAGAAAACGCTAAATTGGTCTCATAGCGCTCCAGCAAGCTTTCCACCGTTCGGTACATGGCGCACAGCCAAAGCTCGCCTTTTACCATCAGTTTGTTTCCAACCCGTTGTGTACTGATTACTCTCGGACAGACCCGGTAGAAGAACAATTCCTCCGGCATTGTCCCCTCCAGCATGACCTCGCCGGTATAGGTAAACTCTTCTTCGGCAGCGCCGGTCAGCAACGGCATGGTCACCTTCTCCCGCCGGAGCCGAATGCTGTTCTCCTCCTCTGTACCGCTGCACAGCTTCCGCTGTACCGCTCGAAAACCTACGCCGCTGATTTCCGGCAATACCCGGAGATAGAGTCGCCGGGAAGTGATGGCTCTCGCTTCCAGCATCAGGAGCCTGCCCTTTACGCATATCATTTTACAGGCCTTAATGCTCCGATCTTCCATGCGGCAGGAAAATGGTACAGATAACTGCAGGCTCTTCAGCCCCGCCACCTCTTCCGAGGTATAGAGTACCGTCACCTTGACCACACCGCTAACCGTATAATGGTCATCTGACAGGGATTTCTCCCGAATGCACAGTTGCCCGGCGGTGTCCACGATGCGGCTGATATCCGGGCAGTATTCGGGAATCGCCGTTTCCATTGTTTCCTCGTGGGTAATTGCCTGGGTCTCCACCGTCTCATAAGCTGTGATTTCTTCAAATTGTAAGCCCAATTCCATGAAAAAAGCCCTCTCTTTTCTGCGAAGTTACTCACAGTATATGAGACAGCTCTTCTCCTTATGCTCCAACGCTAAACAAGCGTCTGAGTAAACCATGTAAAATTTTCGGTGCTTTCCAAACCAGGATACGCATTTTAATACCTCCTATCACGCAAACAGGCTATGCCACAGGCAATCAAGAGGAAGGAGACCAGAAACATCAAAAAGCCCACCGGAAAAATGGCAGCAATCAGAATTCCGGCGCCCAGGCCGATGGCGCAGACACCAAGGCAGCAGTTTCCCCGCATACGCTTTCCCTCCTTCCCACTCCATCTTATGAGGAAAGAAAAGGATGGTGCAAAGCAGGACTGTGACATACGGACTATATAGACAAGTCACCCGCTGAAAGAATTCAGCGGGTGACCTTTCTCTTCAACCTATAGTCTTGCTCTTGATGGAGCTTCTTCTTGATAGAAGACTTTGATTGCCGATCCCTCTAAGGGCGGTAATTCACTCGCTCCATACCACTTTTTCAACAAATACTCTTTCCCATCGACGACATATTGGATCTTTACGATATGCGGGAAAGATGCACCGTCTAAAGGCCCTGTTCTGAATGCTTTCGTGTTCACCTTCAGCCACCATTGCCTCTTGACCGATATAACAGTTCCCATTGTTTCGCTTTCCATGACCGCATTCCTCCGTCATCTTTTGCTTTGGCTTCAACATCCGGCAGCAGCCAACACACGTTTATTTCTCCCACTCTTTCAGTTCTTTCAGTTCCTCATACAGCCGCGCATAGCTGCGATGCCGGCTCACGGGAATTTTGCCGTCCTTCACCGCCTGTAAAACAGCGCAGCCCTTTTCCTTCACATGATTGCACCCCACAAAGCGGCACGCACCCAGATAGGGCACAAATTCTAAAAATGTCTCCGGCAGATGGGTTTTCAGCTCCCAGTCCATCTCCTGGGTATCAAAGGAGGAAAAGCCCGGCGTATCGATGACCCATGTCTCCTCACCCAGCAAAAACATCTCCGTGTGTCGGGTGGTATGGCGGCCGCGGCCAAGGGCTTTGCTCACCTCGCCAACCGGCAGTTGGAACTGTGGGGCCAAGGCATTGAGAATACTGGATTTTCCCACGCCGGAGTTGCCGGTAAACACATTCAGTTTCCCGGCAATTGCCTGCCGCAGCTCCGGCATTCCCTCGCCGGTCACAGCGCTGGCACGGAGTACCCGTATCGCCGAATTGCCGTATATCTCATACAGATCCTCCGCTCTGTCCAAATCACACTTGTTCAGTACAAGTAATACTTCGGTACCTTTCAGCGCCGCAATAGCGGCAATCCGATCGATCAGAAACGGATCGGTTACCGGAATGGCAGCGGAGGCGATAATAACAAGCTGGTCGATATTGGCAGATGCAGGCCGCAAAAAGACATTGCGCCGCGGTTCAATGCACTCCAAAAATCCCTCGCCGTTGCCCAGTTCCCGCACCTGGACCCAATCGCCCACCAAGGGGCTGACCCCCTCCTTGCGGAACTTGCCACGGGCCCGGCATTGAAGCACCTCTCCTCCGATATTCACATAGTAAAAGCCGCTGAGGGCTTTTTCAACTCTGCCTCTGCTCATTAAAACTGAATACTCTGCTCCTCTGTCTTTATCCCGTCAAATAGAACAAAGACCACGTGGTTTTCGCCGGAAGGTGCATCAAAGGAGAACGGGATTTGTGTTGAAGCACTGGGTGTGTTCAGAATCTTTGTATCAACCAGCATACCGTCCAGATACACCTCTGCCATCACAGACGCCTCACCATCCAGCTCCTCAGGAAGGGAGAAATATACCAACCTGGTAGAAGAGCTTCCACTGACTGTAAAGGCGATTTCCGTGCCGCCGGGCACTTCCGAATTCATGGAAATACTCTGCTTGATCACCTGTCCGGACGGTCGGAAACTGCGCTCATAATGAATATCTCCTACCACAAGGCCCAGTTCTGTGGCTGCTTGAATGGCGCTGTCTAAATCCATACCTGTAAAGGAAATTACAGTTACAGTTGCCGGGCCTTTGCTGATGACCAGGGTTACCGTATCACCCTTCCGCAGCGTCATTCCCGTCTCCGGAAACGTCATCATGATCTCACCGGCTGCAATTTCGTTGGAAAAGTCCTCTTCCTTTTCGATCTCCAGCTGCAGATTCATTCCCTGCAGTTGGATCTTTGCATGCTGGTAATCCTTTCCGGTAAGATCCGGCATGAGGATGTCCTCTTCTTCTGCACACAGGTAAACCTGAATCACCAGGTTGCTCTTGCGAATGGTTCCCTCGCCGGGATCCTGGGAAACGATCTGTCCCGCCTGATAGTTACTGTCTGTCTTGGTGCCGATCACTTTAATCTCGAAAACATCCTGGATGCTTTCCAGCGACTGTGCCTGCTCCAGCGTATAACCCAGGATATTCGGCACCTCATAGGTGCCGTCACCGTGGTTTCCGCTGAAGCTGCGCAGGATCAGGGAAAACAGGACCACGATCAGCGCCACAGCAGCAATAATACCGCTGACGAGAATCATTTTATGCCGCTTCTTTTTCTTCTGATTGTACTGACGTGCCTCCGCCTCTATTCTTTGCTGCTTCTCCTGCTGCCGAACAGCGCTGGTCACCTCACCCATCGGTACCGTAGGCTCATCATCAATGCTGACCGCCATATCCCGGCGAATATAGTCCAAATTGACTGATGGATTTTTCCGGAAAGCTTCCAGATCTTCAATCATCGCATTTGCTGAGGCATAGCGCTTCTTCAGATCCGAATTCATCGCCTTCATGCAGATCAGCTCCAGCGCCTCGGGAATCTCCGGATTGATCTCTCTGGGATTAAGCGGTATACCGGATAGATGCTGGATCGCAACGGAAACGGCGCTGTCGCCCTCAAAGGGCAGGCGGCCTGTCAGCATTTCATACAGAACAACGCCGGCACTGTACACATCGCTGCGGGCATCCGTACGTTCACCGCGAGCCTGCTCCGGTGAAATATAGTGTACGCTGCCCAGTGCTTCCTGTGTCAGCGTATTTGTAGTGTTCGCAAGACAGGCGATGCCAAAATCGGCCACTTTCACACTGCCATCACGAAGTACCATAATATTCTGGGGTTTGATATCCCTGTGGATAATGCCGCGGCTGTGAGCATGGCTCAGGCCGTACATGATCTGGGTTATGAAGTGCAGGGCTTCGCGCCAGTCCATCTGCCCCCGCCGTTCCATATACTGCTTGAGGGTAATCCCATCGATTAGTTCCATGACGATATATTCCACGCCGCCGCTGCTGGACACGTCATACACGGAAACGATGTTTGCATGGCTCAACGCCGCAACAGCCAGAGACTCATCCCGGAACCTGCGGCGGAATTCCACATCTTCAGCCAGTTCGCTTTTCAAAATCTTGATGGCGACCAGACGGTTCAGCCGATGGCATTTCGCCTTAAATACGTTTGACATACCGCCTGTACCGATCAGCTCTAACAACTCATAGCGATTGTCCAGCATATCTCCGATATGTTGCTGCATTATGCCATCTCCTTTCCGTTGGTATTCTCAATCAGCACCGCTGTTACATTATCCGGTGCGCCGTGACTCTTTGACACAGCCATCATTCTCTCCAGACAGCGGTCCAGTTCAGTGGTATGTATCACCTCAAACAGAATCTCCTGATCGGATACCGTATTTACCAGACCATCTGTACAAAGCAAAATAAAATCGCCGGGCTTCCAATGCAGGGTAAACGTATCTGCTTTGGCCTCCATGTCCGGACCCAAAGCTCTGGTAATCAGATTGCGGTTTGGGTGATATTTGGCCTGTGCCTGAGTAATCTCTCCGTTTTCAATCATGTTTTCCACCACGCTGTGGTCTCTGGTAATCTGTTCGATCCCCCGCTGCGTGATATGATACGCCCGGCTGTCGCCGATATTGCAGATCACCGCCATATCGGGGTTGCAGACGGTACCAACCAGTGTGGTTCCCATTTTTTCATATTCTGCATTTTCCTGAGCGGTTTTCCGAATGGCCGCATGTGCCAGCGAAGCCGCATAGGTCATTGCCTGGGCAATCTGCTCCGATGTCATATCGCTTCGAAGTACATTTTCCACCTCACGATGGAAGTATTCCACGGCGATCTGGCTGGCTACCTGGCCGCCATTTGTGCCGCCCATACCGTCACAAACAACACCAAACTGAAAACCCTTGACTGAATCGGTCATATAGGAATCCTGATTCTCTTTTCTGACAAGACCGGTATCGGTAATTCCCCATACTCTCATGTCTGATTCGCCTCCATTTCCTTACGGCGCAGTTGGCCGCAGCTGGCATCAATATCGCCGCCCAGACTGCGCCTTACGGTTGCTGTGATTCCCTGACTCTCCAATCGCTTTTGAAATTCCGCCACCCGTTTACTGGGTTTAAACGGACTCTCCACTACGTCATTCAGCGGAATCAGATTTACATGGCCCGGCATCCCCTTCACCTTTTTGGCGATCAGATCTGCCTGCCAATCATTGTCATTTACGCCATCAATCATGGCATATTCAAAACTGATGCGCCGCCCCGTTTTTTTAAAATAGCGGTGGCAGGCGGCAAATAGCTGCTCCACATCATACGCTCGATTCACCGGCATAATGCGGCTTCTTGTCTCGCTGTCCGGTGCATGCAAAGAGACTGACAACGTCAGCTGCAGATTCAAATCAGCCAGGCGATCGATCTCCGGCACAATACCACAGGTGGATAAACTGATATGTCGCATACCTATATTTAATCCGTCCGGGTGGTTGACCAGCGTCAAAAACTTCATCACCGTATCCCGGTTGTCCAACGGCTCGCCGATTCCCATCAGCACGATATTGGAGATCTGCCGCCCGCTGTCCAGCTGGGTAAACAATACCTGGTCAATCATCTCCGATGGGGTCAGGTTTCTCACCTTTCCGGCAATGGTGCTGGCGCAAAAAGCACAGCCCATACGGCACCCCACCTGAGAGGAGATGCAAACTGTGTTGCCATGGTGATACTGCATCAAAACCGTTTCAATACAATTACCGTCACCCAGTCGCCACAAATACTTGATGGTGCCGTCCAATCTGCTCTCCTGCTTTCGGGCAATCTCCGGTACCGTAATATAACAGCACGCCGCCAGCTTTTCCCGCAGTGCTTTGGAAAGGTTGCTCATCTCCTCGAAAGATTTCACGCCCTTGTGGAGCCAGGTAAATACCTGCTTTCCCCGAAAAGCCGGCTCGCCCATGCTGCGAAGCACATCAGTGATTTCTTCGATTGTCAGCGATTTGATGTCGATCATAGTATCCTCTTAGTTCCTGTACATCCGACAGATATAAAACCCGTCCGTGCCGTAACGCTGCGGCCACAGGGTCAGGCTGCCGTCTGTCCTGCCGATAGGCATTGGCAATTCAAACGGTGTCAATGCAAAGTCGCTGTGCCGCGATAAAAACTCCCGGGTCACTTCTTCGTTTTCCTCCGGCAATACCGTGCAGGTGGAATACACCAGCGTACCGCCGTGTCGCACATAAGTAGCCGCATTGTCTAAAATCGCCCGCTGTATCTCCGGTAATTTTTGCAGTTCTTTTGGATTTTTATAGCGGATGTCCGGCTTTTTCCGGATAATGCCCAACCCGCTGCATGGTACATCAGCCACCACCAAATCCGCCTGTCCAACCCACGCGGCATGGTTTTCACTGCCATCGGCGAGGGTTGTGCGAATGGACTGCAATCCCAGGCGCATCGCACCGTTCTCGATGAGTTTCAGTTTATGGGGATGAATGTCACAACTCAGGATATCGCCTCGATCTTCCATGTCCATCGCCAGAGCAAAGGATTTTCCGCCCGGTGCCGCGCATATATCCAGCACCTTGGCATCCGGTGCCGGAGCAGCTACCATCGCCACCAAATGTGCGGCGGCATCCTGTACCATAAAGCGCCCTTCCCGGAACGCCGGCAGACTCTCCAGGTCGCCTGTACCGCTCACCTCAAAGCAGTCCTGCTGCCATGGGTGTTTTTCCACGGAAATTCCGGCGGCGGTCAATTCTTTTTCCAGCATCTCTGCCGTGGTTTTCAGGGGATTGACCTGAATGGTAGTGGGAACTGCCTCGTTATTTTTCTGTAAATACTGCTCAGTCTCCACCGGTCCCAAAATATCCAGGAGCCGCATTACCAACCATTTCGGATGGCTGTATCGCACCGAGAGGAAGTCCGCTGTGGAGCCCTGCGGCAGCGCCGGCATATCCATCCAGTTTGTCACAAACTTCCGCAAAATGGCGTTTACCATACCGGCAGCTTTGGGTCTACCCCAGCGTTTTACCATCTCCACCGCCTCGTTCACCGCGGCGCTGTGGGGGATCTTGTCCATAAACAGGATCTGATACCCACCGATCCGCAGGATATTCAGCACAACCGGCTCCAGATGATCCGCTCGCTGGGAACACCAAACGTCAATATAGTAATCCAGTAATATTCTGTTTTGAATGACACCATAGCAAAGCCGGGTGGCAAGAGACGCATCACGGCTGTCCAATTTGTTTTTGACAATGGTGCGCTTCAGACTGCCGTCCGACCAGGCGTTGGCTTTTGCTACCTGCATCAGGACTTCCAGCGCCGTATCCCGTGCATTCGGCATAAAATTTCTGTTCATTGCGTCACCTTGACAGGGTGTCCGGCCAGATAGGCACGGCACTCCATACGCTTGCCGCCCTGCGCCTGAAGCTCCAGAATCCAAAGCAGTTTACCGTCACCGCAGGCCATGGCAATCCCCTTTTTTCCGGTCTCTGCGATACTGCCGGGTATTGCATCTGTCGCCTCGCCCACCGCAGTCTTGTAAACCTTTACCGTTTCACCGTTCAATTCCATGGTCGCACAGGGCCAGGGAATCAAACCGCGCACCTGATCGTGCAAAACCTGCGCGCTTTTGCCAAAGTCCATAGGCGACAAAGACTTATCCAGCATGGGCGCATAGGTATGCTGTTCGTGATCCTGAGGCGTCCGCACAGCCGTTCCTTCTGCCAACTCGTTTACCACCTGCAAAAGCGTCCCGGCGCCCAGCTCCGCCAATCGATTTGTCAGCGTCAGCGCATCTTCGTCTGGGGAAATCTCCGTCTCCGCACAACGAATGATATCGCCGGCATCCAATTCCTTTGCCATATACATGATGGTTACGCCGGTAATGGTCTCGCCGTTCAGGATCGCCCAATTGATGGGTGCCGCTCCACGATACTTGGGCAAAATGGAGCTGTGCACGTTGATAGAGCCGTACTTGGGTGCGTTCAAAATCTCCTCCGGCAGGATCTTGCCGTAGGCTGCCACCACGATCAGCTCCGGCTGTAACCGCTCCACGATGCCAAACGCCTCGCTGTCCCGCATCTTCAGCGGCTGATAAACATCCAAGTTCTGTGTAATGGCATATTCCTTTACAGGGGAGAACGCCAGCTTATGGCCGCGGTTTTTGGGCTTGTCCGGTTGGGTAAAAACGCCGCAGATCTCATGTCCGGCTTCCACCAAAGCTTTCAGGCTCGCCACCGCGAAATCCGGCGTTCCCATGAATAAAATCCGCATTATTCGTCCTCTTCTTCCTCTTCCTGCTGGCGAATATACTCCTCTAATTCTTCTCCGGAGAGCAGACGATCGGTATGCTCCACAAACAGATGTCCGTCCAGATGCTCGATCTCATGACAGAAGCAGCGCGCGGTCAGCCCCTCGTCCTCAGCTTCAAACCAGTTGCCGTCCCGGTCCTGCGCCCGCACCCGCACAAACCAAGGGCGCGTCACCTCGCCATATTTGCCCGGCACACTCAAGCAGCCCTCCAGGCCGGTCTGCTCACCCTCGGTATAAATGATCTCCGGGTTCACCAACTCGATGATCTCATCGTCCTCGTTCATCACCACGCACGCACGGCGTAGAATACCCACCTGCGGTGCCGCCAAACCCACGCCACCGGAATCGACCAATGTGTCGGTCAGGTCATCTAAAAGCTGGTGCAATCTGTCATTAAAGTCCGTCACCGGGCGGCAGACCTTTGTCAAACAGGCCTCGCCCTGCAAAACAATTTTTCTTAATGCCATGATCTATCTCCTTAGTCCATCAGATTACAATCGGTAAATACATGCAAATTACGGTTTTCGTTCCGCTGTGCAAATTCTTTCATATAAACAGCCAGCAGGTCACGCAGAGGCTTTTCATTTCGTCCCACTACGGTAATGCGGTAGCGATAGCGGTTGTTCACCTTCACAACGGTGTAAGGCGCCGGACCCAGTACTTCCACCTCTGCAAAAGGCGGCTTTCGCATTTCGGTACGCAGCGCCATGCACAGCTGCTGTGTACCACGGCGTACCGCGCTCTCCTCCGTACCGGTAACGCTGACCGTAAACAGATCTGCAAATGGCGGTTCCCGCCGCAGTCTTCGCAGACGTATCTCATCTTGGTAAAATCGCTCGTAATCCTGCTCTGCGGCGGCTTGAATCACATCATTCCGTGGTGTAAAGGTCTGGATCACCGCCCGGCCTGTTTTTTCACCACGTCCGGCGCGCCCCACCACCTGCGTCAGCAGGCTGAACGTACGCTCAGCGGCACGGTAGTGATCCACATAGAGGCTCAAGTCTGCCGCCAGCACGCCGACCAACGTCACATTCTCAAAATCCAAGCCTTTTGCCACCATCTGCGTTCCCAGCAGAATCGGAACGTTCTTCTGGGCAAATTGCCTTAGTATCGCCTCATGTCCTGCCGTTACAGTATCCGCATCCATACGCAGGATCGGCACATCAGGAAACAGCGCCTGCAGCTCCTCTGCCACCTTCTGGGTCCCAATTCCAATGTGTGTCATGGCACCGCCGCAGTCCGGACAGCTTTCAGCCGCCTTCTCCGAATAGCCGCAATAGTGGCACATCAGCCGTCCGTTGGCGCTGTGATAGGTCAGATACACGCTGCACCGAGGACATTGGGGCACATAACCGCAGGACGGACATAATAACTGCCGGCTGGCACCGCGCCGGTTGAGAAACAGAATGCTCTGCTCCCCATTCTCAATATTCTTTTTCAGCTCTGCATACAGCTCCCGGCTGATAGATGACGTATTGCCCGCCTTCAGTTCCTTTCGCATATCCGCTAAAATGACCTGCGGCAGTCTCTGCGCATTGTACCGGTTCCGCAGCAGCTCCAACTGATATTCACCGTGTTTGGCATACCACGCGGTTTCTACCGTAGGCGTTGCACTGCCCAGCAGTAATCGCGCATTTTCCTGTGCAGCCCGATACTTGGCAATGTCCCTGGCATGATAGCATGGTACGCTCTCTGACTCATAGGAACTCTCCTGCTCCTCGTCCATTACGATCAGCGCAATGTTCTGCAGCGGCGCAAACACCGCACTCCGCGTCCCCAAAACAATATGGGCTTCGCCTTTTCGGATCCGCTTCCACTGATCATAGCGCTCTGTCATACGTAAGCCGCTGTGCAAAAGGGCTACCTCATCGCCGAAATAGGCGCTGAATCGCGCCATCATCTGTGGCGTCAGAGCGATCTCCGGCACCAAGATCATAACAGATCTGCCCTGTGCCAAAAGCTCCTGGGCCAGACGGATATAGATCAGCGTCTTTCCGCTGCCGGTTACGCCCTGTAAAAGCGTTACGCCGGCTTTTCCGCTTTGGATCTGTGCCAGAACATCATGATAAACTGCCTGCTGTTCTTTGTTCAGTATGATCGGCGTCTCCGCCATCTCATACTGCCTGTCTGAAATCCGGTAGGTTTCCTGCTCCCGGTAAAGAAGGATCCCCTGCTTTTTCAGGCCGGACAGCACCTGTTTGGAAACACCGGTGTAATAGCGCAGCTCCTGCACCGATATCTCTCCGGCCTGTGCCAGAAACTGCACAGCCTCCCGTGCTGCTTTTCGCCGCGGAACAATCTGCGCCAAAGCTGCCTCCGGATCCACCGCAAGTGATGCAATGGTAACCTGTTTGTCCTGTACCTTCCGCCAGCTCTGGGTGTCCTCCTGTACAACCCCTTTCTTTTGCAGGCTGTGCAGAGTCTGTATGACACTTTCGCCAAAGGTTTTCTGCAGCTTGTCCAGCTCAGCCGGTCCATCAGAAAGCAAAGCGCAAACGGCTTGTTCCTTTTCGTTAAGAGCTGAAAAATCTGCATGCGTCAGGCTCCAGATCGTTCGATAGCGATACCACACCGCCGCCGGCAGAATCGTACGCATGGCATCGTAAAACGTACAGAAGTACCGTTTCACCATCCACAGCGCCAGTTTGATTTCCTTTGGAGTCACCAACGGCTCGCTGTCCAATACCACTCGCACACTTTTCAATGGCTTATCCGGTACGCTATACTCGATCGAGAGAATTATGCCCTCGCAGGGTCTGTTTCCCCGGCCAAACGGTACCAGGACACGACAGCCGACAGCAGCTTCCATCGTCTCCGGTATCACATAGGAATAGGGTTTGTCAATGGCATAGGTCGCCGCTTCCACGGCAATCTTGGCGATCTGCGGCATTGACTCCCCCTCCTTTGTTGTTTTGTTCTGATTTATTCGGCAATCTTGGTATCAATGGTGTTGGCATCAAACTGGCCCTCAGCTACCTCATGAATGGCCATGGTCACAGGTTTTTCCACCAGTTTTTCGCCGTTCATCTCCGCCTCAGCGGCCAACTGACGTGCGCGGCGTGCCACCACATTCACCATCATATAACGGTTGGGAATGTACTCGTTCAGTTTGTTCATTGCAGGATAAAGCATCATAATAACATCGTTCCTTTCACGATAAAAATTTACATATTGATGAGAGTTTCCATACGTTCATCGGTCTTGCAGTGCTCAGCAAGCATGATGGCCCTCAATTCCGCCACGGCGCTTTCTACCGTGTCGTTGATCACAAAATAGTCGTAGTCCGCCGCGGTCTTCATCTCCACCTTGGCACGAAGCAGCCGCTGCTGAATTTTCTCAGCGGAATCGGTCCCCCGTTTGGTCAGCCGGTGTTCCAATTCTTCCCAGTTAGGCGGTGCGATAAAAATTCTAACGGTCTCCGGCCGTTTGGCATAGACCTGGGTGGCGCCCTGTACCTCGATGTCCAGGATCACGTCCTTGCCCGCTTCCATAGCGGCATCCACGTATTTCTTCGGCGTTCCATAGAAGTTCCCCACATATTGGGCATATTCCAAAAACGCATCGTCATTGATCCACTGCATGAATTCGTCAGGAGTAATGAAGTGGTAATGCACCCCGTTAATCTCTCCTTCGCGGGGAGACCGGGTGGTCGCTGACACGGAGAAATACAGGTCATCGCGTCCTTCAAACAACGCTTTCAGCACGGTGCTTTTCCCCACGCCGGAGGGCCCCGAAATAATAAATGTTTTTCCCTTTGCCATATGTTTTTACTCCTCCAACTCCGACACGCTCAAGCCCAATCGCGCTGCCATCTTCTCTGTACTCAGTGCCGACAGCACCACATGGTCGCTGTCCATGATCAGCACAGAGGCGGTTTTTCGTCCGTAGGTGGCATCGATCAGCATACCCCGATCCCGGGATTCCTGTACCAAACGCTTCACAGGCGCGCTGTCCGGGCTGACGATGGCAATCAGACGCGGGGCGGAGATCAGATTTCCAAATCCAATATTGATCAGTTCCATCTTTTCTTACTCCACATTCTGCACCTGCTCGCGGATCTTCTCCACTTCAGCCTTCATCTGCAGTACCGTTTCGGTAATCTTCAGATCCTTGCACTTCGATCCAATGGTGTTGCACTCCCTGTTGAATTCCTGTACCAGGAAGTCCATGTCCCGGCCCACCGGTTTTTCGCTTTGCAGCATGGAGCGCAGCTGGGCGATGTGACTGTGCAGACGCACGGTCTCCTCATCTACCGCAATCTTGTCTGCGTAGATGGCAGCTTCCTGCAAAATACGGTTTTCATCGATGGCGGTAGAGGCCAGCACCTCCTGCATCTTGGCCGTCAGCTTCTCCCGATATTCTATCACCGTCTGAGGAGAGCGTTCCTCCACCACACCCACACAGGACTCGATGGTGGTAGCACGGGCACCGATATCGTCAGCCAGTTTCCCGCCCTCAACGGTACGCATATCATTATAGGCATAAAGCGCCTTGTCCAATACCGCGCAGATATCCGCAGCGATGGCGTCCAGATCCTCCTCCGCCTTGGTCACCGTCAGAACATCGGGAAATTTAGCAAGTGTAGCGGCATTAAATGCCATTGCAGACTCCGGCAGGCTAAAGGTCTTCTGCAAACTGCGCAGAGCTTCCACGTAGCCTTTGGCAAGGCTCTCATTCACCACTACAACAGCTTCATCTGCTCCGGTGGAATCGATGGTCACAAATACGTCCACCTTGCCGCGGCTGACTGCCTTTTGCACGCAGGACTTGATGGCGTCCTCGGCAAAAATAAATGCCCGGGGCAGCTTCACGGTGCAGTCCAGGTATCGGTTGTTGACGCTGCGTACCTCCACCGTAATATCCCGTTGATTCCGCATTTCTCTGGCTCTGCCATAGCCGGTCATACTCTTAATCATTCGTTTCACACTCCTTTATGGCAATCAGCAAAGGCAGGGCAGGAAATAGAATCCGCCGCCGCTTAACGCGCTGCAGCAAAGTGCCGCCGTACAAATGCGGGCACAGGAACTGCCGCCTGTGCAGTCGGTGGTGTGTACCGTACCACCGCCAAAGGGATTATAGGCAGTCTGCCGTCCCTCTGCCATATCCAGCGCCCGCTGATATTCACCGTTATTGGGATCCATCTGGACGGCTGTCTGAAAATAGCGCTTCGCCTCGTCCATCCAGCCACGGCGCGTACAGATCACGCCCTTGAGATAGTTCCACTCGGCATCGTGGTCACTCTGCGCGTTCAACAGTTCCTCCGCCAGATTCAGATCACCCTGCTGAATGGCAATGCGAATCCGCTGTGACTTTCCGGTGCCGCCATAGCTCTGTCCGCCGTAGCCATAGCCGTAACCGCCGTAGCCGGAGGATGTCGTAGAGGATGTAGCCGAACTGCCTCGCTTTCGCTGTGCCTGTACGGCCTCATAGGCCTCGTTAATCTCCTTCATCCGCTCTTGAGCCAGATCGGCCAGCGGGTTGTCGTGATAGTTGTCAGGATGATATTTTCTTGCCAACTCCCGATAGGCTTTTTTCACTTCTTCATCGGTGGCATTCGGTGAAACACCCAATACCTGATAGGGATCGCTCATCGGCAAATTCCCCTTTCATCGGTTTTCTTTCTTTTTGGTGGGCTTGTGGAAGGTACCGCTCAGTACAGCTCCACCCACTGCATACAATCCTTCATATACGACAGCGCGTATTGCTTCGGCATTTTCGCCGAAGTCCCACAATTCAAAAGCCGCCGCCATAGTCCGCACAGAACTGTCCAGCGTAAGGCTCAACGCCTGTTTTGCCTCCTCGGTCAGTTTTCCCTCTGTCAGACCGTACCGAAGCGGCAGCGGGTTAAACCCGCCGGATTTCCAGTCCTTTTCCAAATCGTCTGCCGCATCAATTAGATAGATCCATCGTCCCAGGTGATACAGCATGGTCTTCAGTACGCGACCCTTAACAGGGTCGTGTACCTCTTCCGCAACGCCGGCCAGCAATCCGGCAAAAGTATCCGCCGGCTTGTCCAAAGACGGCTCGCGGCTCTTTTCCAGAACCGCAAGATCCTGCAGGTGCTTCTGGGTTCTCCCGTCAAATCCCGGCTGAATTTTTCTTGCCTTTTGATAGGCCCGGTGCAGAAGCAGCGCCGCCAGGCGATACCGCAGTCCTTTCCAGAATCCATGGTCAGCGATCCCATCCTGAATCTGCCACCAGGTTAGAATAACGCTCATGTCAGCCGCTGTTTCCAGCGATTTGCTTTGACATACACAGGAGCGCTTCTTGATGGGATGCGCCACGCAGGTTTTCTCACAGCGTTGAGCCGGTCCTTCCTGTAAGAGCATGGCAAGAAAGGTCAGATCGTAGTTGAGGATCATCCGTGCTGCCAGGCCATAGCGCGAACCCAACGTGTGGCACAGCCCGCAATACACAGCCTGAAACCTCTGCTTTTCCTCCTGGCTCAGCCGATCCCGTGCGGGTAAAACGTAACCAAACATCAGAACAGCCGCACGATCTGGTAGGTCAGCTTCTCTTTACGCTTGGCATAGCGATCATAGAAAATGCTGGGCAGAAAGCTGACCACCGCCGCCGCAATGGCAATGACATACCGCCAGTTCTCTGCCAGACCTTCCGTCAGAAAATATCCCAGCAGGAAGAAAATCACCGGCAGAACATACACCAACGCGATCACGCCGAACAGCTTCTTGGTACTGCTCTCCACGATCACTTTGTCCCCTGGCTGTGCATCTACATCGTTTCTGGCTCGAGCCTTGATGGCAGCGCCTGTCATACCACAGCCGGCACATTCCTCGCAGTCATGTCCGCAGGCGGATTTGCGTGGCACGGAAATCTCCGCGTAGCCGCTGTCTAACAATCTCTCTACTGTTGCAATCTGCGTCATGTTTCTGTACCCTCGCTGCTTTGTTCATTGTCTCGTTCCGTTACGGTAACGGATACGGTATAGCTGCCCTTTACGGCAACTTTTCTGTTGCTGTCCAATGTAATCACAGCAGGCAGCTCATACGTCCCCACCTCTGTGACTTCGGAGAGATCCACTCGTACCTGCACATCTGCTGCATCCAGGATATCAACGGCACCGCTCTGCCCCCAGACCGTTATGTCTATGGGCGCATCAACGCTGGCCTTTAAATGATCCGCAACATTTTCACAGGTGATCTCTTCCACGTTCAAAACTGCCTCTTTTGCGCTGTTAACAATCACTGTCACGATAGCAACCTTTGGTGTGTTTTCAGCCAATGCAGTACCCACCGGCACCTTAATATCGTAGTTAAACGTCTGATAAGAGGCCAGATCCTCTACATAAATCCGGTCCAGTACGATGCTGTCGATAACAGTAAGGGTATCCTCCTCACCGATTACCTGTACCGTTGCCGGGTTGATGTCATACTGTACGTTGTCCGCGCCGTCCTCCGGCGTTCCCACCAATTCCATCTGCAGCGGAATCACCTTCATGGTTCGGACAGGCAGCGTGATCTGCACCAGTTTCGTTGCCGAGCGAATGTTGCTGTTAACCACCGGAACATCGTTATAGTCATACAACGTGTATTCCAGTGCCTGAATCAATGTGCGGGTCGCACCGCCGGCGTTGACCTCCACCTTGGCATAGCTTACATTCAGCAGATCCTCCCGCTGTGCATGCAATACCAGGGTCGTTGTGTCGATCTGCAGATCACCGGCAAAGTACCCCTCGGCCACCTCACCGTTCACATCACAATAAACAGGAACTTCTTTGGTGTACAGCTCGCCTACCGTAACCGTGACAGTATAGGCGCTGGCAGATTTTACCGAAACAGAGCTGCGTGACACGTTGTCCGGATAAACGATGGAATAACTCAGCGTCTGCACACCGGTACTGTCAATACTGCCGGTATCCGCCACAATGCGGATCGCATCCGTATTCATCTGCCACAGGACTCTTCTCGGGCCCTCCAGTTTCAAATCGATAGTGGTATCATAGCCGGACAGCAGCATCAGGTTTTTTCCTGCCAGCGTTGTGTCCTCGCCGGAGAATTCTACCGGCACTCCTTTTACGTTTAATACGGCATCGGTCGCCACCTGGTTGTCCACATAGACCCAGAGCACAATAGCGGTCAGGACAGCGATCACGATCTGCCAAACCTTACGGTTCTTACTGTTCTCCATTTCCGCCCTCCTTATCCCACTTGAACAACCGGCCAACATGGGGCAGTCTTTGCTTCTCCTTCTCTTGCTCTTCTTCCGGCGGCAGGAGTTCGTTACGCAGCAGCTTTGCCAGCGTTTCCGGCATCAGATGACGCTTCAGCATACCGCCCAGCGCCACAGAAATGGAACCGGTTTCTTCCGAAACGATAACTACCACCGCATCGCTGGTCTCTGAAATACCAATACCTGCACGGTGCCGCATTCCCAGGTCACGGCTCAGATTTACATTTTTAGACAGAGGAAGCATGCACCCCGCGCCAATGATGCGGCCGCTTCGAATGATCATAGCGCCATCATGCATCGGCGCATTGATAAAGAAGATGTTTTTCAACAGTTCATTGTTTACGGCCGCATCCAGTGGGGTACCGCTTCGCAC
Source organism: uncultured Clostridia bacterium (assembly GCA_937894515.1). GTDB lineage: Bacteria > Bacillota > Clostridia > Oscillospirales > Oscillospiraceae > Vescimonas. Next base: position 22,060 of record CALCRH010000223.1, on the reverse strand, counting down.
CAGATCGCGTAGGGAAATATCCCGTTCAAACACAATCAACGCGCCGGTCTTTGCCTTGGACATCTCACTGCATGCCAGAACGACATGATCGATCGCCTGTTCTGTCTCACCCAACATCTGTTGTGGCTGCAGCAGCTGAGAAAGCTGTTTTGGCAGTCTTCTGCTTCCCAGCTTCTCTAAAAGCTGCCGGATTTCCGGCTGGAACAGAATAATCAGCGCCAAAATGCCCCATTCCACCACATGACCGAGGATATAGCTGACTGCACGCAGTTGCAGCGCCGTAGACAGCCACAGTACCAGCAGGAAAATCACAATGCCTTTAAGAATATTCTCCGCACGGGTAGATGTGACCAACCCCAGGATCTTATAGACCAAAAAGGCAATAATGACCATATCCAGCACGTCTGACACGCGGATCAGGCTTAAGTACTTCCCAATATTTTCTACTACCGTGATAACTGATTCCATAGCTTCTTCCTTCCTGTTTAGGGACGAAATTTACGCAAATATACAGATAGACTTATTATATAAAAAATATTGGGAAATTGCAACAAAAATTGTGTGTCTAAAATGTTACTTTTTCACGAAGCACCGCTGCCAAAATTTCGGCACATTTGTCAATTTGTTCCCGCCGGTTGAAATAGGACGGACTCAGGCGAATGGTGCCGGTTTTCAGCGTTCCCACCGTGCGGTGTGCCAACGGCGCACAGTGCAAACCCGCCCGAAGTGCCACGCCTTTTTGTGCCATTGCTTCCCCGATTGTCTCGCAGTCATAGCCCTCGGCGATAAAACTCACCACACCTGTCTGATTGGTAAATCCGCTGTCGTAGAAGACATGAACACCGTCAATTTTCCGCAGTTGCTCCACCGCGCGGGCGGCAAGCTGTCTTTCGTGGCTTGCGATTTTTTCCACGCCGGTTCTCCGCACAAAACGGATTCCCTCCAACAGGCCGGCAATCCCCGGCATATTGTGTGTCCCGGCTTCCAGTCGATCCGGCAGATCCTCCGGCATGGATTGTAACCGCGACAGGCTTCCCGTTCCGCCATAGAGCAGCGGTGTCGATGCATGATTGCAAAGCAGTAATCCCGTTCCCTGCGGACCATATAGCCCTTTGTGTCCGGGCATGGCAATAAAAGCTGCTCCCAGCTTCTCCAGAGAAACAGGTATCACGCCTGCGGACTGGCTGGCATCTATCACCAGCGGAACGCCGGCTCGCCGACACAAATCCGCCATTTCTTCGATGGGCTGTACACACCCGAACACATTGGAAACGTGGTTGCAGATCACCGCGTCCGCCCCCTGCCGCAGCGCCTTTTCCAATTCTTCCACCATGCGCATCGGTTGATAAGGCGGGGTATCCAGAATTGTCAGATGCATGTTGGGAATCGCGTGGAGCGGCCGGGTTACCGCATTGTGTTCATAGCCGGAAATGATGACCTTTCCCCCGCTTGGTACCAGAGAATGAATGGCAATATTCAGTCCGTGGGTAGCGTTCATGGTAAATACCACCTGAGACGGATCACCCACGTCGAAAAGTGCCGCTGCTTCACTGCGGCAGAGAAAATCCGTCTCCTCTGCCAAACGTGTCGCCTGATAACTCCCCCGCCCCGGCGATGACATGTGGTTTACTGCCTGTATCATTGCCCGGCGCACGCTTTCGGGTTTTTCCAAAGTAGTGGCTGCGCTGTCCAGATAGATCATAGGGTCACCTCGTTAAATCCCTGCTGTCCATAACGGAATATCTTTGTCGGCCCCATCCCCATGCTCTGTACCAGGGAAAGCGCCCGCTCATACCATTTTGTCTCTATTCTCACGCCGTATGCACAGCCCTGGGTGCTCAGTCCCACAGGCAGACGCTGTACGCCGGCGCGAATGCCGGCCTGTCCCAGCACCTGCGCCATACGCTGCGCCTGTGTGATAGAACGGGCCGTAAAAAGATAATAGTCCATAGTACACCTCCTTCATGGCATTCTATGGACAATAAAAAAGAAACGTGAGGGGACTCCCTCACGTTTCACTTTTCTCGATCAGCACCACAGCATGGGCTGCCATGCCCTCCCCGCTGCCGGTAAAGCCCAGATGCTCCTCGGTGGTGGCTTTTACGTTCACCTGTGAAGCATTCACGCTCAAAGCCTTCGCTATATTTTGGCGCATCTCATCCCGATATTTACCGATCTTCGGTGCCTGCGCCACCAGTGTCGCGTCAATATTCACCACCGCAAATCCGGCATCTCGCAGTACCTGTGCCACCCGCTCCAGAAGCACCACGCTGGAAATATTCAAATACGCATCATCACAATCGGGAAACAGCTTGCCGATGTCGCCCAATGCCGCCGCCCCCAGAAGGGCATCCATTACCGCATGGAGCAGCACATCCGCATCGCTGTGCCCGTCCAGTCCCTTATCATATGGAATCGTTACGCCGCCTAAAACAAGGGGTCTGCCACACACCAGCCGATGCACGTCATACCCCTGTCCGATCCGCAGATTTGTCATCCTGTTTCCCCTCTCCGGCGCAGGATCACCTCTGCCATCGTCAGGTCGATGGGGGTGGTGATTTTGATATTTTCCCGGTTTCCCTCTGTCAAGTAAACTTCCTTGCCAATCCGTTCCACAGCAGAGCAATCATCGGTTACAGGCTCTCCGGAATTCAATGCCGCCTGTAAAGCACCCTTTAACAGATCCGCCTGAAATACCTGAGGCGTCTGTACCGCATACAGGCTCTTTCGCTCCGGCGTGGACTTCACCAAGCCGTTCTCATCTGCCACCTTGATCGTATCATTTACCGGTATGGCGGGTGCCACAGCGTAGGTCTTTGCCCCAAACTCAATCAGAGCGTCAATCTCCTCCGGCCGGATCAGGGGTCTTGCCCCATCGTGTACAGCGATCAGCTCCGTTTTGGGATCGCACTCCATGGCGGCTGCCAGAACAGATGCCGCACGAGTCTCGCCGCCCTGTACGATTTTCACGGGCTTGTGAATATCCGCATGGGCGCAGATATCAGCTACCTCCAGCAGCAGTTCCTCCCGGGTCGCCACAATAATCTCATCCACCCGTTCCGCCTGATCGACAGCCAGCAGCGTCCGCATCAGCACCGGCATACCGCCCAAGTGCATCAGCATCTTGTTCTCACCGCCCATACGGACAGACGCGCCCGCCGCCGCAACGACCATCGCGCAGACGGGATGGCGGTTTTTCTGCCATTTCTGCACTTTGTTCCAAAATAAGCCCATTTAACCGCTCTCCATTACCGCTTCAAGCAGCAGCTTTTCTGCCGCCTCATAGGTCACATCCTTGACAAAAACCAGTTCTGAAAGAAGTACCTGCTTCGCGCTTTGCAGCATTTTTCGCTCGCCGGTGGACAGTCCCTGCTTTACATCCCGCAAGATCAGGCCCTTGATGACTCTCGCCACTTCCACAAGATCGCCGCTTTTCAGCTTCTCCATGTTCTCCCGATAGCGGCGATTCCAGTTGTTGGTCATTTCTGCATCCAGTGCCGGAATCTTTTGGAGCAGTTCTTCCATCTTCTCCCGGCTCAGCAGTCCTCGCAGGCCTACGGCGCCGCAGTTTTCCGTAGGAATTTTCAGCGTTAAACCACCGGATGGCATGCGGAACACATAGTAACACCCGGGGGAGCCCACCAGGCGCTCCTGCGTAATCGCCTCAATGATACCTGCACCATGCAGCGGATGCACCACCTTATCGCCGACACAAAACATACGGCACCCTCCTTTCTGAAAATAGGCAAAAATTTCCTATGCATATTATACACGCCGGAAGACCATTTTTCAAGAAGTGAAAGTGCCGTATATTCAAATTTTTTCACTTTCTTTCAACTTTTTATACAAAATCAGTGACACAGAAAGGGCAATGGTATCCACAATGGGCTGTACCCACATACAGCCATAGAGCGGTGAAATCCTATCCAGCAGAAATAAAAGCGGAATATCCAATACACCTTTTCGTAAAATCGAGCAAATCAGCGACTCCCGCGCCTTTCCCATCGCCTGGAATTGAATGATCATCGGATAGCTCAGAGACATCAGCGGCATCGCCAGCACCATACGGCGCAAGAACTGCGAGGCATATCTCACCGTCACAGCATCGTTAATAAAGATCCCCGTCAGTTGCGGCGCAAGACATTCAAATATCACCACGCAGAACAGGGCGAAGCTCACCGCAATGGTACAGCCGAAGCGAAAGATCTGCTGCCGCCGCTTCTGATTTCCTGCCGCATAGTTATAGGCCAGCATCGGCAAAAGTCCGGTGGAGATGCCAAGGCAAACATAAAGCGGCAGCATATCGATCTTTTTCACAATGCCCAGCGCCGCAATGGCTTCTGTGGCATATTTTGCAATAAAACGTCCCTGCGCCGCTGTTGCCACCACCGTCAGAGCATATTGCAAACAGGACGGAAACCCTACACGCAAGATGTTTTTCAGATGTTCCCCGGTATGGCGCAGATCCCGCACTGCCAGATGCAGAACGGTAGATTGACTCCAAAGCAGATAGCTCAGCAGGAACAATGCCGCACATAGGTTGGAAATGGCCGTGGCAAGACCTGCACCTGATGCGCCCATGTTCAGAAATTGGGGCAGGACAAAAAACGGATCCAGAATCATGTTCAGAACCCCGCCGAAAGACACACCGACAGAGGCCATGGAAGCGTTCCCCTCGGACCGTACCAGGTTTGCCAGCAGGATGTTCAATACCGTACCCACACCACCGGCAACAATGGTCCACCGGGTATAGGAAAGCGCCGCACCAATGGTGTCGCTTTTTGCCCCGCAAAGGGTAAGGATCGGTGCTGCCAGCAGCCCAAACAGCAAGGAAAATACTATGGCAGCCGCAAGTCCCAGCCAGAAGGAGATCGCCGCAATCTGTTTGCCCTTTTCCGGCTCTTTTCTGCCCAATGCCCGGGAAATAGCGCTGGCGCCGCCTACACCGAACAGGTTGGACACCGCGGTCAGCATCAAAAATGGCGGCGTAGAAACCGTCACCGCCGCGGTTTGCATGGGAGAATTCAGCAGTCCCACAAAATAAGTGTCGGCCAGATTGTATAGCAGAGCTACCATCTGACTCAAAACGGACGGTGCCACTTGATGCAGTACCGCCTTTTTCACCGGCATGGTCTCAAATACTTCTATCCGCTTCTCCACGGATAACATGGCAAAGCCCTCTTTCCGAAAATTTCCCTGTTATTCTACCGCCAATTGCGGAAAATAGCAACCGAAAAAACAAAGCGACCACTTTTTCATTGTAAAGTGTATTCCCTTTTCATAAATTGAAACAGGCGGCTTACGCCGCCCGTTATCGTTTATCTTCTATTGTGAGGGTACCAGATTTTTTGTTTCTCGGCTTCCTTGATCAGCTCCTCCCGGAAATCGGGGTGGGCAATGGAAATCAGCTTTTCCGCACGTTCCCAAACGCTCAGGCCCTTCAGACATACACAGCCGTATTCCGTCACCACATACATGGTGTTCACACGGGTATCCGTCACTACGCTGCCCGGCTGAAGCGTGGGGCGAATGCGGGAGCCCAGCGATCCGTCTTTATTCTTGTGGGTAGAACTCAGACAGATAAAGCTCTTGCCTCCCTTGCTGAGGTAAGCGCCCAGCACGAAGTCCTGCTGTCCGCCTGCACCGGAGATCTGCTTGATACCGGCAGTCTCACCGTTGACCTGACCGTACAGGTCCACGTCCACCGCGTTGTTGATGGACACGAAGTTATCAATAGCCGCCACCGTGCGAATATCGTTGGTATAACTGATAGGTGCCGCCATGCAGGCCGGATTATCGTTCAGATAATCGTAAAGCTTCTGGGTACCCGCCGCAAACGCATAGACCTGCCGCCCTTTGTCGATGGTCTTCTTCTGGCAGGTCACCTTCCCTGCCATAGCCAGATCCACATAGGCATCCACATACATCTCGGTATGTACGCCCAAGTCCTTCAGATCGGAATCGCACAGCATAGCGCCCACGGTATTGGGCATGCCGCCGATACCCAGCTGCAGGCAGGCGCCGTTGGGGATCTGCTCCACGATCAGCTTGGCCACGGTCTTGTCCACCTCAGTAGGGGGATTGCTGGGCTGAATGCCCATGGGATCGTTGCGGCCCTCCACGATCATGTCCACCTCAGAAACATGGATGCACTCGTCAAAACCGCCCAGACACCGGGGCATATTCCGGTTGACCTCCACAATAATGACCTTGGCCTTGTCGCATACCGCCCGAATATGGCTGGCTGACAGGCCAAAGTTGAAATAGCCGTGTTCGTCCATGGGAGCTACCTGGAACATAGCCACATCCGGCGGCGTGATGTGATCGGTATAATACCGGGGCAGCTCAGAATAACGCATGGGTTCATGGAAGCCGGCGCCGGTCTCAATGTGATGCCGCTCCACGCCACTCATGTGGTGGGAGTTAAAAATGATATGGTGTACCGGATCTTCGATGTCAAAGATGGCCGGCTTCCACAGGCTGATACCGCCGCGAACCTTCACGTCCTCCAGCTCCGGTGCCCGACGCGCCAACGCCTCGTCCAGCACCCGAGGATGAATGGCGCAAAAACCATAGTCCACCCAGTCGCCGGACTTGATGACTTTCACCGCTTCGTCCGCGGTCACCAATTTCTCCTGATACATCTTTTGAAAATCTGCAAATGGCATACGCTCTTCCTCCTTGTGCTTTTTTGAACCATCGTTAATTTTAGCACAATCTTTCTCCTAAGGATAGTATTTTGTGAAAGAAATATCAATTTTGTCGCCTTGACCAATTCCAACCTGCACTTTTTATCAAAAACAGCAAAAAAAGAACGCCCGCATGGGCGTTCTTTTTTTGTTTGGATCTTATTCCTCGGTCTCGGCAGCTTCTTCCGCTTCCTCAGCAGCCTCTTCTGCAGCGGGAGCCAGCAAAGCGCGGATGGACAGGGAAATCTTCTGCTTCTCTTCGTCCACAGCGGTAATCTTGGCATCCACCATCTGACCCTCAGACAGCTCATCACCGGGCTTTTCAATGCGGCGGTTAGCGATCTGGGAGATGTGGATCAGGCCGTCCACGCCGGGAACAACCTCAGCGAAAGCGCCGAAGGTCATCAGCTTCACAATACGTACGTTGGCCACGTCACCCACATGATAGGTAGCCATGAACTTGTCCCAGGGATTGCTGGAACGATCCTTCACACCCAGGGAGATCTTGCGCTTCTCAGAGTCGAAGGAGATGACGTACACGTCCAGGGTATCGCCCACGGAAACGACCTCGGCGGGATTCTTGATGCGGCTCCAGCTCAGTTCAGAGATATGGACCATGCCGTCCACACCGCCGATGTCCACAAATACGCCGTAGCTGGTCATGGACTTGACGGTACCGGTGTAGCGCTTACCCTCTTCGATGCTATTCCAGATCTCAGCCTGTGCGGCAGCGCGCTGCTCATAGGAAACGGCCTTGATGGAGCCTACAACGCGGCGGCGTGCACGGTTGACCTCAGTGATGCGCAGAGAAACGGTCTTGCCGATCATCTCACTCAGCTCAGCGCCGCGGGGCAGACCGGACTGGGAAGCGGGGACGAACACGCGGATGCCCTTGACATTCACAACGATACCGCCCTTGTTCTCCTCGGTGACCTTACCCTCCACGGTGGTCTTGTCCTCGGCATACTGGGCAATGTCTTCCCAGATCTTCTGGGCATCCAGACGCTTCTTGGACAGCTTGGCGTAGCCGTCCACGTCATTGACGCGGATCACGAACAGCTCGATCTCGTCGCCGACCTTGACGACATCCTCGGGCTTGACGTTGGGATCGGCAGACAGCTCATCGATGTCGATATAGCCAGCCTGCTTGGTGCCCAGATCGACCTGCACCTCGGTGGGGCCGATCGCCGTAACAATACCGGTTACCTTATCTCCTGTATTTAAAGTTTTAAAAGATTTTTCCAGCAGTTCTTCGAAGCTCTCTTCCATGGCTTCTGTGGTCTTGATTTCTTCACTCATCGTTTTGTTTACCTCCTTAATGATGCCCGCAGGGGTAGAAGCACCGGCAGTCAGCCCCGCCACCTTGCATCCGGCAAACCAATCCGCCTGCAGTTCTTCGGCCCGTTCGATCTGATAGACCCGGCCGCAGTGCTGTCTGCAAATCTCCGTCAGGTGCTTGGTGTTGGCACTTTTTCCGTCACCCACTACCACCATTGCGTCCACCCTGGCAGCTAAATCAGCCGCTTCCGATTGGCGCATTTGCGTAGCATTACATATTGTATCAAATAATTTTGCGTTTGTACACTCTTTTTTTATTTTTTTTGCAGAACTTTCCCAAATTGCGCGAATACAGGTGGTCTGCGCCACAGCGGTGATGGGCAAATCCAGACGATTTTCGTCCTCATGGAGCCATTTTTCCAGCTCGTCCACATTTTCAAATACCACGCTGCGGCTGCACCAGCTGGCAATTCCCATCACCTCAGGATGGTGTACCTCGCCGATAATAATGGGCGTTCTCCCCTCTTCATCTGCCTGCGCTACCAGTTTTTGGATCCGCAGCACGTTGGGACAAGTGGCATTGACACATATCGCTTCCCGCCGTTCCAGCTCCTCTAACACTTCCTTGCGCTCTCCGTGGGCACGCACCAGCACGGTATCGCCCTGCCGGATCTCCTGTACGCCGCTCACTTCTCTGGCGCCCAGTGCCGCTAAGCCTGCCACTACATTGGCGTTATGTACGATACTGCCCAGCATCTTGCATCTGCCGTATTGTTCCGCCGTTTCTTCGGCAATCTTTACAGCGCGTTCCACGCCGTAGCAAAAGCCGGCACTCTGTGCTTGCACAACTTTCATGACTTGTTCCCCAGCTCATAGGCTCGCCGCATGATCTCGTCTGCGCCGTCCTGATACTCTTCTGCTGTACCATGCCGTCCGGTAAACGCCGGCGCATAGGTTTCACCGATGATGATCGGCACCTTGTGAAACAGCTTTTTCTCTGTCCCGATGTAAACCGGCAGCAGCTTGACCCCGCTGCGGATCCCGATCATCACCACGCCGCCTTTCGGCCGCACCTGCCCCGGCTGCTCCACCCGGGTTCCCTCCGGAAACACCAACAGGCTATAGCCGTCCCGCAGGCTCTGTATGGAGGTACGGATCGCCGAAATATCCGAGTTGCCCCGGTCCACGGGAAACACGCCCATCATCTTCAAAAAGCCGCCCACCACGGGGATCTGGAACAGTTGCTTTTTTGCCATGATACGCAGGGGATACTCGTCTTTCAGCGCCAAAATCAGCAGGATCGGATCCCAGGCACTGGAGTGGTTGGCGCATAAAAGCACCGGCTCCTCCGGCAGATTTTCCTTGCCCTTTACATCAATCGGGTGCAGTAGCAGCAAAATCGGCCGTCCCAGACGCCACATCGCCGTATAAAACGGATTTTTCACAGTCCTACACTTCCCTCGATCATATCGATCAGCAGATTTCTCGCATAGAAAAAGCCCATATCGCTGGTGTCCACCATGATAGAATCCACCGCTGGCTGCAAGGGCGCGATCTCACGATGGGTATCCTGATAATCCCGCTCCTCCATCTCCTTGAGCACTTCCTCATAGGCCTTGGGTGTTCCGCGTTCCTCCAGTTCCTTAAAACGGCGCTTAGCCCGCACCTCCAGATCGGCATACAAAAAAATCTTCACATCTGCATGGGGCAGGACCACGGTAGCAATGTCCCGTCCGTCCATAATGACGCTCTGTTTCCGCGCCAGATCCCTCTGCATTTCCAACAGGTATTCCCGCACCGCCGGAATGGCAGACACGTCAGAGGCGTACATAGAGATTGCCGGCAGACGGATCTGGGTGGTCACATCCTCACCCAACAGATACATATGCTGCAGGCCGTCCTCGCCGTGCTTCATGTCGATCTGGATCTCCGGCAGAATGGCCGCCACCGCAATAGGATCCTTGGGGGAAATGCCCTTACGCTGTACATACAGGCCGATGGTTCGATAGATTGCGCCGGTGTCCACATAGGTAATGCCCAGTTCCTTGGCGATTGCCTTGGAAAGCGTGCTCTTGCCGGCGCCGCTGGGGCCATCCACTGCCACGGAATAAATCTTTTTCTCTGCCATATTCTACTCCTTATCCCTCTGCCGCAGACTGACCGGCCAGATGACCGGTCGCCCACGCAATTTGTAAATTAAATCCGCCGGTATAGGCATCCACATCAATGATCTCTCCGGCAAAATAGAGTCCCTCTACCAGCTTCGATGCCATGGTCTGGGGCTCGATCTCCGAAACTTTCACGCCGCCGGAGGTAACAATGGCCTCTGCCACACCCCGCGGCCCGGAAACTGCCACGGTAAAGTGCTTCAAAAGCTGTACCAAAGCCCGCCTCTGCTCCTTCGTCACCGAATTTGCTTTCAGCGTTCCCGGGATACCGAGCCGCTTCAGCATCACCGGCACCATGCTGCGGTTTACCAGCCCCGCCACGATCTTCTCAAAGTCCTTATTCGGACTCTCTGCAATGTCCCGCAAAATTCGCCCGTCCAGCTTCTGTTCGTCCAGCGCCGGCTTCAAGTCAATGGACAGCCGATAACTCTCCCTGCCCCAATTCCGCAGATGGGCGGAAAGAGATAGTACCAACGGCCCCGACACGCCGAAATGGGTGAACAGCATCTCGCCAAATTCCCGGTAAACGGCCTTATTCTTCTTGTTATAGGCTGTCAGCTCCACGTTTTTCAGGCTCAATCCCTGCATGGCGGCGCAGTCCTCGTCCGGACTGATCAGCGGTACCAGCGACCCCTTGGGCTCGATGATCGTATGTCCCAGCTCCCGGGCCATGCGATACCCATCGCCGGTAGACCCGGTCAGCGGATAGCTGACGCCGCCGGTGGCGAGAATGGCCGCATCACAGGGATAGGTTTCCTTTTCCCCTTTCACCGCGGCTACTGCACCGTCCGCCGTTACGATCTGCGCCGCCCGGTCATGTATCCATTCTCCTTTCAAATGCCGCAGCCGTTTTTTCAGTGCATCACTGATGTCAAACGCGCTGTCCGACACCGGGAACACCCGGTTTCCCCGCTCCACCTTCAGCGGCACGCCCTGCTGCTCAAAAAACGCCATGGTATCCTGCGGCATCCACTGACTAAACGCGCTGTAAAGGAAACGGCCGTTACACGGGATATTCTGCATCAAGCCGTCCAGATCGGTGTCGTTGGTCACATTGCACCGTCCTTTACCGGTAATATTCAATTTCTTTCCCAGCTTCTCGTTGGGCTCGATCAGACGCACCAAGGCGCCGCATTCTGCGGCTCGAATCGCCGCCATCAATCCGGCGGCGCCGCCGCCGATTACCACAACCGATTTCATTCTTCCGCTTTTCCGAAAATACTGTACTTCTCCCAAACCTTTTCCATCTCCATAAAGGTATGAGATGCGTCCTCCATCCGTTCCCGACCCACAGCCAGGATCAGTGCATTCAAAAGGCTCAGCGGTGCCGCCATGGAGTCCACAAAGGAGATGGCATCGCAGCCCACCAGAAGCACCCCCGAAGCCAGCGGATACAGCGGAGACATCTGACTGTCGGTGATAGCGATCACGTCCGCACCACGCTCACGAGCCATTTCCACCGCGTGAATCACCATCTTGGAGTACCGGGGAAAGCTGATACCCAGCAGCACGTCACCCGGCCCAATATGGATGATCTGCTCATAGATCTCGCCGGCAGCGGTATTCTGCACGAAAACCACGTTCTTGAAAATCAGGTGGAAGTAAAAGTTCAGATACCCCGCCAGAAATGAGCTGGAGCGCACACCGAGAATATAGATATGCTCCGCTTTTAGCAGCTTGTCCACCACCCGGGAAAACTCCTCGCGGTCCACGCCCTCAATGGCGGTGCGGATACTGTCGGCATCCCGCTGCATCACATGGCCCAGAATATCCGGCCCCTCCATCTGGTTTCGGGACACCTGCATTCGCTGCACCGATGTCAGTTTGCCGCGAATGATCTCCTGCAAGGCCTTCTGCATCTCCGGATAGCCGGCATAACCCAATTCCGTGGCAAAGCGCACCACCGTTGATTCACTGACCTCTACTGTGGTTCCCAGTTTCGCAGCCGTCATAAATGCCGCCTTGTCGTAGTTATCCAGTATGTACTTGGCGATCCGCTTCTGTCCCTTGGACAGCTTGTCCATCTCCAGCCGGATCTTGTGCAGTACGTTTTCTCTCACCTGGTACCGCTTCCTTTCAACTCTTGGATTTCGCCGGCGGTCAAATACCGCCAATTTCCCTCTTCCAGATTGCCCAGTTTCAACGTATGCTCCTGTACTCTCTTCAGGCGCAAAACCTGTAAGCCTACTGTTTCGCACATCCGCCGGATCTGTCTGTTTTTACCCTGATGGATTGTAACCTCCAGTTCTACGGCAGTATCATTCCGCCGCAGTTCTTTCACCTGTGCCGGCACGATAACCTCGCCGTCCAGCTCTGTCACCGCGGCCAACCGTTTCCCGCAGTTGAAAAGCGCACCTGTCACCGTTACATGATATATCTTGTCTACCTGCCCCTTGGGGTGCATCAAAGACTGTGCGAAATCGCCATCGTTGGTCAGCAGCAAAAGTCCTTCCGACTCCTTGTCCAGCCGTCCCACGGGATAGACCCGCACGCCGCAGTCCACCAACTCCGTCACCAAATGTTCGGCGTGTTCATCGGCCAGCGTACAGACATAGCCGCGTGGTTTATTCAGCAGGATATAGGTGGGTTTATCTGTAAAGCTGATTTCCTTTCCATCAACACAGATTACTTGCGTTTCTTCCGCTTTATCGCCAATTTCCGCAACTTTTCCGTCCACGGTCACACGGCCTTGGGCAATCCATTCCTCTGCCTTTCTCCGGGAGCAAAGTCCGCTTTTCGCTATCCACTTTTGCACCCGTTCCGCCATATCCGTTCTCCTCTGTGTATTTCAATCTCTTCGTAGGGTCGGACGACCCTGTCCACCCGCCAAATCAGAATTCGTCAATCGTAGTTTATCTCAAAACTGAAATTGCCGTTTTGGCATTTTTCACTCGTTTCAATAATGATATAAACCGTATCTGCGGTAAGTTCATCACTGCACTCTTTTATCTCATCTCCAGACTCCACCGAAAACAGTTCTGCTTTTGTTCCTCCGCAGTCATAATACACGGTTAAGCTTCCGGTTTCTAGTTTTCCGGAATATTGTATTCTCGCCGTTTTGTCGCTTTCGCATTTCAATTTAAAAACTTCGGTTCCTTCCAGTTCGAGAAAACTCGTCCAAGCAGAATCAGAATCATTGGAATGAGCGTGCAGGACAGCGTTATAGTGCGAAGAGTATTTGCTGCAGCCAGTCAAACTAAAGGCAACGAAAAGCATAGCGAATACTAACAGAAAGCTTCTTTTCATTTCTCTTTCTCCTTTATGAAGGCAAATTCCAATTTGCCTTCACCTCATTTTTTCACTTTTCACTCTTCACTTGTGCGAATCCCCACTCGTACAATCTCTCGTGGTCATTCCAGTCGTCGCCATCGCACAGCGTCACCGCCACCAGCCGCCGCCCGTTTCGTTCACAGCAGCTTACCAGCGTGCGCCCCGCTGCCTTGGTGTACCCGGTCTTCATGCCGATGCACCCATCCAAACGGCTCAGGAGCTTATTGTGGTTGGTCATGGTGCGCTCACCGATCTGTACGTTCTTGGTGGAACAGATCCGGCAAAATGTCGGGTCATTTGCCGCCGCCTGCGCCAAAAGCGCCATATCCCGGGCGGTGGAGTAATGCTTCTCGCCGTCCAATCCATTTGGGTTTTCAAAAGAAGTCCTCTCCATGCCCAGCTCTGCCGCTTTTTCGTTCATCAGCGCCACAAAGCCGTCAATACTGCCGGTGCAATGCTCGGCAAGGCATAGTGCCGCGTCATTGCCGCTGCACAGCATAAGCCCATACAGCAGCTCCTCCACCGTCACCGTCTCTCCCGGCTTGAGATACATAGAAGATCCCTCTACCATGTGGGCGTAAGTCACCTCTGCCACCTCGTCCAGTCGGGCGCAGTCCAACGCCACCAGCACCGTCATGATTTTGGTGGTACTGGCGATCAGCATTTTATCATCGCCATTCTTTTCATAGAGGACTTCCCCGCTGTCACAGTCCAGCAAAACGGCCGACAAGGCGGAAACGCCGATCGTCTCCGCCCCGCAGGGTTTTATGCAGAAAAGCAGCAGGATAAGCACGCACAAAATGCGCTTCAATGGGCATCACCTCGGTAATGCCCATTCTATGCACTTAAAACTCGCTGTTCGCCTTTTTCTTGTCGACAAAGCTCTGCACGCGGTCCATGACCTCCGGCACCAGTTCGATCACACGATCCACCGTAGTAGCCGCCGGTACGCTGACAGGCAGCATACGAGTCACGCCGTCCTTCACCACCAGGAACGCCACAGGCTCCACCTTCACACCGGCTGCTGCACCGCCGCCGAACTTATCCGCCGAAGCGCCATAGTCCGTACCGCCGCTGCCGAAGCCGAAGCTCATTTTGTTAACGGGGATCAGGGTCACACCGTCGGGGGTGGAAATCGGCTGACCGACGATGGTGTTGGTCTCCACCATCTCCCGCACCTTATTGATGGAGGAATCCATCATTTCTGCCAGCTTGCTCTTTTTCTCGTTCATTTCCATAGTCGACATCCTTTCCTCTGCTATGCAGCATTTGTTTTGTCCGTATCGTTTGTAATCTGTTGCGATTTGGGAAGTGTCTGTTTTTTCTTTTTCAGGAATGCCAGGCCCCATTTCAGCACCGGGCGGGCAAAGGCAAATCCGATGGCAGTCAGTCCGCCGATCCGGTACCGGATCCCGATTTTCCCCTGTACAGTCGTTTTCGGCGCCTGAAAGTCCACACCAAGGTGGATCTGGGGATGAGGGATCCGGATCTTTTCCTGGAGTTGGGGCATCAGCGTCCACAAAGTACCGCTTGCCCAACCATACCATTGGGCGACCTCCGCCGGATCGTCACCGCCAATCATCACACACAACGTCAGCGGGTCGATAGTCATTTTCGTTCTTGTTTTGGAGAGTCCTTTCTGCAAGCTCTCCCAGATCGCCGGCACGGCACTTCGTATGTCCGCAGCGGTCAGTCCAAGTTCCTTTTTCTTTCCCTCTTTTTTTCCTTTTTGTTCCGTTTTATTTCCCTGTTTTTCCGATTTTTTCTTCCTTTTTTCCTGTTTTGGCAGGATAGAATGGGAAAAGAATCCGACCCTTGCCTTGACTTTTACGCTCTCTCCAAGCTCAATTTCCACCCCGACGGGGATAGAGAAGATCAGCAAATTCAGCAGCAGAATGCCGCCGAGAATATAAAGAGCGATCACGACTGTTCCCCCTTTCAGCTTGAAATATCCTCCGTCTTATAGGGTCACCTGCTCGTTCTCTGCCCCAGGTTCCGGCAGAGTTTCGATTTCATCCAGCCGCATCTGGCCATCGCCATCCATTCCCGGCATCTCCGGCAGATCGTCCAGCGAGTTCAAATGGAAAGCCCGGAGAAACGACTGCGTCGTCCGATATAGTCTTGGACGGCCCGGCACCTGCAGTCTGCCGCACTCCTCGATCAAATGGCGCTCCAAGAGCAGTCCCACCGTATAGGAGCTGTCCACACCGCGAATCTGATCCACATAAGCGCGGGTGGTGGGCTGATAATAAGCGATAATCGTCAGCACCTCCAGCGCAGGCTGGCTGAGCTTGGCGGGCTTGCGAATCTCAAAGGCCTTGCGAATGGTATCCGCATAATCCGGCGCAGAGCAGAGCTGATAGCTGTCCTCCATGCGCAGCACGCGCATTCCGCGGCGCTCATAGGCGTAGTAGTCCATCAGTTTTTGTAAGACCAGCTCTACCGTGGGTTTATCCATATCCATGGCAACGCAGATCCGATCCACAGAGACAGGCTCACCGGAGGCAAACAAAATGCCCTCGATAGTCGCCTCGATTTCTTTCATTTCCAGAGTATCCATATTTTTAACCTTTTCTTATCCTTCCCACTTCATATCCTCCGGCAGTTCGCCGGCGCAGGTCACCGTACAGTCACTGCTGCCGCCGGCCAGCTTGATTACACGGTTGCGGCACAGCTCCAGCACCGCCATAAAGGTGGCCACGATTTCGCTGCGGCTTTTACTGCCGCGGAAGAGCAGCAAAAATCGGGTGATGCCGCCCTCTTTTAAGCGGTGGAAGATCTCCTTTGCCTTGTTCTCCACCGGGTAGGGCTCATGTTTGACGATCTCGTCAAACGCATGGAGCGGCGCCGGGGAATCTGTCTGGCCCCGACGGTCGGTGACCTCCTGCATGGCGATCAGCAGATCCGCTGGTTCCTGTTCATATTCGTAGATCTTTCCACGCTCCATAGGCTCCGGATTTCGGGTAAGAATATCACGGCCGAACTCACTTAAGGGGGACAGTTTATCTGCCAATTCCTTGATACGGGAATAGATATCGCTGCGCTTCCGTTCCTCCAGAGATTTGATCAGGGCATCCATCTCGTTTTGTGCCTCTTCATCCTCTAGACTCAGCAGCATACGGGTTTTGATATACATCAGGTGAGCCGCCATGGTGACAAACTCGCTGGCAATCTCCAGATCCATCTCCTTGCGCTTTTCCAGATATTCCAGATACTGCTCCAAAATCAGGGCAATGGGAATGTCCTGGATCTCGATCTTATTCTTGCTCAGCAGAAATAAAATCAGATCCAGAGGCCCTTCAAAATCCTGCAGTGCCTCGTCTGCTCTGCCTTGTATGACTTTTTCCAGTTTAAAAATAGGATTATCCAATGTCTTGTCCTCTTATACGCCGACCATGCGGCAAAATAGTGTAAATACCCAAAGTATCGTGCGGTCTAACACGTCACTCCCAGCACCAAGGCTCATGAGCAGAACCACAACCACCATGCCGTACCGTTCCCAACGCATCAGCCAGCGATAGGCTCGATCCGGCAAGAGAACCGCCAGAATTTTGGAGCCGTCCAGCGGTGGAATGGGGAGCAGATTGAAAAGCCCCAATCCAATAGAGAGCATCGCCGTACTCACCAAAAAATAAACCCATAGTCTCACACTGTCCTCTGGTCCGGCCATATTAAGCCGCAGGAAAAGTATCAGCACAAATGACAGCAGGAAATTACTGACCGGTCCCGCCAGCGCTGTCAGCGCCATTCCCAGCTTTGGCTTTTTGAAATAGCGGGGATTCACCGGCACGGGTTTTGCCCAGCCAACGCCGATAAACAGCATGGCAGCAAGACCCATCCAGTCGATATGGTGCAGGGGGTTCAGACTCAGCCGGTGCCGCAGCTTCGCGGTAGGGTCGCCCAGTGCATAGGCCGCCAAGCCGTGGCAAACCTCATGCAGGATCAGGCAGATCAGAACAGAAATCACACGGAAAAAGACACTCCGCATGGATCCGAAATCCAATGCATGCCAAAGGTGGCTCAAATAATTCAAAGGGATTCCTCCGTTACCGTTATCGACACTTAGGCATAAGCTACCAAGATAATGGGATTATACCACAAAACTGTAATACAGCACAAGCTGTTTTCTGCAATTTTTCTTTCATTTTCTTCCCAACTATACCAATGATCCAAAGAAAATCCGACTCCCCCAACGGGAAGTCGGATAGTTCCGTTTATTTATTCTTTTTTGCCAGCTCCATCAGTTCGCCGTACCGACTCATGATATAGCTGTAACTGCCGCGGCCATGGGGCAGCAGACAGGCGGAACAGTCTTTGACGCCGTTTTCCAGATACCGGAAGTTTCCACCGCACTTGCTGCCCAGCGTATAGAGAGGGCAATAGCAGAACAGACAGTTAAAATCCGCCGGATGCTCTGTCTGATGACAGGGAAAGAATTCACAGGCTTTGTGCTGCACAAAGGAGTAGGCGCACTCTTCCGGTTTTTTCTGCATGATATCGCACAAGGAGCCTCTCCTCCTTTATCAGAGTCTATTATTCGATCGTCAGAATATCACAAAAGCCGGTGATCTCAAACACTTCCATGATCTCCGGGCACACGTTGTGCAGCTTCATACCACCTTTTTTACCCATAACTTTCTGGGCAGCCAAAAGGACGCGCAGTCCGGCAGAAGAGATGTACTCCAGCTTGGCAAAGTCCAGGATCAGGCTATCCGCACTGTTCATGCACTCTTTCAGCTCAGCTTCCAGCTGGGGAGCCGTGGTGGTGTCCAAACGGCCGGTCAATTCCAGGGTAACATCAGTTGCATTTGACATCTTCTTGATTTCCATGAATTATATACCTCCTCAAATTATTAGAACAAAAGTGTATCTGTCTTCTGCAGTAAATCTATCAGATTTGCAATATAAAAATCAATGGTATCTTTTTCATTTTCCAAACCGCCGCGGCGAATGGAACGACGAATCAAGCGTGTATAGCCGATGATGCGGGCTTTGCCCTCAACCTCCGCCAACCGGGCGGCATCATCGGTATCCAGATACAGAGCCAGCGACTTTCTCCAGATCTTACCTGCGGTTTCATACTCGATACCCAGAAAATTTTTGGTCTGCTGATGGATCAGTTCACCAAAGCCCTGATAAGCGTTGAACATAGAAGCCAGCTCAAAGATCGGGTGGCCCACACACAGGGTATCCATGTCGATCAGCAGAGCTTCCTCGCCTTGCAGCATGACGTTTTTTACGTGGTAGTCACCGTGCATCATGTGGTCATCCCGGGGAACTGCCGTCACAAGAGAGACCAGCTTCTCACCCGCAGCCGCCGGCAGGTAATCCTTCACGAAATTCGCCCAGCCAATGGCAACCTCCCGCATGTCCGGCATATCGCCGGGTCTGACCAACGTACCGTGAATCTTCTTCAACAGATCCACCATAACACCAACATACTCGTCCAGCTTCTCCGGCTCGTCTACAAGGCGCTTGCCGATGGACTTGGCCTCCAGCAGTTCAAACACAGAACCATAACCATCCCCCACCTTGACCACATCGTAGGAAATGGCGGTAGGAATTCCCAGGATGAAGGCTTTTCGCGCCAGTTCGCGCTCCCGGTGGATATCCGGCAGGCTGTCAGGGTTTAAGTACACCTTGATAATGGTGTCACGGTCAATACGGTAGACCTTGCCGTTGGCACCCTGTCCGATCACCTCACAGCCCTCTACGCTGATGCGGCGATAGGCTTTTTCCACGGTGAGCATCTCGGTAAAGCCCGTCATATCAAAGATGTCATAAACCTCGCTGGAGGCATTGACCACCTTCATGTCGGCAAACTGCTTGCGCAGACGCAGTATGATACGCAGTCCTGCGCTGGAAATATAAGCCAGATCCTCTACATCAATCACCAGAGAACCGGTGGGATTCCGGGCAATGAGCTCTGTCAGTTCCGTCTCGATCTGCGCTGCATTGGCAGAATCGATCCGCCCCTGCAAAAAAATCGTCAGCTGATCGTTTTCAAACTTGCTGTTCATACGATATCCTTTCTGTTGCGGGACACACTATTCCACATTTTTGATTCATTATAGCATAGAGCAGCCAAATACACAAGCAATTTTATCAACTATGTGTATCCATACACGCCGCGAACCGATACTTCGCCGGCGCCGAGGGATTCCTCACGGCCATCGGCATAGCGAACGGTAAGAGTAAAGTCATCACCGACGCCCAATACGGCAGCCTGCTGTTCACCGGTATTGGTGTGGACAATCACTTGGCCGCGTGTCAGGCACGCAGCCCGGTAGCGGCAGAGATACGCTGCGGCATTGTCCGGGAAATGGCGGTACAGGGTATCAAATTCTGCCAAAAGCGCTGTCAGTAACTGCTGAAAATCGGGCTGGGTTTGTGTGATTTCCCGGAGGGAAACGGCAATCGGGGCAAGATCCGGGCCGAAGTCAGATGCCGTCTGGGTAAGGTTGATGCCGATGCCCAAAATGATGCTGTTTTTCGGCGCTGTGACCAATTCGGTGAGGATACCGCAGAGCTTTTTGCCGTTTACGACCAGATCATTGGGCCACTTGATCCCGGGTGTGATACCGCAGGTCTTTGCGATGGCATCCCGTACCGCCACCGCCGCCCAGGCGGTGATCATGGGAAGCTGCCCGCCGGGACAGTCCGGTTGTAAAAGCACGGAACAGTAGAGGCCTTTTCCGGCGGCGGATTGGAAGCTGCGGCCACGTCTGCCGCGACCGGCTGTCTGCTGATCTGCCAGCACCACCAAACCATCGGGCGCTTCACCGGCGGCAAGAGCGCGCTTGATTGCATCGCTGGTGGAGTCCAGCATTTCATAGCGCCGCACTTCTCTGCCCACCAGCGGCGCAGCAAGTTGATGGTACAGCGTCTCGCGGTTTTCCGTTGTCACTTCAATGAGCCGTACGTTTGGGTGGGAAGCAACGCACCGCAAAAAGGCGCTGTCGGCCGTTTGGAGTACACCGATGACAGGGGTGTCGCCGTCCAGCGCACGAAAGACAACAGCTTGAAAGGCGGCGGCAGTTTCTTCGTGAGGGCCCA
This sequence comes from uncultured Clostridia bacterium, assembly GCA_937894515.1. Lineage (GTDB taxonomy): Bacteria > Bacillota > Clostridia > Oscillospirales > Oscillospiraceae > Vescimonas. The sequence continues at coordinate 1,599 of CALCRH010000223.1, read as the reverse complement.
GCTCGTCCATCAGGATGGTGTCAAATTCACCTGTTAAGGCGGCACAGCCCAAGGTGTTGAAGCGATCCGAATCTGCCTCTTCGCCGCAGAGAAACAGGCAATTCTCCCGGCAGATTGCTTCTCCGGGGCGCAGCAAATAGACTGCACCGTCCCGCTTTACGGTGCGAAAGCCGCCGATATTTGATTTTCCCCGGAGCAGGGCGCTGACCAGAGTGGATTTCCCTACGCCTTTCTCGCCGGTGAAAAAAAGATGCTGCATACTGTCTCCTTAAAAATGGGAATGGGCGGTTAGAACATCGAACTGTGCCCGGGAAAGCTCACAGTGATAAAACAGGCGATAAAATGCGGCGGTTTCGGTGTAGAGATCGTATGCCGCAGCATTGCCGTACAGCACTTTGCCCAGCCACAGCATTCCCAGCAGACGCTGGGCACCCGGCGGAAAGCCCATCCAGTTATAGGGGCCGTCCGGTACCTGGCAGTAACGCCCTGCCGAAATGGCAGTCAGGGTCTGCCAGGTAGGATCATCCGCTACGCGGGCATAAATACTACCGGGGGCAAAGACAATATAGTCCGGATCCCACAGCAGGATCTGCTCCAAACTCACTTCGCTGCCGATTCCCCTGGCAGAAGGGATCTCCAATACTGCCAAATTGTCGCATAGCAGATCAAAGGCCTGACTGTGATAGGAGTCTTTTGCCAACACGTTCAGCCCGGCATCCCCGAGAACATAGAGTGCCCGTATTTTATCTACCCCTGATGCCAAGGCACAGGCTTTTGCATAGGTGGTTTCACAGTAGGTCGCCAGCGTTTCCGACTCCACCGGCAGGTCCAACAGGTCGCCCAGCATACGATAGGTACTGCCCATGGTGGAAAGGGACGCATCTATATGGACACAGGGCAGGCCGGTTTGTGCCTGCAGGGCATCCAGTTCCCCGGCCATATCCGCCTTGGCTTCGCCGATGTCAAGGATCAGTTGGGCACCGCTTTGCAGCAGGGTCTCCGGGTTCAGATCGCCCTTACCGCCGTAAAGCTGCCCGATCACGGGTAAATCGTAGTATTGCGCATCAAGATACTCCTTTGCAGCTGCAATAGGTGTAGCTGAAGAATCCTGACCATTGTCGTATAAAAGACCAACTGATTTGATATCTGGATTTTGCTTAAACATTACATCAAAAAGTGCTGCTGTGTTAAGAGCATCTGATGTTCCAGTTACATAGTCAATACCTGTAAGCTCTGCTGCCTCAGGATCTGCTCGTTGTGGCGCGAGAGCTTGCTGCTGAGCACCTGCTCGGTAACGTTGCGCAGCACTCCAATGTAGCCTGTGTGGGCTCCGCTGCGGTCAAATGTCTTTTGCCCGTTGGCCTGGCAGTACACGCGGTATCCTTTTTTGTGCAGCAGCGCCACGTATCCGTCTTGCTGGGCGTCGTGCCTGGTGTCGATATATTTCAGGAGCGTCTTTTTACGTTCTACGCTTTCCACATCCTCTCCCAGGCTGTTCTTTATATATACCCTGGTTTCTTCTTTTCTTAACGATTCCCACAGATAATCATAAATGAAAAGCTGGATTGAAATCTTCGGCCAGTTGTTCGTGTCAGGCTT